>DAOLFJ010000022.1:0-26611 GCA_035326365.1 Saprospiraceae bacterium | reverse complement strand
AAGGTGGGGATTTTAATGAATACTCCACATCTGCGAATGGTTGTGATAGTTTGGCTACAATTATCGTTGACCTGATACCACAAGTTGGTATTTTTGATACGATAAATGTTTGTCAAGGCGATTCTGTTCTGATCAATAATAGTTGGTATTTTGATGCTCAAGATGTTACATATTTTGATCTGAATTCATTTTGTCCCATTAGTGTCACATCCACAATTGAGAGTCTACCTAGTTATAGCTTTATAGACAATATCAGTATCTGTCCCAATGATAGCATATTTTACAAAGGTAGTTGGATATCTTCAGAAGGAAGTTTCTCATTCAATTATAAAACAAATCTTGGTTGCGATTCTGTTTTTATATTAAATACAGTTCAAATTCCGTTACCAGACGAGCCTATTTCTTTGGTGGATTGTGATTCTGGTATTTATGAATTAACTGTTGATACTGAAACAAATTGGTCTTTTACGTGGAGCAATGGATCCTTATCTAATCCAACAATTTTTTCAGATGATACTACAGCGTCAATTTTTTACACACATAATGATATAGGTTGTTTAGTGGATTATAATATCGATTTACCTTCTATACCTTTTGATGGCGAGGTACCATTTTTTGGTGATACCATCGTTTATCCAGGCAAACCTTTGAAATATATGGTAGATTTAGATGGCAAATTTTGGTCTCTTGATTGGTATCGAGATGGTAATCTAAACTGTGAAGGTTGTTTTGAGCATATGATCCAAACTCAATCCCCAAGCAATATAGATTTAGTTTTTACACATATTTCTGGTTGTGCTTATTACAGAAATTTTAGTATAGACATTGACGCTACTCAAGATCTTTATATTCCAAATATTTTTGCACCTGAAAGTACCACAGGAAATGATAAATGGCGAATTTATATTCCCGAGTGTTTTACGATCCAAATGGTAAACATCTATGACCGATGGGGCAATTTGGTATATATTACTGAAAATCCAAGCGTCATTGAATGGGACGGTACTTATCGTGGTAAGTATTTAGAGCAAGGTGTCTACGCTTATCTAATTACCTATACGGACCCAGCATTTGTCCAAAAAATGAAAAGTGGAGACGTTACTTTGATCAGGTGAAATGATATTGTAATTAATCTTTCTTTAATACGTAAATAACTGAACTTGATTTATTTACATTAATTAAACCTTTCAAATAAGAAACAAAACCTATTGTAAATCCTTGAAGTAATCCTAATGTACTATTCTTATATTTTTCACTCAAAAGCGAATTGTAAAAAGGATCGAATGGCATCATTTTTTTTTCTATGAGTTTAAAATTGTTTCTGACTGCAATTTTTTCTAAAGTTTCTGGCGTAAAATGCCAAAGATGCCGTGGGACATCATATGCCGCCCAATAAGTTCCATAATATTTTGCTTCAAAACAAGCATGATTAGGCACAGCAATTATTAGATATCCATTATGATCTAATAGACTGTGAAACTTCTGTAGATAGGCGTTTGGATCATAAAGGTGCTCCAAAACATGCCATAAAGTGATATATCCGAATTTTTGAGTGATTCCTCCAGTTTTAAGATATTCAGGAGTATTTACATCTAGACCAAATTGTTTTTTGCTAAATTCCCTTGCCTTTTCATCTATTTCTATACCAGATGTGGCATATCCTTTTTGTTTCATGAAGTTTAAGAAATAACCAGTCCCACTTCCTACATCAAGTAGATTTTTATTTGACCCAAGAGAATTTACAAGTTTATATTTTCTACCGAGCATAATGTCCCTGACTACATGGTAAAGTCTAGAAACCAAACCTTTTGATGTATTTGAATGAGAAATGTAATCTTCACTTTGATAATATCTACCACTTTCTGATTCTTCAGGTGCATTTTGAGTAAATAGAAATCCACATTCCATACATTTATGAAGTTCAAATGTTTCTTTCGTGATAGAATGATCTTTTATTTGGGTGACAGCTTGGATTGCTGATGAATTACAGACTTGACAGTTTTTTAATATGATCGATGCCATGAAAAGCTATTTTTATGAATGGCGCAAAGATATGATAATATTTATATCAATTTCTATAGTTAATATGTAAGCTTGCTAATGATGGTAGCATTTTTGTTAAAAAATATGCAATTAGCAGTTCTAGGTGTATTATAAAAAGTATGGCCAATTAGAATTATTTTAACATTATTTTATAAAAGTAGCTTTCATATCCAACCTTTCACATTTTCGTTACGTCTTTACTTTATGGTCTCCTTCATAATAAGTTTCAAAGGTATTTTGGGCGAATTTAGAATGTACAAATTAGAAAATTTTAATAATGTAAAAAGTAACTTGCTTTTGTAACTTTTAGTAAAACTTTAACGTTATGAGTGTAGATTTGTACATTCAAATTAAATTATCTTTGTGATTAATATGGATTGGTCATTCTGATTTTAAATACCATTTTATAAATTGTTTAAATATTGTAATATTTCTTAATATGAAAAGTAAAGTAAACACAAAACACGCATTTATGGCACTTCTTGTTGTGAGTATATATTGTGCATTTTACTTGCAATATCAAACTAACGTACAGACATCAGTTTCTGGTGATATTCAGTTTGTGGAATCATCAATGAAAGAAGGTACATACCTTCCCGATGTTAAATTTGTAAAAGAGATATTAAAAAATATTTTTAATATTGTTAAAGCTTAGATCTATCTGATCTAGATTTTCTGAATGGTTATAAGCTATTTTTTTTGTTGTTCGGCTATATTTTTCTGAGATCAAATGCAACGAAAAAACAGCAATTTGTGTCTCCATGAAGTTAAAAACTGTTAAAATTTTATTAAAATAATAGGTTTTTTTAAGAAATGACAACAATCTGTTTGTCAGATTTATTACTTTTGTTGACCAAGACAAAGTGGAGAGTATTTATTATTTATATTTATGAATCTGAGAATTTTTCTTTTAGGCCTTTCTTTTTTTTACCTATCACCTATGATAGGGCAGAACAAAATAAAATGGACTTCATGGGATTTAGCTCAAGAAAAGATCCAAAAGTCCAATAAAAAATTTATTATTTACTTTTATTACGATGGATGTAAATGGTGTAGGTTTATGGAAGAAAACACATTTGCAAACGATCAATTAGCAAGATTTGTAAATCAAAACTTCTACACATTTAGAATAAATGCAGAATCTACTGAAAAAATTACACTTAACAACAAATCATACTCTTCAGTCCGTGTAGGTAAATATGACTTTCACGAATTAGCAGTTGATCTTCTTAATGGATATATGTCATTTCCAGCTGTAGCCTTTATGGACGAAAAATTTACCAAAATTCAGTCATACGATGGCTTTATAGAACTAGAAGATTTTGAAATGCTACTTGCTTTTTATGCAGGCGATCATTATAAAAATACTAGATGGAAGCGATATGCTAATAACTATTGTAAAGAAAGCCATTTTAATTCTCTCGTCAAGGATAGAAAATAGAACCTAATTTTTGGTTCAGTTCATCTATATTTAGGAATCGTTTAAAATGATTCTGAAAATTAATTGTTTCAAAATTATTTAATTACTACTTTTGAGCTTTTAATAATTGACATCATTTCACATTAATCAATCTTAAAATGAACAAATTTTTGCCATTTTTAATCGCTATTTCTGTTATAGCTTGTAAAGAAAAAGAAATGCCTAAAATCGCTCAAGAAGCCTTACAATATCCAGAAACTAGAAAAGATACTATACAAAATACTTTTTTTGATACAACCATAATCGATCAGTATAGATGGCTCGAAGATGACCTATCTACAGAGACAAATGCTTGGGTAGATGCTCAAAACAAAGTCACATTTGATTATTTAGACAAAATTCCTTTTAGAGCAGATTATAAGTCTAGATTGGAGAAACTGTGGAATTATGAGAAATATGGGGCACCTTTTAAAGAAGGAAAATATACTTATTTTTACAAAAACGATGGTCTCCAAAATCAATTTGTGCTTTGGCGAAATAGTGGTGAGAAGGATTCAGAGATTTTCCTAGACCCAAATACTTTTTCTAAAGATGGGACTACTTCTTTGGCAGGAATAGAATTTTCAAAAGATGGCTCTAAAGTAGCATATCAAATCTCTGAAGGTGGAAGCGACTGGAGAAAGGTAATCATTATGGATGCTGATAGCAAAAAAATACTAGAAGATACCTTGATTGATGTTAAATTCAGCGGATTATCTTGGAAGGGTAATGAAGGTTTTTATTATTCAAGTTATGACAAACCTAAAGGAAGCGAACTTTCAGCAAAAACAGATCAACACAAATTATATTATCACAAATTAGGCAATTCACAGAAAGATGATAAAGTCATTTTTGGCGAAAAGCAAAAAAGAAGATATGTAGGTGGTTCCGTAACTGAAGATGAAAGATATTTATTTATCACAGCAGCCACTTCTACTTCAGGGAATGAGTTATACATGATAGATCTTCAAGACAAATCAGGTAAACTTGTTACTTTGGTGGATAATTTTAATAGTGATAGTTATGTTATTGAAAATGAAGGTACTAAGCTCTTTATAGTGACCAATTTGAATGCACCAAATGAAAAGATTGTGACTACTGATGCATCCAATCCAGTGGCTAGTAAATGGGTTGACTTTATCCCAGAAACAGAGAATGTACTGAGTGCAGGTACTGCTTGTGGTTATTTTTTTGCTCACTACATGAAAGATGCTTTATCTAACATCAAACAGTATGATTACACAGGCAAACTAGTTCGTGAAGTCACTTTGCCTGGTCTTGGTACTGCATCTATGGGTGGTGCGAAAAAAGATGAAAAAGATGTTTATTTCTCATTTACAAATTATATCACACCGGGTAGTATTTATAAATACAATCCTGCAACTGGCGCATCAGAAGTCTATGTGACACCAAAAATCGACTTCAATCCAGAGAATTACGAATCAAAACAAGTCTTCTATACTTCAAAGGATGGTACAAAAGTGCCTATGATCATCACACATAAAAAAGGTTTAAAACTTGATGGTAATAATCCTGCCATGCTATATGGATATGGTGGATTTAACGTCAGCATTACACCTAATTTTAGTATTTCTAATGCTGTGTGGATGGAGCAAGGTGGTATTTATGCAGTTCCAAACCTAAGAGGTGGTGGAGAATATGGTAAAAAATGGCACGATGCAGGTACTCAAATGAAAAAACAAAATGTATTTGACGATTTTATTGCAGCAGCAGAATATTTGATTGCCAATAAATACACTTCAAGTGAATACCTGGCTATCGCTGGTGGTTCCAATGGTGGATTGCTTGTGGGTGCTTGTATGACACAGCGTCCTGACCTCTTTAAAGTAGCACTGCCAGCTGTCGGTGTACTTGATATGCTTCGTTACCACACCTTTACGGCTGGTGCAGGATGGGCTTATGATTATGGAACAGCTGAACAAAGCAAAGAAATGTTAGATTATTTATTAGGATACTCTCCTGTACACAATGTCAAAGAAACATCATATCCAGCAACGATGGTTACGACAGCTGATCACGATGATAGGGTAGTGCCAGCACATTCATACAAGTTTATTGCAGAATTACAAGCTAAACAGCAAGGTACAAATCCTGTGGTAATCCGCATAGATAAAAGTGCAGGTCATGGTGCAGGAAAACCTACTTCGAAAATCATAGAAGAAGCAGCAGATAGATACAGTTTTGCCCTATACAACATGGGTAAATCATTTATAAAAGATATCAAAAATTAAACATATCATGTCAATAGTTAACCAATATATTGCTGAAAATAAAACAAGATTTCTAGATGAATTGCTAGAAATGTTAAGAATTCCATCCGTTAGTGCTGATCCAAAATACAAAGCTGATGTAGCCAGAAATGCGGAAGTAGTAGCAGACAGTTTGAGAAGTGCTGGATGTGCAAAAGTTGAAATTTACCCTACAGCAGGGCATCCTATCGTATATGGCGAACATGTATTTGATGCTTCATTGCCCACTGTTTTGGTTTATGGTCACTACGATGTGCAGCCCGCTGATCCATTAGAATTGTGGGAGAGTCCACCATTCGAACCAGTGATCAAAAAAACAGATATTCATCCTGATGGGGCTATTTTCGCGCGTGGATCATGCGATGATAAAGGACAAATGTTCATGCATGTCAAGGCTTTTGAAGCGATGGTTCGTACTAATGAGCTCGCTTGTAATGTCAAATTTATGATAGAAGGAGAGGAAGAGATCGGTTCTAGCAATCTTGGTACTTTTTGCAGCACATATAAAGAGATGCTTGCTTGTGATGTAGTTTTGATTTCAGATACATCTGTGATTGCCAATGATATACCTTCTATTACTGTGGGTCTTCGAGGTTTGAGTTATGTAGAAGTAGAAGTCACAGGTCCAAATAAAGACTTACACTCAGGTGTGTATGGTGGCGCTGTAGGTAATCCTGCCAATATATTATGTGATATGATTGCTTCACTAAAAGATGACAACAAGCACATCACAATTCCTGGATTTTATGATGATGTTGTCATCGTTTCTGATGAAGAACGTGCAGCCATGAATAAGGCACCTTTTAATCGTGATGAATACATGAAAGGTTTAGGTGTGCAAGATACTCAAGGCGAAAATGGTTATACCATATTAGAGCAAACATCTATAAGGCCTACACTCGAAGTCAATGGAATTTGGGGCGGATATATAGGTGAAGGTGCAAAAACAGTGCTTCCTTCCAAAGCATTTGCCAAAATCAGCATGAGATTGGTACCTAACCAAAAAAGTGATGTCATTACTAAGTTGTTTAAAGATTACTTCGAAAGTATTGCACCACCTTCTGTCAAAGTAGAAGTGAGGCCACATCATGGAGGTGAAGCTGCAGTAACACCATCAGATACACCAGAGTACAAAGCAGCTGCCAAAGCTATGTTAGAGACATATGGTAAGGAGCCAATTCCAGTTAGAGGTGGAGGAAGTATTCCTATCGTAGCTTTGTTTGAGAAAGTATTGAATGTGAAGACTGTATTGATGGGATTTGGTTTGGATTCAGATGATATCCACTCTCCAAATGAGCATTATGGTGTGTTCAATTTTTATAAAGGCATTGAGACCATTCCGCATTTTTATAAATATTATGCTGAATTAAAAAAGTAAGCACTTAAAAGTTAAATTTTGTTTTGTTAGTTCATTGATTTAATCAGGCCGATTCTACTAATTGGAACTTGGTGAGTTTTTGAGTTAAAATTATCGCAGTAAAACTCCATTATGCATATTGATATCATCACGGTTGTGCCTGAATTGCTGAGGAGTCCGTTTGAGCATTCTATCATGAAGAGAGCAGGTGACAAGGGCTTGCTCAATATAAATGTCATCCAACTCAGAAATTTTGGACTTGGTATCCATAAACAAGTAGATGACTACCAGTTTGGTGGTGGCGCAGGTATGGTGATGATGTGTGAACCACTAGATACATGTATTACGTCATTAAAGTCAGAACGGACTTATGACCAAGTTATCTATATGACACCTGACGGACAGACTTTTAATCAAAAAATAGCCAATAGACTTTCATGTTTTGAAAATCTTATGATCATTTGTGGTCATTATAAAGGTATTGACCAACGAATTAGAGACATCCACGTAACTATGGAGCTATCTATTGGTGATTATGTATTATCAGGTGGAGAATTGGCAGCAGCAGTAGTGGTGGACGCCATTGGGAGATTGATTCCAGGCGTGCTCAATGACGAGACAAGCGCCCTGACCGATTCATTTCAAGATAATTTGTTAGCACCACCTGTTTATACTAGACCGGCAGATTTTAAAGGTCATAAAGTGCCTGAGATATTATTGTCAGGTCATGAAAGAAAAATAGATGAATGGAGGTACGAAGAAGCTTTAAGGATAACGACAGAAAAAAGGCCTGACTTATTGTAGGTCTAAATTTTATTCTAGATTTAGATGAAAAAAGTAGCACAAAACCTATATTGCTGCTAACTATAATGGAACTTGTAATTCATTTCGGAAAGATGATTTTCTATAAATATGTAAATATATCGTAATAAATATTAAAAATTCATAGTTTTGCACTTTTAAAGAAATGGCCAATTGTAGTTTTGTGATGGTTTTTTCTTTTTTGGATGATAAATCGAATTAACTATTTTTATAGCGTTTCGCATTTTTTGTCCGTATTATCCTTGCTAAATAATTAATAAAGTTTGTCCAAATGGCGAAAAACTTACTCATAGTGGAGTCCCCGGCGAAAGCCAAAACAATAGAAAAAATTCTCGGATCAGATTTTACCGTTAAGTCTAGTTACGGTCACATCAGAGATCTAGAAAAGGGAAATAGAGGAATAGACATTGCCAATAATTTTGAGCCATCTTACGTCGTATCACCAGAAAAAACCAAAGTCGTAAGAGAACTAAAAGAGCATGTCAAAAAAGCAACAGAAGTGTGGCTTGCAACGGACGAGGACCGAGAGGGAGAAGCCATTTCTTGGCATTTGTGCAAGGAGCTCGGACTGAATGAGAAGACAACAAAACGGATTGTTTTTTCTGAAATCACCAAACCAGCTATCCAAAAAGCAGTGGCCAATCCACGTACAGTTGATATTGACTTAGTCAATGCGCAGCAAGCTCGTAGGATACTAGACAGATTGGTGGGATTTGAATTATCTGAAGTACTTTGGAGAAAAGTAAAAAATAAATTGTCAGCAGGTAGGGTACAATCTGTGGCAGTAAAACTTATTGTAGAGAGGGAACGAGAAATCCAAAACTTTAACTCCACACCTTTTTTCAAAATCACAGCTATATTTCAAGTAGATAATGGTAGAGGCGAAAAAGTAGCTCTAAAAGCGGAGTATACTACTAGAATCGATAATGTAGAAGATGCTAAATCGTTTTTGGACAAATGTAACGGTGCAGATTTTAATATTAACAGCATAGAGAAAAAACCACTTAAACGGTTTCCAGCGCCACCATTTACCACATCGACCTTACAACAAGAAGCAAGTAGAAAACTAGGTTTTTCTGTAAATAGGACAATGTCCACTGCTCAGCGACTATATGAAGAAGGTCTCATTACATATATGAGAACAGATTCTTCCAATTTAAGTGATACTGCAGTGGCAGCTATTGCAGCAGAAATAGAATCAAGTTATGGTAAAAATTATCTTCACATAAGGAAGTATAAGTCAAAAACAGCTAATGCTCAAGAAGCGCACGAAGCTATAAGACCTACCTACATAGAGCGTAAAAATATCGGACCAGATAGAGATCAAATGAGACTATATGACTTGATATGGAAGCGTACCATAGCTAGTCAAATGTCTGAAGCAGAAATAGAAAAAACGATCGTAAAGATTGACATTTCTACCATGAAGGACAAACAACTTGAAGCTGTGGGTGAAGTTTTAACCTTTGATGGATTCTTAAAAGTATACCTAGAATCTACGGATGACGATGAGGATGAAGATACAAAAGGCATGCTTCCTCCTTTAAAACAAGGTCAAAATCTTAACCTAGATTATATGGAGTCAGTGGAAAGTTTTACACGACCACCATCAAGATATACAGAAGCCAGTTTGGTCAAAAAACTTGAAGAACTAGGTATAGGTAGACCTTCCACTTATGCGCCTACGATCTCCAAAATTATGGAAGAAGAACGCGGATATGTGACAAAAGAAAGTCGTGAAGGCGTGCCGCGTGCTTACAGGTATATGAAATTGCATGCTGGAAATATCAAGTCTGAAACTAAATCAGAAATCACTGGTACTACCAAAAATTGTCTTTACCCATCAGACTTGGGAATGGTAGTGGTGGATTTCTTGTCAGAACATTTTGATCAAGTCATGAATTACAGTTTTACAGCAAGGGTAGAAGATGAATTGGACAAAATTGCAACAGATGGTGTAGATTGGAAGGGAATGCTCAAAAATTTCTATGGTCCTTTTCATGATAATGTGGAAAAAACCATGGAAACTGCCGAAAGAGCAAAAGGGAAAAGGGAATTGGGTATTGATGAAGCATCAGGTTATTCTGTCATTGCCCAGATGACGAGATTCGGGCCAGTGATTCAGATTGGTGACAGAGAAGAAGTGAAGGAAGGTGAAAAACCAAGATATGCAAACCTTAAGCCTGGTCAGTCTCTTGAGACGATAACGTTTGAAGAGGCAATGGAGTTGTTTAAGTTGCCAAGAACAATAGGTGATTACAAAGGAGAAGAAATCATAGTGAATACAGGAAGATATGGACCATACGTCAAAGTGGGTAAACTTTTTGTCAACTTGCCGCGTAATCTTGATCCAATGTCTATTTCGATAGAAGAAGCTACAACACTTATTGATGCTAAAATGGATGAGAACGCACCCATTGGACATTATCAAAACCTACCTATTACCAAAGGGAAAGGTAGATTTGGCCCATATGTTAAATGGAACGATATTTTTGTTCCTATCCCAGCTAGGTATAAAATAGATACCATCACATCAGAACAAGCCATTGAAATCATTGATATAAAAGTGGAAAAAGAAGCCAATAGATATATTCAAAATTGGCCTGCTGACAAAGTTTCTATTGAAAATGGAAGATGGGGACCATACATCAAGTTTGGTAAAAACAACCTAAAGGTTCCAAAAGTAAATGGTGAAAAGGTAGAAGCAGATTACCTACAAACAGTAAGTCTAGATGTAGTGAAGTCTTGGATAGAAGCAGAAATACCTGATGCATTTAAGAAAAAGGAAGTCAAGAAGAAAGAAGTCAAGAAAAAGTAAATATAACATTTAACGGCTTTTGATCTAGTATTTTATTGTTATAAAAATATTAAACTTTTCTTAACTAACAATAATATATGTATTTTTGTCTTTATATCATAACAAACCAGTGAAACCATGAATATCCGTATTTTAAATGTGTTGACTTCAATATTATTGTTGTCTTCAGTCCTTCAGGCTCAAGTTTTAGATGAAGAGACAGGATTTATTTTTGTCAAAGCTGAGTATCTTTTTGAAACAGGAAGATATGATGAAGCCATTACGCAATATAATGCAGTATTAGCTAAAGATCCAAAATACAAAAATGCTTTAATAAAAAGAGGATTGGCTAAATATGCCTTAGCTGCTTATAAAGGCGCTAAAATGGATGCAATGCAATTTATTGAAGTGAATGGTATAAGTGCCGAGTCAGCTGGCTTGCTTGGTAGGTCTTTTGCAGCTATGAACGATGCCAATGCAGCTATCAATTGTTTGACCGCAGCAATATCTTTGGATGATAAAAACACAGATTTTTACGAGTGGCGTGCCGCAATTTTAGAGAATGAAGGTCAATTATTAAAAGCATGTAAAGATTATGAGACAGCAATGAATCTAGGAAGTGCTGCTGCAGAATCTAAAGCAAAAAATCTATGTGGTATCAGTAAAAATCAATCAAATAATAAACCCAAAGTTAAAGTTATCAATCAGGAACCTGATCAACCGTCTACAGTAGAAACTCCTGTAGAAACCACAAATCCAAGTGAGATACAGAAAGATGAAGTATTATCAGAAGGTACTCAAGAACCGACGGGTGAAGTAACTGAAACTACTGATACACCTACTACTATCGATGATTCTGAACATCCTGTCATTGATGAGAGCTTACCTAAAGAAGATAATACAGTCAATAGCTTTGTTATAGATGAAGACGTTACTATTGAACTTTCCGGCCAGGAGTTAGGAAAAAGAAAAATTAAAGAAATACCTAGTATTGTAATTCTTGCAAATGAAAATGGTAAAGTGAGCATTAATATCTGTGTCAATAAAGCTGGAACAGTAACAAAGGCAGAATTTAATGGCTCTATGTCCAGCATTGCTAGAAAAAGTCTCGTTTCTTTAGCGATCAGAAAAGCAATGGAATTTGAATTTGCCCCTGGAAAATATGACTCACAATGTGGTATTATGGTCTTCAAAATAAAAGGCAGCTAATAATTGTTAATTAGTAATTATTAATTAGTAATTACTAGTTACCTTCGCATCCGAAACCAAACCAAAAGATTGTATGCTTAATGTAAACTCAGAAATAGGCACACTTAAAAAAGTTATCATTCACAGACCTGATGAAGGTATAGCTAGAATTTCACCCAAAAAAGCGGAAGAATTACTCTTTGACGATATCGTGCATCTCCCTCAAATGAGAGAAGAGCATGATATTTTTAGAAGAGTTCTACAGCATATTTTAGGCAAAGAAAATGTTCTTGATACTCAGCGATTGATAGAAGAAGGATTTGAAGCAAGCCCTGATGTCAAAGAAGAATTGATAGATAAAATAGTAGATTATGAAGAACTGCCACCTACAGATAAAGACTTTTTTATGTCGCTTGGAGCTTCTGCCCTGACCAAACTTCTCATTACAGGTTATTATCAAGATGAAGACCATATATATTTTGATCCAATACCCAATTTTATTTTCACTCGAGATATTGCGGTTGTCATAAAAGATCATATTATTATCACAAAGGCGGCTAAATCTGCTAGGTATAGAGAAAATTTGTTGACTAGGTTTATCTTTTATGCGCATCCATTATTTAAGACGCTGAATGCTCAAGGTAAAATCATTAATCTTAACCATTTAGATAAATTTCCACCATCCAAAAAAGGAGAAGTGGTATCTATGGAAGGTGGTGATGTCATGATGCTCAATGACGATTTTGTCTTGATAGGTTGCTCGGAAAGAACTACAGATTATGCTATCCAATGTGTAAAAAAGGTATTGTTTGAAAAGGGATTAGTCTCTAATGTTGCCCAAATAAATATTCCTTCAGATCGTACATGTATGCATATTGATACTTTGTTTACTTTAATCGATCACAATGATATAGTTTGTTTTAAACCTATCATTTTTGATGGAGTGAGTTCTAATGTTAAAGTATATCGCAAAAATGGCGCTGAAATAGTGTATGATTCTGTTAAGAATTTCTTTTTACATGAAATAAATCCAAAGGTAAATTTTATTTTTGCAGGAGAAGGTGCTTCGCCTTATCAAGAACGCGAGCAGTGGACAGATGGATGTAACCTCGTAGCTTTAAAGCCTGGTGTTGCCTTGACTTATGATCGTAATCCAAAAACTGAGATTGCGCTTAAAGAAGCTGGATATTCAATAATTCATGCACGCGATTTGATCTCACAAGTAAATGAAGGAATTTTAGACCCACAAAGTATTCAGAAAACCATCATTACATTGCCTTCGAATGAACTTTCGAGAGCGCGTGGTGGTTCACATTGTATGACATGTCCATTGGAGCGACTTCCAATCTAAACATTTTATCATGGTGAGCTTTGATTTTATAAAACGTGTAAGATACGGAGAGACCGATATGATGGGATATCTGTATTATGGCAATTATCCACAGTTGTATGAAATCGGTAGGGTAGAGACCATGAGGAATCTTGGCTTGCTTTACAAAGACCTAGAAGAAAAATATAGAGTGATGATGCCCGTTGTGCACGTAGACGCAAGGTATATCTTACCTGCAAAATACGATGAAGCACTTACCATTAGAACTATATTGCATGAGTTGCCATCGAGATTGATTGTATTTACCAATGAAATATATAATGAATCGTCAGTAATGATCCACAAAGCTGAAGTCAAACTTATGTTTGTGGATATGGACTCCCAAAAAAAGATATCTTGTCCTGAATATATGTTGGAAAAATTAAGACCATT
This sequence comes from Saprospiraceae bacterium, assembly GCA_035326365.1. Classification (GTDB taxonomy): domain Bacteria; phylum Bacteroidota; class Bacteroidia; order Chitinophagales; family Saprospiraceae; genus OLB9. The sequence goes on along the minus strand of DAOLFJ010000022.1, from coordinate 12,913 downwards.
GTTTTGATCGAAAGAAAAAAAAGTCTAAAACAACAATTTTATGACCTGCCTTTTGTCCAAAAAACAATAGCTTGGTCTAAGGTTTACAGTCCAGCAGGCTTTTCGGGTATGACGATTTACGAAGTTGTCACATTTGTTATTGAAGAAATTCAAAAAGATAGTATCAGTACAAGGGCAAATTCTATTGCTTTTAGCTTATTTATGTCCATTTTCCCAGCCATCATATTTTTGTTCACTTTACTACCTTTGTTTACCATAGTACAGGATTATACGGCTATGCTTAGTGATCAGCTACAAGGTGTTATTCCGCAGAGCGCGCATGATTATATTTTTTCTATAATTACGGATATTACTTCTATCAAAAGAGACGGTTTATTATCATTGGGAGCGATATTAGCTTTGTTCTTTTCTTCAAATGGTATGTTGACTTTGATGTCGGGATTTGATAAAGCATACCATCAAACTTTCAAACCTAGACATTGGATAAAAACTCGATTGATAGCCTTGGCTTTAACAATAGTATTGTCATTATTGCTCATCGTTTCACTGATTATGATGGTAGTAGAGAGTAAGGTGATTGAGTACTTGAAGACAGAGTTATTGATTGCTGACTCGTTACTGATTTCTGTGAGTATTTTTAATTGGTTGTTTGCTGTATTTATGGTTTACACTGGGATAAGTATTACCTATACCTATGGTCCATCCATGTATAGACGTATTCCTTTTATTAATGTAGGATCATTGTTGGCTACTTTTTTGTCATTATTAACATCTTTAGGTTTTAGTTATTTTATCAATAATTTTGGTAGATACAATGAAATCTATGGTTCTATAGGTGCCTTAATAGTCATGATGGTGTGGATACAATTTAATTGTTTGATCCTACTCATAGGTTTTGAGTTAAATGCAAGTATAGCTGTGCATAAAACTTCGAGATATTTAAAAAAGCAAAAGGAAATGGCTCAGCAACAAGATGGAAAGCTTTAGTAATCTAGGAGTTATCATTGCTTATTCTCCCCATCTATAAGTTTTGTCCATGTGTAGTCCAGCTAAATCCATAACTCTGTTTACTACCGTATCTGCTATCTCTTCTACGGTCTGAGGTCTGCTATAAAATGACGGCGTAGCAGGGCAAATGATGGCCCCGGCTTCTGTGAGGTTCAGCATGTTTCTGAGATGGATGAGGTTGTAAGGAGTTTCACGAGGTACTATGATTAGTTTTCTTCTTTCTTTTAATATAACATCAGCGGCCCTCGTTGTCAAATCATCAGAAAGTCCTGCACTGATCCTACCTAACAGTCCCATAGAGCACGGACACACAATCATGGTATCATATCGTGCTGATCCTGATGCAAATGGTGCATTAAAATCATTTTTATTATAGAATGTTAAGGGCCAAACTTTTTTATCGAAAGGTCCTATTTCTATTTCCCAATTTATAATAGCATTATCAGACATTAACACTCCAACAGTGAGATCATCACCTATATTCGCAAGTTTTGTCATCAATCTTTGCGCATATATAGAACCGCTAGATCCTCCTATAGCCAATACAATTTTTCGGTTTTGCATAATTATTTGGTTACATCTTGTACAAACGGTGTTTTGTCCTAAGAGTTCAATTTTTTATTAAAGACTTTTCTATCTGGATTCAATTATTTTATATTTGATTGGGTATTTAAATATTTCAGTTGAGCCGTATCTGGTTTATTTCATCTATTTTGAAAATAATTCAAATAAGTCATAAAAACTTGTGAACGATCTTAAATGGATATAGTACTTTTGTCAATCTTATAAATTGATATTCAATTCCACAAAATGACAAAACCTTTTTCGTACTTTATGTTTTCATTCCTATACAGTCTAAAGATTGCCATCATTTTTTTGGTGATGTTGTTTTCCCATCAGGCTGCAACCCAATGTTGTACTTACACACTCACCATGCAAGATAGTTATGGAGATAGTTGGAATGGTGGATTTTTGGAAGTGTACATAAACGATACACTAATAGGGAAATTCTATGGACAAGGTTTTGGAAGTAGTGAGTCATTTGAAGTTTGCGAAAATGATGTTATTCGACTTAACTATACCTCTGGAGAATATGAGAATGAAAATACATATCAGATCTATGATGCAGGTTGGAATATTTTTTTTCAAGACGGTCCTAATCCCATTGTAGGTGATGTCATATCCATGGTGGGAAATTGTAATGATGTCGCCATACCAGGCAAACATCCATGCGTGGCTCTGCCGCTAGTTTTGAATGAAGACAAGGAAGCCAACAACTTGGATTTTACGGGCTCCGGTATTAGACCAGCCAACTGTCCTGATTTTTTGGGTGGAGACTTATGGTATGTCACCGAGATACCTAGATCAGGAAATATGGAAATCAGTATTCAACAGCTCAATGATGTAGTTGTCGGTTATGCAGTTTGGCAAGGCAATAGTTGTACAGGTTTACAGATGATGGCATGTGAAAATACTGATAATGATGAGAAAAAATCGTCCCTTAAAATCTATGATATTCCAGCAGGACAAATGGTATATGTTCAGATATGGGGTAGAAATGAAGGGAAAACACAATTTAATGTGCAATGGAATGATATAGGTCGTGTCATTTTAGATGGATCAGAATTGCCAGTAATTTCTATAAATACTTTAGGTCAGAATATTCCGTATGATGGTAAAATCAATGTAAAATTGAGTGTGCTTGCAGATGGACTTATCCATTATGAAGGGGACGCAGGTATTAATATTCGCGGGGCAAGTTCATCGGGCTATCCTCAAGCACCATACAGTATCGAGACTAGAGAACAGAATGGCGAGAATAAAGATGTATCCTTGCTGGGCATGCCCGAAGAAAATGACTGGATACTTCTCTCAAATTTTAATGATAGATCCCTGATCAGAAATACATTGTCGCATCATCTATTCAATAAAATGGGAAATTATAGCCCCGCCACAAGGATATGCGAAGTATTGATAGATAGTACATATAAGGGTATTTATATATTCTCAGAGAAGATAAAAAGAGATAAAAACAGGGTAAATATAGCTAAGCTCGATCCTGAAGACTTGGATGGCGACAAACTTACTGGCGGATATATTTTGGAGCAAAATATCAGAGGAGAAAATAATAGTTTTCAATCCAATTTTTCGCCTATTGATCACCCAGGTTTTGATGTCCATTTCTTGTATGAGTATCCAGATGCAGAGACCATCATGCCCAAGCAAAAGACGTATATAGCTGGATTTATAGATAGTCTCGAGACACGTTTGTACAGTGACGAATTTGGTGATGCAGCTCAAGGTTATAGAAGATTTCTAGATGTCCCTTCTTTTATTGATTACTTTCTGGTCAACGAGCTGTCTAGAAATGCAGATGGTTTTAAGAAAAGTATTTTTTATAATAAAGATAGATATTCTAAAGGAAATAAGCTCAAGGCAGGACCTGTGTGGGATTTTGATTGGGCATGGAAGAATTTGGGCATCTGCGATTTGTACGATAATACCAATGGTGAAGGATGGGCGCATCTCAATAATGATTGTCCGACAGACAATTATTCTACAGGATGGTATGTAAGGATGTTGCAGGATACTACATTTGCCAATGAACTTAGATGTACTTATGAAGAATACAGAAAAAATATTTTGGATACAGCTTACTTATTCAATTATATAGATAGTGTGCATACATTAGTTATCAATGCTCATATTCGACATTTTGATCGATGGCGGATTTTGGGGATGAGTGGGCCAGCTCCTGAGATTGGTTCGATTGCAACTACTTATGCAGCTGAATTAGATACACTCAAAGCATGGATATCTACTCGTATAGGTTGGCTTGATAAAAATATTCCGGGCAATTGTTCCAATGTATCAGCTACAGAGAATCAAGGTGTACATCATGATTTATTTCAATATTTCCCAAATCCTGCTTCAGAGTTGGTCCACTTTAAGGGTCACCTGAATAGCCGAAATGCCCACGAATTGAATATTTATAATAGTACAGGTCAATTGATAGACAAGATATCTATTGAAGGAAGTAATATTGACCTAAAGTATCGGTTTCTGACCAAGGGTATGCATTATTTCACCATTACTTCTGCTGGAATAATCGGAAAACATGGTAAAATAGTTATTTTGTAACTTTCTGTGATGATTTAGGTTAGACTGGCTTATTTTTTTAAGTGCTTTTGATTTTTATTCAAGTGCTGGGGATTCGGCTATATCTATATCAGATTTTTTTAAGACTCTGATGCTAAAAAGTATATACCAATCAGAAAGTAATATAATGATTTCCTTGACCAAATTTGGATGTTAGAATTATTACATCAGTCTAATACCTTTAAGTCATATTCTGTCAAAGTCAAGTACATCATCAATTGGGAAAATATCAAAGTTTGAAGATTTACCTACATCATCAAAAAACAAAATATCTAAACACAATCTTGAAGGGATAGCATTAAAAAATCATCAGGTAACAATATGGGAAATTCCAAAGTTAGAAGCTTTGTCTACAATAAAAAAAAGAGAAGCTACCTTCATAGATAACTTCTCTTTTTATTTATACAGTTAATGATTGATTATTATTCAACAATCAACTTTTCTATTCTTGTACCAGCATCTGTTTTTACTTTTACAAGATAAATACCACTATTCATAAGGAAAAGATTGATAGGTAATGTTACATCACCTGATAGTGTACCATAATCTTTTTGACTGATAGTGCTACCTGCAAGCGTCATTATTTGAACTTCCACTTGTGAAGGTTTTGCTAACGATAGATCAATGTTTGTCGTTGTTTTAGAAGGGTTTGGATATACTTTTACATCATTTGCTGACAAAATGATATTATCTGCACTGCTTATGAATCCATTAGCTAAGGCTTCATTTACAGTAACAGTTGCAGCATTAACATATGTGTTGCCTTTCAGAAGGATCGGAACGATGTGCATGTTTTCAGTTTTCCATGTATCTCCTAATACAAAACTGAATGTTTTAACAACCTTGTCACCAGGAGTGTAATTTCCTGTAAATGAATTGTTTGTATTGCTTGTCAATCCGGATACTGCTCTTGCTACATGGTCGTAAACCATTAGTGAAGCTGGTACAGGATTAGAAAGTAATTCATATCCTCCCATAGGGCCATTGCCTCCGCCTGCATAAGCGTTTGCTTGGTTGTACCCTGCCGTCGTTCCTTTTACATCATCTTCTACTAAGACTAATGAAACAAAGTGGTTTCCAGTCGCTGCATCAAGAAAATCAACTTCTACAGATACATCTAAAGTCTTTGTACTTTCAGTATATTTACTGCCTACTAAAAACTGAGCCGTTGCTGGTTTGGCAATTTCTGTTAGGAATGGATCTTCTAAACCTGATGGATCTCCCAAATAACCTCTATTCACTTTGCTATTTGGGAAGGCAGGGAAAGCCATAAATGTATTATATTCAGGAACTAGCATCGGGTCAGTAGAACCATTATGTACTGCTATAGGAATAAATAATCCTTTATATACAGCACTAAGTTTGTCCATAAATACAGCACCTCTTGGACACCATACACACCACGTACCTGTTCCTTCTTCTACTAGTACTGCTCTACTAGGAGCAGGCACTACACCATTTATAGAGAATACGCTGATATTGTTGCATGCATTCTCATCAGTTGTTTCACCATTTATTTTGCTAAGCGTGATGATGATTTCATTTTTACCACCTTGAAGTATTATTTCTGGAAGATATATGACTTCTGTTTGACCCTTGGCAAGATCCATTTCTTCTAATTCTATCGGAATGTTTTCTGAACCTATCTGAACATTTAAAGTAGCAGATGTAAGCTTCAATGCACCATTATTTCTAATAGAGAAAATAGGCTCATCTTTCATACCTGCTAATTTTCCACTACTCCATACAAAATCAGTCACACCAGCATCCAATTGGAAAGGTTTTGTAGCTGGATCATAATCAAAAGAAACATCATCTACATAATAAAGTGATTTATTGTTTCTAGGGTAAAAGTTGATAGAACCTATGCTGTTTGTTGGATTAGAAAAAGATCCTACACATTGGCCATCGATTTTTACTATCCATACATTTGATCCAAAGTTTATTTCCATTTCAAGATCAAACCAAGCATCTTTTTTGTGTACTGTGCTAAGCAAAACAGTGGAACCATTTGTGAAAATTGCACTTCCATCTTCATTTAAGTTTACATCAAGAGCCCAAGTTTGACCAACCGTACCAGTTGCTTGATAATTAAAGTAAGCATTTTTGCCTGTAGGAACAAATAAACTCATTTTATAATTAAATCCACCAGATGAATATCTACCTCCAAATGGGAGCACTAAATCCATAGGTCCTCCTGCTGCGACAGTACTAAATATTTTAGCACTTAAAGTACCACTTTTAGCTTGTTCACTGCTGAGTTTTGCATCTTCTGCAGTGCCAGGAGCATTTCCCCATGTCGTCCATTTATTAGATGAAGTTCCAAGATAGGCACCATCTGTGTAAGAATCAAAATTATCAGAAAAACTAACTTGGGCAACGCTAAGGTTTAAACCCAAAAATAAACAGGTAATAATTGTAAAGAATGTCCTCATGTGAAAGATGTTTGTTGAGTTAAAAATGAATAAATATTTACCATGTAATATGTGGCATCCATGGCTATTGAGAGATAAATGTACGACTATTAATAATTTTTCAAATGATTTAGCCTTAATTTTTTGTAAAAAGGTTTATTTTATTTCGAAATACAATTTTTTTAATAGGGTAGTGATATTTAAAGCTATTGATCCCAATTACAGACTACTTTGAATTATTCATGACTATGAAATAATAAATTGATAATCAAACCATTATGATTTCATTTATCGGTGTAACATGTTTTTGTTTTAATTTTGGTATCATTTTTGCATTATAAAAAATTGTAATATGTATGTAACCTATTTAAAGATAATAATATCTTACAAATAATGCTAATATAAATTGAAAACCTTTAATAAAATATCATCTTTGACTTTGTATGTTGTCGCTCTGACAATGATTGTCACTGTTTGGTTTTCAATTAATCTCCAACCACCTGCTGCTATAAATGTATTCGCTGGTACAGACACATACATTTGTCTCAATGAAAACCTAAATATGTCTGTCTTGAATGCTACCATATCTGGTGATGTATCGGATGGAGATTGGATTACACTCGGAGATGGTAAGTTTATGCCTGGAAATGTTTCCACCATTCGTTTTTCTGCCAATCCAACTTATATTCCTGGACCAAATGACAAAATATTGGGTTCATATTCGTTAATGCTCATTTCTGATGCGCCTGTTAATAATCCACAAGCAAAAGTCACAGATGAAGTGCGAATATTTTTCCAACCTGCGCCACCGATTTTCTGTAATAATAATCTCAATATATCATTAAACGAACAATGCATTCAACCAGTCAGCATTACCATGTTGCAGTCGAATCCACAGATTCCTTATTCTAATTACATCATCACATTGCATGACCAATCCGGTGCATTGATTCCTGATAATATATTGAGAAGGCAACATCTAGACCAAGAAATTTCTTTTAAAATAGGTCATAGATGTACACAAGTCACTTGTTGGGGAAAGTTTAAAGTGGAAGATTATTATCCACCTCAGTTTATTTGTAGAAATGATACGATTTCTTGTTTGAAGTCTTCAGAGCCGGATTCTTTGGGTTTTCCATTTCCTGCCACAGCATATATTGATACCATTATTAATAAAAAATATACTGTCAAAAACTGGGATGCTTGTAGCGACGTCATTCTTGAATATACTGATCAAATTATTAAGGCAAATTGTGCTAGAGATGAAGACAAAACCATAACACGAAAGTGGAAAGCAACAGATGCAAAAGGTAATGTAAGCTTGTGTACAGAGTTGATTGTAATAAAAAGGCTTCCACTAAATAATGTTGTCTTTCCAAGAAATTATGATGATCATCAAGGTCCAGCATTTGAGTGCAGAGATACCTTCCCTATCCTCGCCAATGGTCATCCATCTCCAGATACTACAGGCGTACCTATTATAAATACTTGTGGCAATCTTGAATATCAAATGACGGATACTAAATTTGAACTTTGTGGACAAAGTTTTAAGATCGTACGTTCTTGGTTTGTCATTGAGTGGTGTACATCTGAAAGCATTACGAGAAATCAAATCATCTTAGTAAAAGATAGCAAAGGTCCTGAATTAATATGTCGTGATAGTATTGTATTGCAGTCGTCACCGTATATATGTGCTACAGATCTAGTGGCCATTGAGTCTCCTGTAGATGTTTCTGATTGCTCATCTTATGGCATTGCTTATAATTTGTATGCCAATAATGGAGCACTAGCCAATCAGTTTATTTTAGTGAATAGTCAAGGTCCATTCTTCAATAAATTGCCCGTGGGTCAGTTTAGTTTGGAGTATGTGGTTACAGATGCTTGTAATAATACATCCACATGTAGGACGCCAATAAAAGTAGTCGATAAAGCTACGCCTAATGCAGTGTGTAATCAATTTACCAAAACATCCTTGGACAATAATGGATTTGCTCGAGTATTTGCGTTTACTTTTGATAATGGAAGTACAGATAATTGTGCTATATTAAATTATAAAGTCAGAAAGATGGTCGATGTTTGTGGCAATAACACTGCATTTGGCGATTATGTAGATTTTTGTTGTGCAGAATTAGGTACTAAACAAATGGTGGCCTTCCAAGTGACTGATATCTATGGTAATAAAAATACTTGTATGGTCGAAGTCACCGTAGAAGATAAAATAAAACCAACGATCACTTGTCCTCCAAATATAACACTTGCTTGTACCGATTTTTATGATGTCAACCATCTAGATGATTTCGGTAAAGTGGTGACCAAAGCTTCTGATAGAAAAAATGTCGTGGTAAATAATTTTTATCACAATGGTATCGTAGGTCAAGATGGGCTAGCTTCTGACAATTGTACAGTGAGTGTCAGTCAACGATATGAATTGGATATCCATTGTTTTACAGGACAGATTAGAAGGATATTTATAGCAACAGACGGTGGAGGACGCAAAGATTCTTGTACACAAATTATTACTATTCTTAATCCTGATCCATTTGATGAAAGTAATATCACCTGGCCGGCACATTATCAAGCTGATGGATGTAAATCATCACAAACGTTGCCTGAAACGACAGGGATGCCTACTTTTACTAATAGTCAATGTGGGACTATTTCCGCGACATATGAGGATGCACCATTTTATATTGCAGATGGTGCATGTCTAAAAATACTCAGAACTTGGACCGTTGTCGATTGGTGTCAATTTAATGGATCTAATACCATCGGTAAGTGGGGCCCTTATGTTCAAATAATAAAGTTACATAATACCGACAAACCGCAATTCACGAGTATTTGTAGGGATACTACGATTTGTTCATACGATACGGATTGTCAGTTTGGAAATGTAGATTTGACTATGACAGGTGTAGACTCTTGTACGGATGTGTCGGATTTACTTTGGTCTTATACGGTAGATATTGGTCAAAATGGAAGTATTGATTTGAATGGTAATTCACCACATTTTAAACATGATTTGCCTTATGGAAGTCATACTTTAACGTGGAGATTAAGCGATCAATGTGGTAATTTCTCGATTTGTACACAAGTAGTGACGATTGTAGATTGTAAAAATCCATCTCCATATTGTATCTCATCGATTACTTTGCCATTGATGCAGCCAAATGGAATGATAGAAGTTTGGGCTAAGGATTTTGATTTAGGAAGTTATGACAATTGTACAGATACTTCAGATTTGTGGTTTACTTTTGACGATGCTTTGCCTGTTTTGGCCAAGATAAATGAACAACATTATTTTACAGGTCAAGGTCAAATATCTACACTTGCTCAATATAATCTTGGATTGGCACAAGTGTGGATTCCGAGTACAAAAAGTGCTGGATTATTATTTGATTGTGCGGATATTCCTGATGGCGTCAGCCAATCTATCATGTTAGATATGACTGTAACGGACGAAAGTGGCAATCAAGATTTTTGCCCTGTAGAATTAATCCTTCAGGATAATGCCAATCTATGCCCCGACCTGATTACAAATGGTAGTGTCAGTGGTAGAATAGTCAGCTTAAATAATAAAGTTCCTATCGGCACAAGTGTCACCGTAAACAGCGTGGAGAATAATAAGTCAAAAGTCATTAATACTCAAGGTTTATATACTGTCGATTCATTGCCTTTGGGACGGGAATATGAGATAAAACCAACGCTAAATATCAATCCTTTGGATGGTGTCACTACTACAGATTTGGTATTGATACAAAGACACATTCTAGGTATTGCAACATTTGATAATCCATATAAACTTATTGCCGCTGATATCAATTCGAGTAAAAGTGTGAGCGCCATAGACTTGGTAGAACTTCGTAAATTGATCTTAGGTATTAAAGTTTCGTTTCCGAATAACTTGCCTTCATGGGTATTTGTACCAAAGGATTTTGCTTTTACATCGAATAATTCACCATACAATTATAACAGCACTATTGTCATTGATAATCTAGCTTCTGATGTAGATAGTTTGGATTTTATAGCTGTAAAGATAGGTGATGTCAATGGTACTGCCACAGGTCAGGCCCAAACGGATGAACATATAGAAAACAGAAATAAAAACATAGAAATCATTGTTTCTAATGAAGTTATAAATGATCAGGAGCAATTGGTCTTACGTGCAGGAAGCGAGCATTGGACTGAAGGACTACAATTGTTTTTGACTTATCCCAATGCGGAACAACTATTGAATAATAATAATCAAGATAGTCAAATATTTGACGATTCTGAAGTCTTCATCAAAGGAGATCATGTGCGCATGGTCGCATATAGTCCATACAAAAGATACCTAAAAGAAGGTGACATCATAGCAAGTTTTGATATTGTACATGATAAATTGGATTTAAAATCATTAGATAAAGATGCCAACAATCTATCAGCTATATTTACTGATTTAATAGCAAATAATGTAAGTCTCGTAATTCGTGAAAATGAAGTTGTAGACAAAACTTCATTTAGATTGATGACAAATCCTGTTTCATCGCAATTGGTTTTAAAATACAATACTGCTGATTCCGAGTTATTACAATACACTGTATATAATGCTGAAGGCAAATCATTGTTATCATCTAATATCAACCTTCAACCTGGTATGAATCAAGAACTATCTATCTCGTTAGAAGATCATTTGATGCCAGGCATTTATTTCTTAAAATTAGCGCAAGGTAGCTATTCCGAAACATTGAAATTTATTAGGATTAAGTAGGTTTTATTTATCATGTAATGGCTATTTCGCCAACATCCTATGATTGTTGACCACAAACTATAGAAACTTTTCCCAAAAGCAATTATCTTTGTACTACTAATCGGTTAATATTGCAAAATAGTTACACAAAATAAATATTTCAACTAAAACAATTCTAGACATTTGAAACAAGTAATTATCATCAGACATGCAAAATCGTCTTGGTCAGATTTCAGCCTTTCAGACTTTGATCGACCTTTGGATACTCGTGGACTTCATGACGCACCTATGATGGCAGAACGACTTAAAAATTTAGGTTATTTGCCACAGAAACTTTGCTCTAGCAATGCGGCTCGTGCTAAAGAAACAGCCCAATATTTCAGTAAATTAAATGACCTTCCTATTGACTTGTATCCTAACTTATACCATGGATCTCCTGAAGACTATATTGATGTGATGTCAGGTCTAGATGAATCGATTTCTTGTGCTGTTTTTTTTGGTCATAATCCAGGGATTACCTATGTTGCTAATCTTATAAAACCGGGTTGTACGGACAATATTCCCACGTGTGGTATCATTATAGCTTCTTATCCTAAAGGAACTTGGGCAGAAGCAAATTGGAAAAAAATGAACTTGGTTGAATTAATGTATCCTAATAAAGATAATCGTGATTAATACATTAAATAAGAGCTTCATTGCCTTAATCTTAATTACCTTTTTAAGTATAGCGTTTTCTTGCTCACCCAAAAAAGTGGATAGCAAATTGATCATGACTGATGACGAGATCGTACATGCTATGGTGCAAATGTACACAGCAAATGCGGCTTGGAATTTGAATGATATTTCATACCAGGATAGTACCAAAGAAAAGTACTATGAAGATGTAGCAAAAATAGTAGGAAGACCGATATCCGATATTAAAACTGATTTTGAAACCTTGCTTCAGTTGCCAGATAGTTTATTGGTACTGCAAAGTAGAGCATTGGATACCTTACGTAAAATGCAAGAAAACTCATTTAAAATACAGACAACTGTTAAGCCTACGATAAATTAACATTAAGATAATATGTACAATTGTCGTATATTTGTTTGTTGATTTACCTTTGCTGCCTGAAAATGTTAAGTATTTTTTATGGTCAAGAATGAAAAAATTTTGGTCGTCGATGACGAAGAAGATATCTTAGAAGTACTCAAGTACAATCTTGAGAAGGAAGGATATCAAGTAAAAACAGCATCTGACGGAAATGCTGGATTGGAGATTGCAGATTCATTTGAGCCACACCTTATTATATTAGACATCATGATGCCTGGTATGGATGGTATAGAAGTCTGTCAAAAATTAAGATCCATCCCTAAATTTTCTTCAACTATTATTGCTTTTTTGACAGCTAGAAGTGAAGCTTTTACACAGATCACAGCATTAGATTCGGGTGGTGATGATTTTATCAATAAACCTATCAAACCCAATGTATTTAAATCAAGGATTAGTGCCTTGTTGAGAAGACATTCTGGTGCATCTGCTTCTAATGAGAAAGAGGTCATCCGATTTGGTGATATGGAAATCGATAATGAACAGTTTAAGGTGACAGTAAAAAATGTTGATACT
>DAOLFJ010000309.1:0-5434 GCA_035326365.1 Saprospiraceae bacterium | reverse complement strand
CAAGGCAAAGGTTATGGTGGTGCACTACTAAAGTTCAGAATTCAACATATTCAATCAGATGAAAATATTCAATTGATTTCTGTACGAACTTCACAATTGGTTTATAAGTTTTATGAAAAACATCATTTTTTACTACAAGAGGTGGTCAAGGATTATTGGGCAAATGGTTATGACTTGTATCAAATGACTTATGAATTGAGACAATAAGCTAATTTCCCCATCCAATCGATGATTTGTACACGTATATATTCAAAATCTTTTTAGTAATCTATTCATTTATAATTCCCATTCAATCCTATTTTATACCTGTTCAGTAGGTATGAGCGTGGTGATCATAATAATATCTCATATCTTTGGGTTGTAATTGGAAATATAAAAGTTGGTATTTGGTCAATCAAGTTGTAATCTTTAGAAAACCTTACTGAAAAAATGTAGGACATAATGATTGAGTTGTAACTAAAGACCAATTTAAAATAAAAATAGTAAGATGATATTGGAACGAAAAATAGTATGGTTTATAATTTTGGTTGTTTTTTCTAGCTGTATGCACGAACCCAAAGTCGGAGATGGAGCTATGACTTTTAGTACTTCCACAAATGTAACCACTACCTGTGTGGGATGTCCGACACAACCAGTTTGTCCAGTGACCGATGATATTATTGTCAATGCATCCACCACTTTTAGCACTTGTGAGCCAAATCCTGCAGGTCAAGGTACATTTGCCCTCGATTCAAATAATTGTCTCATTTGGACACCTTCAGCAAATCAAACTGATATCGTCAATACATGCATTATCGCTTGTACTAATGGTATTTGCGACACCACTTTTTTGGTGATATTCCCACCTGTTCCTGTCGATACTACTTCCACAGGTACGCCTTGTGACCCAAATATTGTTTATTTCGAAAGAGACATTTTGCCTATTTTGACTACAAATTGCGCTTTTGCGGGATGTCATAATGCAGCTTCAGCAGCAGATGGCGTAAAGTTAGATAATTATCAAAATGTCATCAATACAGCTAAGGTAAAACCATTCAATCCTAATGCAAGTGAACTTTACGAAGTCATAACAGATAGTGATCCTAAAGATGTCATGCCGCCACCACCTGCTACAAAATTGACCCAAGAACAGATTAGTATCATTGCAAAATGGATAAATCAAGGTGCTAAAAACGAAATGTGTGATTTTAATTCAGAGCCTTGTAACGTAACCAATGTAAGTTTTAATACTTTTGTAAAACCAACTTTAGCGGCATGCACTACTTGTCACAAAACTGGTAATGTTGGTGGAGGCATTAATTTGGAGTCATATGCTGGAATGAAATCAGCCGCAGATAGTGGTCGATTGTATGGGGCATTGAGTTGGGCATCAGGTTATATGGCTATGCCACAAGGTGGAAGTAAGTTGTCAGATTGTCAATTGTCAAAAATAAAAAGCTGGGTAGATGCTGGAGCACCACAAAATTAACCAGTTATATCTACAATGTATAATGAATTCTTTATATTTGTGGCTTTATTTTTAGTTAATTTTGATAAGTATTTAAAAATAGATTTTAAATTTATATAAATGAACAAGGTTTTTTTGATTTTGGTACTAGGAGTGTTAAGTCTATCTTCATGTTATTATGATTCTGAAGAAGATTTATATCCATCTGCAGGTTGTAGTACTGAGAATGTAAGTTTCACCAATGACATTAAACCAATCTTATTGAATAGCTGTCTTTCGTGTCATAACAATGTTTCTTTGCAAGGAAATATCACGCTTGAAAGTTATGATGACGTCATAAGTTATGTAGATAATGGACTTTTATTGGGATCTATCAAACATGACAGTGGCTTTAAGGCAATGCCACAGAATGCGACCAAACTAGATGATTGTCGTATTTCTAAAGTAGAAGCTTGGATCACAGCAGGTGCTTTAAATAATTAATAGTTATCAAATTTCGTGGGATAGGTAAAGACATCTTTAAGTGAATTAGCCTATTTTCATAACAATCACATAAATACTTAGGATGAAAAAGTATCTTTTAGCAATCGTTTTACTTGCATTGATAGGTGGTGTAGTTGGTTATAGAATGTATAATAAACCACATGTCGAAACAGCCGATTCTACAGCAGATGTGGTCATTACACCAGCGGAATTATTAGCTGCTTATGACCAAGATGAAATGAAGGCGGATAGTCTGTATCTTGATAAAATTGTACAAATAGAAGGTATTATACTTAAAATTAATGAAGTGGAGAATGGTGGTAGTATTTCTTTAGATACTGGAAATCCTATGTCATCTATCATTTGTGAGTTTGAAAATAAAGCGGATGTTGCCAATGTAAAAGTAGGTGATAAAGTAAAAGTAAAAGGTTTTTGCACAGGAAAATTGATGGACATTGTCCTTTCAAGGTGCTCATTATAAGTATTTAACAGTTTCTTAAAGTGATTTAAGATGCATTTATGAAACTGTTATCAAGATTGTTCGTCTGTATGTAGTCCTTTATTGACGTCATATTGTTTTACATCACAAGATCAATCTATTTTATTAATCATTTAAATATTTGAAAATGAAACATTTAGTTATAGTTCTATCGCTTTTATTAATAAGTTCAGTGGCTGTAAATGCACAAAAATATTTTACTAAAACTGGTCATATTTCTTTCTATTCTGATACACCTATCGAAAAAATAGAAGGACATAATAAGTCATCAAGTTGCGTCTTAGATTTGGCAACAGGCAAAATGGAATTTGGCGCATTAGTAAAAGGATTTCAATTTGAGAAAGCCCTTATGCAAGAGCATTTTAATGAAAATTATATGGAAAGCAACAAGTTTCCAAAAGCAACTTTTAAAGGTCAGATAGACAATTATAAAGATATCGTTCCAACAAAAAATGGTAAAGTCAATGTGAAAGTTTCTGGCAAATTGACTATTCACGGGGTGACCAAAGACGTGACTACAGATGGTGTAGTGACAGTCAATAATGGTAAAATTGATGCTGATGCTCAATTTAATGTTTTGGTAGCCGACTATGGAATTTCAGTACCTTCACTAGTTAAAGATCAAATCGCAAAGTCTGTCAAAGTAAAGGTGGACGTAACACTCGAAGCATTAAAATAATTGATTCATAATGAGAAACGTATTTTTTTTATTTTCATTCATATGCCTGATTTCAGGAAGTCTTTGGTCACAAGAAGATGATTTGTTGTCCCTACTCGGTGAAGAAGAAACCATTGATTATACCAATGCGAGTTTCAAAACCAACCGAGTCATAAACTTACACTCACTAGAAAGTACAGCCAAAGGTGTGCTCGATTTTAAAATCGGCCACAGATTCGGAACTTTGAATGGTGGTTTTTATGAGCTTTTTGGATTGGACAATGCATCTATCAGACTAGGTTTTGATTATGGACTCACAGATGCCTTGACGATCGGAGTAGGTAGAAGTGGATTCCAAAAGACATATGATGGATTTATAAAATACAAATTTCTCAGACAAAGTACGGGAAAACGCAATATGCCACTTACAGTAGGTGTATTGTTGACTTCTGCGATTCAGACTTTAAAGTGGGCTGATCCAGATAGAGAAAACTTTTTTTCAAACAGATTATATTACACAGGTCAGTTGATCATAGGACGCAAGTTTAGCGAGTCATTTAGTCTGCAACTAAGTCCTACTTTGGTACACAGAAATCTTGTAGCTACTAATGCCGAGAAAAATGATGTCTATGCACTCGGTACAGCCGCTAGAATCAAATTGACCAAAAGGTTGGCACTTAATGCAGAATACATTTATTTATTACCTGACCAAGTAGCAGATGGTATTACCAATTCTCTCTCTTTAGGTGTAGATATCGAAACAGGTGGTCACGTATTCCAATTACATCTTACCAATAGTACTTCTATGATCGAAAAAGGTTTCATCGCTGAGACTACCAATTCTTGGTCTGATGGTGGTATTCATTTTGGGTTTAATGTAAGCAGAGTTTTCACCGTTAAGAGACGTAAAATAGATTAGACTTAGTCTCCCATTAATGTTTTATCTTATTTATAAGTAGCTTTAATTTAAGTTGTTAGGCTTAATTATTTACTATTTAATTTTCAATAATTTATTGTTTATAAAAATATATTACCATGAGAAGTATTCTTTTTGGGCTATCGGTCCTTTCACTCACTTTTTTAGTATCATGCAGTAAAGATGACGACAGTAGTTCGTCCGATCCAACTAAGATTACCAATGAAATCAGCAATAGTGGCAACTGGCGAGTAGCGCTTTTTTCAGAGGAAGGTGTAGATGAAACATCCTATTTTAATGGATATACCTTCGCTTTTAATAGTAATAATATAGTGATTGCTACCAAGTCAGGATCTTCGATTAGCGGCTCTTGGACTGTAATTCAAGACAGTGGCAAAAATAAACTAGTACTGTCATTTCCCGACCAAGGAAAATTTGAAGAGATTTCAGAAGATTGGGAAATCTTAGTGAAAACGGACAACAATATCAATCTACGACATGTAAGTGGCGGTAATGGAGGTACAGATTTATTGAATTTTGTTAAGTAAAGTGGTCGTGTAAAATCACTTGTTTCTTAACCATGCTGGTAGTTTGTCTTTGTAAAAAGGCAGTACCATCATGGTGAAAAGGACAATTACAATTATCTCCAAAGCAACAATATAGCCTGGCCAAGTACCCAATAAATCATAAAATGTCTTTCCTGGTGGTTTTGCATTTAAATACATGTAATTTGACTGTAAAGCCACATTAATAGGGTAGAGGAAGGCAGCCAAAATATTCATAGCTAATATAGATCTAAAGGCATCGTAGAATGTAAGCTTATAGTTAAAGACAACAATACCATGTAAGGCAACTAAAATGATAACTGCATGTACGACCCAATATCTAAGTGCTTCGTAATGTGGCATAGATTCTGTTAGCGTAGGCGTAAAAATTGCCTGAGCGCATCCTGCTATGATCCAAAAGAATGTAATACCCCATAGCTTTTTCCAATTAAACCAAACCACAAAAGGCATTAAAAGGGTCAATATATTACATAAATGAAGTGGTAGATCGTTTGTCACATCGAAATAACCTGCTTGGTATCGGTAGCCTACTTTGAATAATTGTAAAAGCGCTCCCACTGTGCAAATGATTGTAAGATACAATTTATTTTGGTCATCGTTCCAATGCTTCTTACCGAAATAAAGCATTAGGGAGATACCCAAAATACAGGAAGAAAAACACACCAAATGTTCTAAACCATAATTTTCAAAATTACCATTTTCAAGTAGGAATGCATCCATATTACTTTATTTTTAATTATACGTCTCTCAACTTTACTTCTACGTTAGCCAAAAGCAAATATAATTAAAATTTAGAGTATGTTTAAAAAATTTCTTAGTTGCTAATCAATAGGTTATGGTTCTGACGATAAAAGAATTAAAGAGT
>DAOLFJ010000308.1:0-5507 GCA_035326365.1 Saprospiraceae bacterium | reverse complement strand
TTTTCCACACTATCCTATTGTCTCGCTCAATAATATTCCCATGTGGATGATTACTTCTGCCGTGTTGATTTTAGTAGTTTTGTTTTTTATGTTTGCTTTGTTTGTTGTTTTTACACAAAAATCAGTCACCCAAGTACAAAGAGATTTTATAAACAATATGACACATGAGTTTAAAACTCCAATTTCTACTATTTCCGTGATACAACAGGTAATATCTGATCCTGAAATTGTCAAAACGCCACAAAGATTGGCTACTTACACACAAATCATTGGTGATGAAATAAGAAGACTCAATGATCAAGTAGAAAAAGTATTGAATATCACACGCCTTGAAAAAAAGCATTTTGATTTACATCTAGAAGAAATTGAAGTTCACGAAGTCATACAGCAAGTCATTTTTAACATTCAAAACACAGATTTTGAGAAACCAATCCATATTGGTCAAAGCCTAGAAGCCAAAAATCAAGTCATTCAAGCAGACAAAGTCCACTTTACGAATGTGATTTGTAATATTATCGAAAATGCTATAAAATATTCAAAAGATAATGCTGAAATTCACATTAAAACGTATAACTCAGATCAAAAAATATTAATCACCATTTCAGACAAAGGAGAAGGTATTGACAAAAAAAATATAAAAAAGATATTTGACAAATTTTACAGGGTACCAAAAGGCGCTGTGCATAATGTAAAGGGATTTGGTTTAGGTCTTTACTATGTCAAAAAAGTGGTTGATGCCCACAAATGGAATATAAATGTAGTTTCTGCTTTACATGAAGGTACAGAATTTAAAATTCAAATAAAAAATATAGTATAGGATCACATGGCAAAAGTATTTTACGTAGAAGATGATGCAAATCTGAGTTTTGTGGTGAAGGATTGTTTACAAATAGCTGGCCACGATGTTCATCATTTTGCTAAAGGTGATGAAGCATTACTTGCATTCAATAAGTTTAATTACGATATTTGTATCTTAGATGTGATGCTACCTAATCTTGATGGATTTTCATTGGTGAAAGCCATTCGAGACAAGGATGTAAATATTCCTGTTATATTTATTTCAGCAAGGGTTCAGATTCAAGATAAACTCGAAGGATTACAACTAGGAGGCGATGATTATATCTTTAAGCCATTCAGCATAGAAGAATTGTTGCTGAAGGTTAATATTTTTCTGCGACGAAATGTTGGTTCAGGTTTGCAGCGACCCGTAGAAGAAAGTTTGTTTAGAGTTGGACACTTTGAATTTGACTACAATAATATGTTGCTGAAAAGTGATGTAGAAACGATAAGACTCACAGGAAGAGAAGCCGATTTGCTAGTGTATTTTATTAAACATCAAAACAAACTCATCAAACGCAAGGATATCTTGATCGCTTTGTGGGGAAAAGATGATTACTTTTTGGGTAGAAGTCTAGATGTCTTTATCTCTAGGCTGAGAAAATTTATAGCTAGCGATCCTACAATTGGCATTGAAAACATACCACGAGTAGGATTCAAATTTAGGGTTGATTGATTAATCATAAGCATCTTTGTTTTCGATATACTTACAAATAAGGTGGTAACCCTAAACTTAACAGCCATTTAAGCAGTTTCTGTAGGTAAGATTTATTACTTTTGCAACATGATTTCAACAAATAACTTAAAATTTAAATATTCGGGTGGAACAGAAATTGTTTTTCCTGATATCAGATGCGAAGCGAAAGATATTTTGCTTGTATTAGGTAGTTCCGGTGTGGGCAAAACTACATTATTGCATTTGCTCGGAGGATTGCTGACTACACAACATGGTTCAGTCCATATCCAAGATACAGAAATAAATAAATTGTCTGGCAGTGACTTAGATGCATTTAGAGGCAGAAATATTGGTATTGTTTTCCAACAAAACCATTTTGTAGATGCTCTTTCCGTAATAGAAAATGTAATTCTAGCTCAAAGCCTAGCAGGAAATAAAACTGATAAAAATGCGGCTCAAAATCTGTTGACCAGACTAAATATTGGCCATAAAGCAAAAAGTAATATCAAAGATCTCAGTCAAGGAGAAAAACAAAGGGTAGCTATTGCAAGAGCACTAATCAATCAACCAAGGCTCATTCTAGCTGACGAACCTACATCCGCGCTAGATGATAAAAACTGTACAGAAGTACTTAATCTACTCCATGAACAGGCTAAAGCAGCTGGTTCAGCTCTGGTCATCGTCACACACGACACTAGGCTAAAAGACATAATTTCTAATAGAGTAATCCTACAATAACCATGAGTATCATACAATTAGCTTGGCGAAATATCGTTAAAAATCCATTGAATTTATTGCTCAGTATCATACTTTTTGGGCTTGGTGTAGGATTGATTTCTTTTCTCTTGTTATTTAATGCACAACTAAAAGAAAAATTTGATAAAAACCTTGCAGAGATAGATTTGGTTGTAGGCGCAAAAGGTAGTCCACTCCAAATGATACTTTGCAACATGTATCATATCGACAATCCTACAGGTAATATTCCCATCAAAAATGCCGCTCCGTTGCTCCGAGATTTGCATCCACTGATCAAAAAAGCAATTCCGCTTTCTCTCGGTGACAATTACAAATCATACAGAATCGTGGGTACCAATTATGACCTTGTAGAGCTGTATGGCGGAAAACTCAAAGAAGGTGCCTTGTGGGTAAAAGATTTTGAGGTAACCATAGGCAAAACGGTAGCTTATGAAACAGGATTAAAGATCGGCGATGAGTTTGTGAGTTCACATGGTTTTGTAGACGATGAAGACCTTGCACATGATCACGTAGGATTTAAGGTAGTAGGTATATTTGATGGTACGGGAAGTGTTTTGGACCAACTGATATTGACAAATACTGCCACTATCTGGAATGTACACGAACATCCTGAAGAAGAGTCTGCGGATAGCACAAGTCATGAAGGACATGATCACGCTGCACACATAGGTCACGATCATAGCGATCATTTACACGACAACAGTAATGCTGACCTGCTCAATCATCCTGAAAACGAGATTACGTCCGTATTGATACAGTATAAAAGTAGAACCAACTTCCAAGCATTAAATTTTGGTAGAAATATCAATGAAAATACCGAAATGCAAGCAGCTTCACCTGCTATTGAGATCAACAGATTGTACAATATGATCGGTGTAGGTACAGAAGCATTACGAAGCTTAGCTTTATTGATAGCCATTGTTTCTGCATTGAGTATTTTTATTTCTTTATTCAAAAGCATGAAGGAGCGAAAATATGAACTTGCTTTGATGCGAGTGATGGGTGCAAGCCGGACCAAAGTATTTTCACTGATCATTCTAGAAGGATTAATACTAGCATTGATTGGTTTTATTATTGGTACTATCTTGTGTCATGTAGGCATGGAAGTCATCGCCAAATATTTAAAAGCGGATTTCAGGTATAGTTTTACAGGTTGGAAATTTTTGAATGAGGAATGGTTAGTTCTAGGCATTTCATTAATATTGGGATTTGTGGCAGCAATAATACCAGCAGTGCAGGCAGCAAGTTCAGATATTAACAAAACATTATCAGAAAAATAAGAAAACGAATTGTCTATTTTAATTTTCAAATCGTTCTTATATTGATAGTAAAACAATTGTTCATAAAATAACAAATTAATCATATTGAAGCTTTCGTATAAGTCACTTTTAATCCTTCCCGCTCTGTGGTTTGTTTTTATGTCAGCCACCGTGATTCAGTCGAAAGATATTTGGGTTACATTGGGTTTGGTTACATTTGAGTCTAGCTACGATCCTGAATTTATGATGGAGATCAAAAAACCAAAGGTATCATCAGCTGTCCAAAAACTCGACGGCACTCAGATAGAAGTAGAAGGTTACATCATTCCATTAACTGGACAGGTGACACAAAGTCATTTTATGCTAAGTAAATTTCCTCAAAGTACTTGTTTTTTTTGTGGCAAAGCAGGACCAGAATCCGCCATGCAAGTATTCATGAAGGACAACGTGAAGGTAAAAATTTCTGAAAGAAAAGTCAAGGTTAAAGGTACCCTTATCGTCAATCCAAAAGACATTACAAGTTTATTATACACCCTAGAAAATGGTGTAATCATCGAATAAAAATATAAAATGCGTATAATAATTGTTCTCTTATTAATGATTTCATTTTCTCAAACAGATGCCCAAACGGACATTAAAGTTGATAATGTATGGAAGACTCTTGCAAAAATCAGTTATAAAAAAGAGTATGACGAATTGATGGGCTTTAAGGTAGATAAACCAGTATTTAGCGAGTCTGTCAAAGCTATGCAAGGCAAAGAAGTAACTATCAAGGGATACATTATCCCCGTAGAAGGCTATAAGTCACACAAAGAGTTTATTTTTTCTGCTTATCCATATAGCATGTGTTTTTTCTGCGGTGGTGCAGGTCCTGAAACCGTCATGGAAGTAGAAGCCGTAGAAGGTGTAAAGTATGCTGCAGATGCGGTCTATCTGAAAGGTAATCTCCAACTCAATGACAAAGATATCAATAGACTAATGTACAAATTGGTCAATGCAAAATTGGTGAAACAATAAGAAATTCTAAAAAAGCACAAGTAGCAACCCATGGATTTTAAACATGCTGTAGAAATCACAACGTTGGCAGAAAAATATGCCCTAAAAATATCAGGTGACCATACGATCATAGCCACTGGAATCAACGAAATACACAAAGTCAGAACGGGAGATATAACCTTTGTAGATGTAGAAAAATATTACCAGAAATCCCTAACATCTGCTGCTACGATCATACTGATAAATAAAGAAGTACCATGTCCGGAAGGGAAGGTCTTACTGATTACAGAAGATCCATTTGCCATATATAACCAGATAGTATGGGAAAACAGACCTTTTAAACCATTAAATGCAGAGCGAGGAGAAAATGTGGTCATTGGTAATGGCACACAAATAGATCACGGTGTACACATAGGTCATGATGTCACTATCGGTAAGGATTGTTACATTCAGTCAGGTGCTTTCATTGGTGACGGAACTATTATTGGTGACAGAGTCATCATACAAGCTGGTGCTCTGATAGGAACGGATGCCTTCTACTACAAAAAAATAAATGGCCAATACCACAAATGGCGTTCTGGTGGCAAGGTGATCCTAGGTGATGATGTAGAGATAGGCGCAGGTTGCACCATAAACCGTGGTGTATCTGGCGAAACCATCATAGGCGATGGATCAAAACTGGATTGTCAGATACACATCGGTCATGGCGCTGTGCTGGGAAAAAACTGTCTGATAGCTGCACAAACGGGTATAGCTGGCAAAACCATCGTGGGTGACAATGTAGTCATGTATGGCCAAGTAGGCGTAGCACAAAACCTACACATAGGCGATGGTGCAGTCCTACTAGCAAAAACAGGGGTGTCTAAAGATCTCGAAGGTGGTAAAACTTATTATGGTGTACCTGCTGGCGAAGCAAGGGAAAAATATAAAGAAATAGTAGCTATTAAATCCTTATTGGAAAAGAAGTCTACGCCTTCCACTTG
>DAOLFJ010000307.1:0-5510 GCA_035326365.1 Saprospiraceae bacterium | reverse complement strand
AAGGATGGGTTGCCAGGCACAGGTGCACCAAAAATTGGAACTGTTGCATTATACCAGAATCCAGAGTTATACTGTGGTCTTAATGTGACATTGTCCGATGCTCCTGCTATTAAGATTAATTGTGTAACAAAAATCATTAGAACTTGGCAAGTAATTGAATGGTCATGTCTTAATAGACCACCACTTGTAAGAGTACAAATGCTAGAAATTGTAGACAATGTAGGCCCAGCTATCAGTGGCTTGACAAACCTTTCTGGTACAACTGGTAATCACGCATGTACTTCTAATGTTACTTTTCCAGCTGGTTTAGTAAGCGATAATTGTTCAGAAGCTTCTACAATTACGGTAGATATTACTATTTATCCGAATGGTGGTGTTGCTCCAGGCGTATTTATAAAACACGGTAGCCCTAAAGTTGCAACATTGCCAGTGGGTAGTCACGTAGCAGTGTATACAGCATATGATGCTTGTTACAATAGTACTACTGCTACTATATCTATTGAAGTTGAAGATAATACCCCGCCAGTTGCCATTTGTGATGAAAATACTACTGTTGGTCTTACATCTGATGGTACTGCTTGGGTTCCAGCAGTTGTATTTGATGATGGAAGTTATGACGAGTGTTCACTTGGTAAAGTTTTAGTAAGAAGAATGGATACCGATAATTGTGGTCTTTGTGCTACACCTTCGTTTCCAGGTTTCAAATACTTAGGTGTTTATGGTTCAGGTGTGAATACAAAATACTATTACTTGTCTAATCACAAAGCAACACCAAAAGTAGCTCTTAAAACAGCTAAAGCGATGGGCGGATATGGTGTGTCTTATGAAACTCCAGAAGAGAGATCAGCAGTAAGAAGCCTTGTAGCTGCGGTTAATGATACTTTAGATTTCCTTGTAGGATATACTGATACAAAAGTGGAAGGAACCTATGTTTGGGAAAGTGGTGCTACCAATGTGATGGCAGTAACTGGAAATACAAATCTTAAACAGTATGTAATTGTACAAAGAGATGCTATGCTTGGTGTAAATGACGGAAGACTTGTTGCTGTAACAGGTGCAAATCAATACCAATACGTAGTAGAAATCTCTAATCCATGCGGATGGAGCGAATATGCTCAATTCTGTTGTACTGACGTTGCTGCAAATCAAATGGTTGCTTTCAGAGCGATAGATGCTTCAGGTAACTTTAATGATTGTATGGTAACTGCAGTAATTCAAGACAAAATAGGACCTACAATAACTTGTCCAGATAGCAGAACAGTAACTTGTGACCAATCTTATGATCCTACAAATCTTAGAAAGGATTTTGGATGGCCAACAGCATCAGATAATTGTATTAATCCTACCATAACGAGAATAGACTCTACGATAGCAATTAATAGCTGTAGAGTTGGTACAATCACTAGAAGGTTTATGGTAACTGATGCAGGTGGTAGAACAGCAACTTGTACTCAAGTAATTACTTTTGAAGCTAGTAATAATCAAGTTTATAATGGTCCTAATCCATCACAGTGGCCTAGAGATACCATGATTTCTGGTTGTGGTAATCCGAATGCTCCAGGATTTTTACCAGCAGTACTTGGTAGTCCTATTTTGACTGATGGTGCTTGTTCACTTGTTGGTGCTGAATATGACGATCAAACATTCTCTTTCAATAACCCAACTAGCCCTGCTTGCTTTAAAATATTGAGAAAGTGGACTGTTATCGATTGGTGTCAACCGTTACCAGGAGGTGGATATAGAACATGGACACATTTACAAGAAATCAAAGTTATTGATAATATTGCTCCAGTTATAGCACCACTAGCACCTATGGTTACAGCAAATACTTTTGATGCTGCTTGTGCAACTGGTGAGATTACCCTTACAGCAAATGCAACAGATGTTTGTACTGCTATATTGAGAAGTTCTTATACTATAGATGCGTTCAATAATGGAAGTATAGATATTACATCGACACCTCTTAATAGCAATTCTATAAATGCGACAGATAAATATCCAGTAGGTACACACAGAATCATATACACTTTCGAAGATAAATGTGGTAATGTAACTTCTAGAGAACAATTATTTAGCATTGTGAATAGAAAAGCACCAAGCATTACAGTATTGAATGGACTAGCAATGAGCCTTATGCAATTGCCTGACGGTAGTGGCATGGCGGATATATGGGCGACAGACTTTAACCTTAAAGCAGAGCACCCATGTGGATATGACTTACTTTTATCTTTCACAGAAGTTCAGAAGGATGCTTTAGGAAATCTAGTAGGAACACCAAATTTAGTATTTAACTGTAATGATTTAGATACAAATTATGTTACGATTTATGCAGCAGCCCTTACACCAGCAGGTGATATTGTCCAGACATTTGTTGAGACATACATCATCATCCAAGATAACAATAATATCTGTGATAACGTAGGTGGAAGATCTTCAGTAAAAGGTACATTAGCAACAGAAACGAATGAAACAGTTCAAGATGTAAGAGTAAGTCTTTATGGTTCTGAAATGAACGTAATGACTGGTTCAAATGGTACATTTGATTTTGTAAATATGAACAATGGTGGTAATTACACTGTGAGTCCAAACAAAAATGATGACCACACAAATGGTGTTACAACACTTGACTTAGTATTGATGCAGAGACATATCTTAGCGATAGACAAGTTAACATCTCCATACAAAATGATTGCTGCTGATGTTAATAAAGATGGTAAAATCACAGCTGCTGACTTAGTGGAGCTGAGAAAACTGATCCTAGGTACTAAATCTAATTTCGAAAACAATACTTCATGGAGATTTGTAGATAAAGCATATGTTTTCCAAAACTTGGCTCAAGCCCAAGGTGATGTATTCCCTGAAGTGTACAACATAGAAAACCTTACTTCTGATATGGTTACTGACTTCGTAGCTGTAAAAGTAGGTGATGTGAACGGTAATGCAAAAGCGAATAACTTCAATACAAATACAGATTCTAGATCTGCTCAAAAATTGGTATTGACTTCTGATGTAGTAGATTTCACAGCTGGACAACAGTTTGAAGCACCTATCAAAGTAGCTCAAAACACTGGATTTAGTGGTGTGCAATTTACCATGACATTTGATGCTGATAAGTTGACTTTGGTAGGTATCAATGGCGAGAGTCTTGATGTTGCTGACCAAAACTTTGGATATACAAATGTAAATGATGGTATAGTTACGTTGAGTTGGAATGATGTAAATGCTAAATCTTTAAACGCAGGTGAGACATTGTTTAACCTTACTTTTGAAGCTAAAGCAAATGGTTCTACAGCTGACATTATCGCAGTTACATCTGACATCACAAAAGCAGAAGCATACACTGTCGATGCAGATATCATGAAAGTGGAGTGGATGACAGGAAGTAGAACATCAAATGAAAACTTTGTTTTACATCAAAATACGCCAAACCCATTCAAAGCAAATACTGTAATCGGATTTGAATTGCCATCAGATATGGCTGCAAGTATCACAGTGTATGATGTGACTGGAAAAGTAATCAATTCAACAAACGTTCAAGGTTTGAAAGGATTCAATACTTTCACACTTGACCAAAATAGCCTTCCTGCAGGAGTACTTTACTACTCATTAAAAGCAGGATCTTTCCAAGCAACTAAAAAGATGGTTGTCATAGAATAACACAGACAGTCTCGGAGTAGCCCAAAATACTTCATAGACACAAAGATATTTTACTGTTTTTGGGATGGGACCCTTCTTCGAAGCAATTCGAAGAGGGTCTTTTTTTTTGATTTAATGTCATTGGAAATAATTTACTCTAAAATATGTATCAATGTTCGTTTTTTCTTATCACCTTAGCACAAATAATTATAAATAAAAGATATGAGACATATTGTCCTATTTTGCTGCTTGGTTTTTTGTTTCTCCAAATTGCAATCTCAATCAAATTTTGATCAAAATGTTGTTTCTGAAAAAGTCCTAACTTTTTTGTCAATTCTAACTGATGAGGATCGAATGATAGTAAATCTTGATTATGAAGACAACTCAAGAAAAAAATGGTCCAATCTACCTATGGAAGATGTGATTAGAAAAGGAATGATGGTCAAAGATATGAATGACGAGCAAAGAATATTATTACACGATATACTACGTTCTGTGTTAAGTCAGCAAGGATATCAAAAAGCTTTGTTCATAATGCAATATGATGAAGGCACCAATGAAAGGTTAAAAAAAATGTTCAGTCCTATTGCTCACAGGTATGGTAGACAAAATTACTGGTTTACTGTCTATGGAAATCCAAAAGATCAGCAATGGGCATTTAAATTTGAAGGCCATCATCTATCTCTGAATTTTGCTTTTACTCCAAATAATGTGTTGTGTACACCAATGTTTACTGGCATAAATCCAGCCTTGACTCGAACAGGCGAAAATGCAGGTGTCCACGTAATGTATGATGAACAAGAATTAGGCAATAAACTATTTCTTAGCTTTTCAGAAGCTCAAAAAACAAAGGCAATTCAAGGCGACCATCCTGCTGATGCTGATGTAAAAACCAAGCTAGGAAATGAAGCTCATCTACAAGATAAAAATGGTCTACCATTTATTGATTTAACACCTGATCAACAAACGATAGTTGATAAAATAATGAGATCTTGGGTGGAAAACCTAGATCCTATTTTAGCTATGGAATACATGAATAAGATGCTTTCTACTAAAAATATCATTATTTTTAAGTGGTTTGGTACAAAAGACATTTCTACCCTTCATTATTATTCTATACAAACAAATGATTTTATCATTGAATTTACCCACAGAGATGGTGGTCTAGATCATTACCACACATTGTGGTACGGATTAGAAAAATAATTTTTACACAAAAAAATTGATACAATGACATTATTGACACCATATACTTTTAGAAATTCTGGTATGACTTCTGTTAATAGAATAGCATTAGCTCCTATGACAAATCAGCAAAGTAATGAAGATGGAACCTTGAGTAATGATGAATATAATTGGTTAATGCGTCGTGCAGAAGGTGGATTTGGGATTATCATCACCTGTGCAGCACATGTATCCAAAGATGGACAAGGTTGGCCGGGTGAATTAGGAATATTCGATGATATACATTTGTCTGGTTTACAAAGACTTGCGCATGGAATTCATCAATATAAAAGTCTTGCCATCGTCCAGATTTTTCATGGTGGCGCAAGGAGTCCTTTTGATGTCACAGGTAGTCAGCCCTGGAGTGCAAGTGATCATATCATGCATGTAGGTAGCAAAAAAATTGAAGTCAAAGAAGGAACTAATGAGCAAATAGAGTCGACAATCGATGCATTTGTTGCTTCTGCAAAAAGAGCATATGAAGCTGGTTTTGATGGAGTCGAACTTCATGGAGCACATGGATATTTATTGCATCAATTTTTAAGTTCCATCACAAATACGCGTTCAGACAAATGGGGCGGTAGTTTTGAAAATCGCTCAAGATTAATCCGAACCATTCTTCAGAAAATCAAGACTTCCTTACCTTCAGA
>DAOLFJ010000306.1:3267-5513 GCA_035326365.1 Saprospiraceae bacterium | reverse complement strand
TCTTTACTAAACATTTCATCGAATCTAAGATTGGTATTTGTGTCTGAATGCTTTTGTTTTCAATATAGCTGAAGCTTCCAGCATCAGAACTATCTAATTCTTTCTGAAACTGCCAATTTTTGAAACTTACTACATAGGTTACAACATTACCAAATCAAAACCAAGACATAAAATAAGAACATTAACAAAAGACTATACTGAGCATCACTTTCGCCCGATCATCGCAGGTTGCAACTGCGATCCTATACATGGAGAATTTTTAATATGTTGACCACTGAAGCCACGATCCCCATAATACAGATGGCTATTATGCAGAACAAAAAGAAGTACATCTCTATGGTTCGTCGAGATTAGGCGTCATCAATACCAAGCGACTGCCATCGTCTAATGCTCAAGGTTTTGACCCACTACCAAGATTGACTGCAAAACATTATGAGCTATCCAATCACCTAGGAAACGTCCTCACCACTGTCACAGGTAGACGTATGGGCAGCGGTGATGGACTAGTCGAGACCTATCTCCCAGAGCGTATCCAATCATCCGACTACTATGCCTACGGGCTCGAGCTCCCAGGCCGAAAGTACGAAAATTCCGCCTTCTCGGGAACAAATAGCTACCGTTATGGGTTTAATGGCAAGGAACTCGACAAAAGTGACGAGTTCAGCTCTTTGACACATTACGATTATGGCTTTAGAATTTATAATCCAAGTATCGGGAAGTTCCTTAGTGTGGATCCGCTCACGAAGTCGTATCCAATGCTTACGCCGTACCAGTTTGCGAGTAATAGTCCGATTGCTAATATTGACCTAGATGGATTAGAAGCTTGGTATTATATGAATAGTGCTGGATTTTTTCTAAAAGATCCCGTCATTTCGGGTCCATATGACCCAAATATAATGAATCAAAATGGATATTATTCAGAAGCACAAGCAAGACAATTTACTGATCAAAGTGCTAGAAATTATATTAATCGAGATAATCAACAAAAAAGAGTTCAGCAAGCTGAAGCTTATAATTTAATACAAAAGAGGAAAAATCCGGTTTATGGTGCCGTGGAAGCAATACATGAGCTAGGTCCTACTGGATCAATTTCTGGTGCAATAACAAATTTTAGCGAGGGTAATATTGGAAAAGGAATAGTTTTTTCGACTTTTGCATTATTGGATTTAGGTTATATTACAAAAATTTCAGCTGTTGCTAAATCTACTGGCAGCAGAGGGATTGGCGCAGCAGGTGATTTTATTGGTATAGAAAATAAAGCAATTAGAAATGTTAATCATGTTAATGGAGTGAGAATTGGAAATGAAAATTGTGTGGGAGCGGCAATTGCAGTAGACGCGACAATAAAAGGGCGGGCAGCAACAGCATTACCTAATTTTTTCAATAACATTGAAAGTGGAGCAGTAGCATTAGATTTGACAGAAATGTTTGGAAGAAGTACTGGTTCAAATTTTATGCAAATGGTGTCTAAAATACAAAATGCAGGTCACGGAACCACGGGTATTGTAACTTCAATTCCTGGGCAAGGAAAACTTGGACACGCATTCAATATAGTAAATGATGGAGGAACTGTTAGGATACTTGATGGGCAGATTGGAAGGGAAGTCCCCATAAATGAATGGAGCGATTATTTGAAACGTTTCAATCATGAAGGTGGGTTCAATTTATACAATACAACAGGAAAATAATAAAGATGATAAAGAATTTTAGTTTTGAAGAAGCTTTTGAAAAAGCAAAATCTGAAACAATTAAAAAAAATAGACTCTATGAGTCCAGTACGAATAAACTAATAGTTAGTGATGTTGTATCTCATGAATTTGGATGGTTTTTTTATTTTGCCAATTTCAAACATATTTTGTCAATTCGAGAAGAAAAACCCAAAAATGATCTTCAATATTTTTCTGTTTGCCCAGTGTTTATTGATAGATTTGATGGAGAATCTATTGATTTATATTTGCGATTTGATTATTCCAGAAATGTTTATTTTTCTGATCTAGAAGTTGTGGAAAATTACTTTAATAATAAATATCCTGAATATTGGAAAAATAAAAGACTTAAAGATGATGCTCAAAAAAAGGAAGATGAAGAATTAGATGAATGGATAAAACAACAAGCAGAACAGAATAATAGATAGTAACCTCGATCGTCGCAGCTTGCCCATGCTAGCGCGAGTTTGTAACTCGTGCTTCTAACCCGATCGTCGCAGTTTGCAACTGCGATGCCATACATTAAGAATTTATAATTCG
>DAOLFJ010000306.1:0-3167 GCA_035326365.1 Saprospiraceae bacterium | reverse complement strand
ACCCGATCGTCGCAGTTTGCAACTGCGATGCCATACATTAAGAATTTATAATTCGATTTTCAATAAGCTTAGCGTCCTCGCTAAGCTTAGATTAGTACAAACGTCCCGTTTGGTTTCCTGTAAATTTCATTGCTAATCTAAGTTTGTATTTCAAATTTCCTTCGCAATTTCGACCATTAAGCTGAGTGTGACGAAAACTGATGAGCGGAATGGCTTGGTACCAAGACTTTATTTACTTGTCCATTTTATTGCTAATTTAAGTTTCGTACCTGAAGCTTCATTCCTTACATCACATCATTGATCCATTGCTCACAAGGAACTCTCACATCCTGTATTTTGTACTTAAAGCATTTGTATAGCTTCCTTTCCACATTCGCACATAGGTAGATAGGTTTAGTTTTAACTTGCACACTGTGACTGTCTTCATAAAATGGTTTTGTGTAGGATTGCAATAACTAAAAGCATCCACATCCATCAGTAAAGAAGAATGCCGGATTATTTGTCAATGATGATCTGTAGATACGTTATTCCATTCTAGTTTCTTCAACCTGTAGAATAAAATAACAAACAAGACAGCATTTGTTGGTAACTGATTTGAAAACTTTTCTGATGGCAAAAAACATTTTTAATAACATACAGAATATTATAAATCTGAAGATTTTCTATCCTATGCTAAAAGCGAAAAGAGATATGGCACTTTCTTGCCTGAATATGCCATATCTCTAATCACAGATCACCAAATCACAAGATCACCAAATCACCCGATCACCAAATCACTCGATCACCAAATCACTCGATCTTCAACACCTTATGTCTTTCAATTACCTGTTTGTTTTTTATTTCAAAAATATAGAGACCATTTGGTAATTCACTGATATCCACCTGCCCATCTGAGGTGACTACTGCCTTTATGCCTTGTCCGTTTATATCTTGGATGTTGACTTTGGCTTCTTCTTGTAGGCCTTGGATATGGATGATACTATTTGTTGGGTTGGGATGGATTTTTAGTTGATTGTTTTTTATAGAGATATCTTTAGTTGATGTTTTGATTCCTAATTTATGTCCATCTATAAGCATCCACATATCGGTCTCATAACATGATAAATCTAAATCGCCATCATAGAAAGCATGGTCTGCGCATAATATGAGATTATGATCAGGTGTCTCTGAAAGATATTTTATTTCATCTAAATAATGGTTTTCTCCCATTTCTTGTGTGAACTTAGTTTGCCAGTTTCCATTTTCATAAATGTAATAACTTAGGGATTGAGGTATGTCTCGAGGATAAACGGAGCCATATGTCTTGGTAATCATTATGGGTTTATTTGAATATTCAAGCATTCCATAACCAATTACTAGACTATTATCATCTTGTACAAATTCTGAATTAGATAATATATTCATTTCATAATCGCAGACTATATAATTATTTGTATTTGTACGATTTATATACAAGACTAAATATTTAGGAGACGCATACCTTATAAGGATATTATAAGCATCATTATACATCTCAACAAATTTCCCTGTACTTAGTCTACCTATGGGATTTAATCTCTTGTCATACATCTGAATATAGCATAAATCTGGTTTAACAGCTCGAGTGACACCATCAGAAAAGTCGTAGTTGTAAGCCACAAGTATGGTATCTGTCTCGAGAAAAGCCATTTTGCCCCCTGATGAAGTATGATTCAATTTTGAATAATCGGGGTAATTGTCTTTGGGATAGTACATCGTATCAATTCTATTGTAATTTAACTTTCCATTTGTGTCAAATTTTGATAATACAAGCTGCCTACTATTTACAGCTTTATTTTCTAGATATAAAAAATCATTGTCATTATTTTGGTACAGAATACGATTCCCTTCTGAATGTGGAGCAACAGTTGCTGTATTAGGATCATCCTTATCCCAACAGTTATAATCAATTAGTTGGCCATCATTCATATTATAAACTCTTTTACAAACATAAGAATCCGCCCCAAATAAATTATATGTAAGTGGGACAATATCACTCGTATGGCTTTTAAGTCTCCGCAAGGTGATTAATTCTACAGCATTGTTTTTTATTTCGATGGATTGTACGTATTCCTGTCTATCATTTTGCCGATTGTCAAAAACAGTTTGCCATACCAGCTCTCCTGTCTGCAAATCTATTTTATAAACAATAGCGCCATAAATGTGGCTTGTGGTTCCAAATGATGTAGAATACCCATACATATATTGTCCATCAATAATTGGTTTCCAATTCCAAGGCCTAATATAAGTAATTGCATTGTATCCATCTGTGAATCTTTCAGCAAGGCGTTCTATTGGAAAACCAATAATTGTGCTATCATACACAGTATAATGCCACATCGGTTCATTAGATATAAATTCAGGAAGAGCATATGATGCTGTATGGTCTCTTTGGATTTGAGCAATAGAAATACAATTAGTTAAAAGAAAGAATAAAAGTAAGGTATGTTTCATTTTAAAATATTTTAATAGAGTGTTAATAATTTTAAACATTCAATGTAATTGCAAATTTTTTACTCAATAAAAATCAATCAAAGTGCACTAAATATTACTTCGAGCATCCACCCGATCACAGATCACCAAATCACTCGATCTTCAACACCTTATGTCTTCCATTGACGTATTTGTTTTGTAATTAAATCTCCACTATTCTTTATACTCACAGTTATCTTGAAGTCATCTTGCGCTGCAGTATCTCCTAATAACGATTGCAAGATAAACAGGTAATTTGATATGACATAGTATTTTTAACAAAATATTTTACATACATAAACGCTAATATTGAGGGATGAATGATGAGATGGGAGAGATGAGATATAAGATAGGAGTGATGAGTTAGAAGAGATGAGTGATGAGAGATGAGAGATGAGATTGGAGTGATGAGATTGTATATTTGGCATGGTGGCATAGAATGCAGTCAGCTAAGAGCTACGATGCACTAACTTAAAACTTCAAGCAACAAATCTACTTAACCATTAAGGAATTAAGGAGATTAAGATTTTGATTAAACATCACTTGATCACAAGATGACCAAGTAGCAAGATCAGTAGTTTTCTCAAAAAAAATGCCTGCCTGAAATTCTTTTACTTCAGACAGGCGGTTCCCCTTTTCGAAAAAAAAACAGATGTATTTAATCTTTCACAGATGCT
>DAOLFJ010000305.1:0-5547 GCA_035326365.1 Saprospiraceae bacterium | reverse complement strand
ATACATCGTAATCCAAAGACCCATTATTGATATCTGAAGGCAATAAGGTATAAGTGCAGGAAAAGGGATTTGTGGAAACGGTAACCTGTGATTTGCAAATTGCTACCTGTGAATTTCCTATGGTTTTAAATAAAAAGAGTATTAAGAATATAAGTGCAAATGATTGTAAATGTTTCGACTTATTCATGGTTTTTTAATTTTAAGAAGATTAAGAAAAATGTTTTTTTGTTAATTAAATAAAAGGCCTAAGCCAATAGATGGAAATAGAGCGCTCCTAGTTCCACGATATAAAGAAAAATTATAATTTTCGTTTCTATAAGTACATTGTAAGAATAATGCTGCACTTAGGTCTTTTGAAATAAAATATTCCAATTGTGTTCCGATTCTCAAGAAAGGATTAAAGGCCATTTTGCTAACTTGTTGGGTAATAAAACTGCGTTCATCATAGGATGGTATGATATCTCTGGATACATTCATGACATCCAACCCTAATCCTATCTGGTGATCTAATATGAATTTATTACTCATGAAAGATTGATAATGTATAGTAGGGATGATGCTAATTCTATGTTTGTAGCCATGGATTTTACCTTTTTGCTCGGTAATATTAACGCCACCTGTATTGCCGATAGAGATAATTTGGGAGCCATTATTGGCAATAAATATTTCGGTTGTATCTATGAGGCTTATATTTTCTACCAATCTATTTTGGTAATTGAGGCGGTATATCATGTTACTGTAATTAACTAAAGCACCAAAAGAAAATCTACCTTCTGTTCTCTTTATCAATCCTACTTCTGCGGTGTATGAAATATGAGGTGTAAAACTGTTTCGGATGCTATTACCTTCATTATTTACCTGATGATCAGTAACATAAGCTATACCAGAAGTCATGCCAATGTAATATTGCAAAGGGTAAGCCACACGATTTGGTATAATCACATGTACGATAGGATTATCAATCTTTATATCATCTTTTTGTTCGATGGTTGGGTAGGTTAATGTGGAAGATATAGGTTTAATATTTATAAATGGATTAGGGTTTTGTTGATCTATGGATGTAGATGAACTATTTGTTTCTGTAAGTAATAAATTATGGTTTTGATTAATAGCATTTTCTGAAATATTTTTGACTAAAGCACTTGTTTTTATGATTGGATGGTTTGATTTATTAATTGGTAGTTTATTAGTATAATACTCCATTTGAAGTACATTTTTTATTTCATTTTTAAGTTTTGCTATTTCTTCTATGGAAGCATTTAGTTTTTGCTGCAAACGACTATTTTCTTGGGTTAATGAATCTTTAGTGGTTGTCCAAGAGTATTTATCTGAAATACAAGGTGTCTGCAAGTAGAAATATGATATGGTCGCCGATATTAGTCCGCCTAAGGCAAAAAATATAAGAAATAGCAACCATCTACTTGGCTTTTGGATTGGCGCATGATGTCTGATATCATTCCACAATTGATTAGTATCTACATTCGCGGATTGGCTACTCAATTGTTCCCTTATGTCATCTTCGTTATAAATCATCTTAAAAAACTTTATTTAATAT
The DNA here is from genome assembly GCA_035326365.1 of Saprospiraceae bacterium. Taxonomy (GTDB): domain Bacteria; phylum Bacteroidota; class Bacteroidia; order Chitinophagales; family Saprospiraceae; genus OLB9. The sequence goes on along the minus strand of DAOLFJ010000305.1, from coordinate 3,992 downwards.
GTATAATTATCTGGTTAATTTGGTTTTAAGGATTTGTTGTCTTCTTTCAGAACTTTCTATACTTTCTTGCAACCATTTTCGTGCTCTAGCGAGGTAGACTCTACTACTCGATTCAGCAATATTTAATAATGTACCGATTTCTGCATGACTGTATCCTTCTACGATATTCATATTAAAAACTATTCTTTGAAGATCAGGAAGCTTATTGATTAATTTTATAATGTCGTCCATATCAAATGATTGGTGATCCTCATAAGCTTTTATTTCTTGTTGATCTACGATGGTCAAGTCATGCAAATGTTTCTTTTTTCTGAGTTCACTTAGGCATGCACGCACCGTTATTTTTGTCAACCAACCATCAAAGGAACCCGAACCGTTGTAGGTAGCGATGGATTTGAAAACTGAGATCAAACTTTCTTGCAAGGCATCCTTAGCCAAGTCAGCATCATTAAGGTATCTCAAGCATACCGCCATTAATTTTGGCGCATACTGATCTACCAATGCCTTGAAAGCTTTCTCTTGGCCTTTTTTGCAACCTTGTATGATGGAATGCTGATCCAAGGTATTAATTTTTTATTTGAAATTCGCCAGAGATATATTTGTACTCAGCACCTAGAGGATTTAATGTTTTTAGCCAGAATCGACCTTCAAATCTTCCTTTGACTAAGTTGCCATTTTGTCCCCAATAAGTGATTTCTACTTTTGTAAAACCGCAGTTATTGGATGATGGGCAGCTTAGTTCTATGCCATATCCACCAATCTGATCATCATTCCAAACAATATTTGCCTTTTGCGTATCGAGATTTCCTACCGCATTATTATGCAAAAATTTTATAAATATAGGCGTAGAAAAAGACAACGTACCTATCTCTATGACCTGATTGTTTACATTTTTATCAAGGTTTACGTATTTTTTGATAAAGCCATCTACATTCAGTACCAAATAATTATCCTTAATGTCTTCACATAGATACAATGTTGCTAAATCTAAGTTGAGTGGAACTTGTTCAAGAGTAGTAGTTTGTTGGTCAGCTGAGGTGGATGAAACATGCAGTGATACTATATCACCATCGCAAAGTGGCACCCTGAAGTCAAAGTATGAACTATCGATGTACAATGTTTTGTCAATATTTTCGGTCTTTATTTTTAAAAATCCTTCTTCTATAAAACTATCATTACAGTCCTTGATTTGTCCGCTGATACGATAAGGTACCAAGCTACTTGATGTGGTGAAGTGAGTTTCTGCTTCAAAATTTCTGCTGGTTACGACCAAACTTATATTTTCAGGTGCGGCACACATCGATGCATAAGTGACTGTGACATTTTCGCCAAGAGGTACGATGGCTTCCCATCTTCCATTATTGGATGTCAGTACTTGCTCAGTACCGGCAGATGAGGTCAATTGCACGGTAGATTGTCTGTTAGGTGTTTGATTGACTATCCATGTCCCATTTACGACACTGAATTCTTTGATTTGTGCGATACAGTAAGTGCCAGGTCGGTTTGTGAGTACACGTTGGTTGGAAACGACATCTTCTTGGTACGACCATACATGACTATCCGCATCATAATGGAACAAGGCACTTCCATTTTTAACATCGGACAATTGAATGGCAATTGGATTTTTGAAGTGAAGTTTTTGCTTTTCATTAGAGAATAGATTAAATTCAAAAGCATCTTCCATGACAAGGAGCCAAAACTGATTGTCCTTGACTCCTAATTTTCCGCCTGGCAAAGCACGCACATGACTTGGTTTACTGATATCATAATGGTTGTAATTTGCGTCTACTTGTCCTGTGAAACTCTGATTGACATTAACTTGATAATTATCTTTGGGTAAGTTTACATTGATTTTGGGCGATATAGGAAGGTTGAAGTCAGTATTACTTGCAAAAGATGTAACTTGTTTGTTAATGAAAACGTTGATTTTTGTGTAATTGACCTCATTGGCTTGCGTATGAAGAAGATAATCGTATTGGTAGCCGTTTTGGTCCGTAAGTCTGAGCAACTCTTCAAATTTATTGATTTTTTTGCCTTCAAAATGAAAAAATGAAGATTTATTGACCACTTTGATATCTCCGTTGAATGCAGCTGTAAGTCCTACAATGGCTTTATCATTTTCATCTGCTACTTCTATGACCATCTGGCTAGACTCTATGATGTACCTCGGATCATTTTTGATGACAGTCATTGTGGTTTCGTTTTCATCTTTAAAGCAAGACAAAACCGAAAATATGATGATGAAGAAAGTATATTTTTTGAACATTATTAATGGTTATATTATTTTATAAATTTGGGATTTAATGACAAACTATAACATAAAGAGAAAAATCAATCTAAATTCGCTACAAAATAGCAAATATATTTTTGGATCCCTCTTTGTTTTGCATACTCATTTTATATTTTATACCCCACAAAAATTCTATGTTTAAGGTTCAAAATAGCAAAAAAATATCTAGATTTTGTAGTAATTGGCGGCTTTTTTGTTAGTTTTAGTGTAACCAATTTCCCTTTGTAGCTTTTATATAAATATGTTATTTTATTTTCAAATTTAGAAATACGATCTCTACAATAATGCAAATTGACAAGAGAAATCTATCATCTTTTAGTGAAGTATTAATTGATATTGAAATGGTGATAAAGAAGTTAGTTAAAAGCTTAATCAAGGCATTGGATAACTATTCTTTGACATTATGATTGAACATAATTGTTAATATCAAATATTCAATAACTCAGTTCATTGAGCAATATTAATGATTTATAATTGTATCGTTGATGGAATGTTCACTATTGGATTATTGTTGTATACACACAGACACAGACACACACAGACACACACACACAAACACAATTATATATTTGTAGGTATTAGATACTAAAATTAAAAATAAACACATATATTTGTGACACTAAATAAAAAATCCTTAATTATGAAATTTGTACCTATTTTATCCTTTATTCTTACTATCATGTTGCTTAATGCATGTTCCAAAGAGAAAATGGACGATAACTTAATTTCTTATACTTTTAACGGCAATGATTGGGTTTCAGAAAAGAGCAACATTGATGTTCAGTTATTTGAAAATGTACTACTAGTCGATTTAAATTCGAATAATGCATCCAATTCATCTATCAGCGGGAGCATGTCATTTGCTATCCATAATCCTTCTCTAGGAACGTTTGATCTAACTAACGAAAATAAACATGGTTTTAAATATTGTAACTTGACCGATCTACCTGATTTAATTACCTTTACATTAGCAGATCAAAAAGGAAAGATTACCATTCATGAGTTAGATTATCAAGCCAAAACGATAAGTTTTACAGTGGAAGTAACTTTAAGTTCTAAAGACGTTAAAAATCAATCTATTAATTTCAAAGTGGAAACTGCACCTATGAAAATTAAATCCCAAAAAGTTTCTTATCTTAGATATTTGACGGAACAAATAGATTCAGATGTACATGATTTTGGTATTGATACATTGAGAACAAATACTCCTGGGAAATTTTCATTTTTCAATTGGGCAGGTTACATAAATTGTTATTACAATCAGCCAATCGATTTGATATCATACACTGAAAAAGATGACTCACCTTATTTTGGATTTAGCAATTATTATTTATCAAACCTTACAGCGCATGAATACGAATTAAAGGTATTGTCAGCTGATAGTAGTGGTATAAGTGCATCATTTCAAGCAACAATATTTTATCCAAATTTTGGAGAAACTTCTAATTTTAAAAATGGCTATTTTGAAATGTTTATTGAAAAGTAATTTTTAATGTGGAATTTTTAATGTGGAATTTTTTATCAAGTCAGGCTTATTTTTGTTTTAAAATCTACTAAGAGTGTTTTTAAATTCTTATTGCCTAATAATAAATATCTTAAGAACCTGACATCAAAATGATCTCATAGTTTAGTTCTCTGAACTATTTCATTCTTTTATCGTCAGAACCATAACCTATTGATTAGCAACTAAGAAAATTTTTAA
>DAOLFJ010000304.1:0-5561 GCA_035326365.1 Saprospiraceae bacterium | reverse complement strand
ATGCAGAAGAATTTAGAAGATTAGGTCATATTTTAATTGACCAATTGGCTGATAATCTCTGTCAAAATGTAAATAGAGACCAACAAAAAGTATTGGATTTTTTGGAGCCTGAAGATCATTATCAATTTTGGCAACAGGCAGGGACAATGGACACAGAGCGTTATTTTGAAGAGGTAATGCAAAAGTCTATTCAGCTACATCATCCCAAGTTTATGGGTCATCAAGTCACGCCACCTGCACCTTTGGCTGCATTAGCTGCTTTGCAAGGTGCATTACTCAATAGTGGTGGCGCAGTTTATGAGATGGCAGCTGCGTCATCTGCACTTGAAAAGGTCGTGATAGATAGATTGAAGCCTTATTTTGGATTTTTTGATGGCGATGGCATCATTACTTCGGGTGGAACAATAGCAAATCTAACAGCGCTCATATGTGCACGAAATATCAAAGCATCAGAAAATGTTTGGCAAGAAGGGCAAAAAGAAAAATATGCTTTTATGGTATCAGAAGAAGCCCATTATTGTATCGATAGAGCAGTACGTATCATGGGTTGGGGATCAGATGGTATCATCAAAGTGCCTGTAGATGATCGTTTTACGATGAAAACTGAGCTGTTGGCTGGATTGTATCAAAAAGCATCAGAAGAAGGCATAACTGTATTAGGTGTTGTGGGTAGTGCTCCTACTACTTCGACAGGTATTTATGATGATTTGAAGGAAATCGGTCTTTTTTGTAAAGAAAATAGTCTTTGGTATCATATCGATGCTGCACATGGTGGACCTGCCATTTTTTCAGAAAAATATAAGTTTCTGATGGATGGATGTGAGATGGCGGATAGTATTACTGTGGATGCACATAAGATGATGATGGTTCCGTCACTCACGACTATGTTGTTTTTTAAGAATGGGAAAGATAGTTACCGCACATTTGCACAACAGGCACAATATCTATGGTCTGCATCTGATGAAGAATGGTACAACTATGGAAAACGTACTATGGAATGCACTAAGATTATGTTGAGTACAAGGATTTATGCCTTGATCAATGCGTATGGTGTCTCTGTATTTGGTGATTATGTGACGCAGTGTTATAATCTAGCAAATACATTTGCTCAACTAATTATGGATGAGGATGGTATGGAGTTGGCTGTGTTTCCTGACTCAAATATTGTTTGTTTTCGAGTAGTAAAAGAAGATGAAACAGCTACAGATGAATGTAATATCATGGTCAGAAATAACATTCTCCGTGAAGGAAAATTCTACATTGTCCAAACCAAACTGAACGGGCGTGTCTATCTAAGAGTAAGCCTAATGAACCCATTCACAAATGCAGATGATTTAAGAGAACTCTTGGACACCATCAAGAAGATAGCCTAATCTTTTAGATGTTTGTAAATCTAGACGCATTTTATAGACGTAACGTTAAAATAAGACTTACATTAATATTTATTAATTGTTTATGCATTATATAAATATTTAATATATTTTGTAATTTTGTCCAAATTTTTATGTTTTGGTATTGTCTTTGCTCTTTATAAGAATTGGAAAGATGGTATTAATTTTTTTTAAACGAATATGTTTATTATCATAAAAATGATTTGCCATAGTGGTACAATGAAAAATTTGTGTCATAACTGTTGATGGTTTTCCACTTTTCTTAACCAAAATTGTATTACATAAATTTAAATGAAGTTGTAGTTTATTTTTATTTACCCTAAAAATCGATAATGATTACCTCTACGACAAGGTGCAGTGTTCATGTAGGTATTCTTAAAATTTCCAATTTGTATAAAGTCATAACGGTAGTCTTGTACAATATTGTAAATTTTAAAAGAAGTACATTCTTAAGTATTCTGGTAGCTTCTATCAGCGTACTTGATTATTTTATAAAATCTTGCCCAAAAACTACTAGATCATTTTACGAAAAAAATACTATTTCCTATATCCTATTGGCCTTCGTTTTATGTGCAAACCCATCTTTTGCTCAGACAGAAACTTTTGAAACTGGTGCCTACATCATCAACATGGGCATCACACCACAGACAGACAAAAATGCATTGAAGCCTTACGGAATGATTTACGACCTCATCAAAAATCATAAAGTAAAAGTAAAATGGTGTATCAACCCAACTAAAGCTAAAGATGGTGTAGATTTTGTCCACAACGGTGTCAGTTACAAAGGTGGTCCATTTATCATTCCTGTAGAATATCGCACCACAGAAGTGAATAATAGGATTAATTATTGGAAAACTCAAGGCGTTGTAGGTGCCACCACAGTTTCTGCCATCACAATACCGATCGATCCAGTTTATGGAACGCTTAAAAATGTACCGCGATGGACCTTAGACAAGAGGAATGGTAAACTCGCAGTAGAATATTTTATGAATGCAGGAATTCCACCTGATGCATATGGTGGAACTACTGGCACTGGATGGAAAGACCCTTCAGAATTGGATTGTTGTGACGATCTTTTTGTATTACCACACGCTGAACCAAGTTGGGCAGTTCATCAGCGATTGTATAGTTGGAATCTAGAGTGTAGAGGTGGACTGTGGGATGGGTGTACTTCGGGAAGTGCCATAGAAAACATGGTAAACCCTGCCAATAGAGATCAACAAACCAATTTTCTTACTACTAAAGATCCTGCTTTCAAAGGTACAAGCGGCATTTATGCCAATAGCAATACCTTGATGTTGTGGGGAACGCACAAAGATGGATCGCCGCCTTATACCCATAGATTGCCAGCAGATCCGGTGTCTCAATATATTGGAACTACAGATGCAGCACATGTAAATGGTGCTGAACAGATATATATCCCAAGGCAAACATCTGGTACAACGGCTAGATGGAACCCAACGACCAAAATTATTGCCTATGATCCGACACATACCAATGTACCATCTACACATGCTGATCTAAGAAATGCAGCAGCAGTCATCATGTATGGAAGGGGATTTGGAGATGATAATAGAGGTTTTGTCATGCATTCTTCAGGTCATTCCTATGATAAATGTCAGTCAAGTCCGGCACACGTAGCCGCCCAAAGGGTTTTCTTTAATTTCAGTTGGCTTGTTGCCACCGACAAAGCAGAAAATTTAAGTATAGTGAGTAGTGGTGGAGGACTTGCATTTTCGGGCGTAGGCAGAGGTTTGTCTTTTAATTTACCAGAAGGAAATTTATCTGATTTTACCATTGAATGGTCATCTACTTGTGGTGGAACTTTCAGTCCAAATGCAAATTCACAAACTTTAGAGTTTATTCCACCACCTACTGGAGATGTATCTGGCTGTGTGGTGACGGTGTCTTTGACAGATGGTTGTGGAAGGACGACTACAAACTCTCAGAGACTAGCAGTTTTGTGTGATTATAATGTAAACCAAACTAGGGTAAATCCTTCATGTATTGGAGCACAAGATGGCAGCATTGGTTTTACGGTAAGTGGTAGCAGTGTTTATGGTGCCAATGATTGGGTATGGACAAAAGAAAATTCCACTGCTACAGGATCAGGAACGGGAGAACTCATTTCTAATTTGTCTAGTGGTACGTATCATGTGACGGTGACATCATTTACGGGTTGTTCGGCGACCTTCTCTACTTTACTTGCAGATCCCAATGACATTGTTTTGTCTGCTGCGCCGAGAGATTATTTGTGTTTTGGACAGTCTGGTGCTATCAGCTTAAATGTTGTTGGTGGTATTCCACCTTATACTTATCTATGGAGCGATGGCAAAACAACCAAAAACCTAGAAAGTGCTGTTGCAAATGTATATCAAGTCACTGTAACCGATCAAAACGGCTGTACAAAAACCACTCAAGTTCAAGTTTCAGGGCCAACAAGTGTTTTTAATGTTGGGATTTCAAAAACAGATGTGAGTTGTTTTGGAATGCAAGATGGTACTATTACATTGACTCCTGAGAATAGTAATAATTATTTTTATCAATGGTCAGATAATCAGTTTATCAGAGATAGAGAAAATTTATCAGCAGGATCTTATGCCGTTACCGTATCAGATAATGATGGATGTAGTCGTGCTTTGAGTGTTTCTATCACACAACCCTTATCATTGACTATTGATGTTTCAAGGACATTGCCATCTTGCCCGACTGATATAAACTTACCTTCAGTCGGTGATGGGGCTATTAATATCACTGTTTTGGGTGGTGCGCCACCTTACAGTTTTATGTGGTCGGACGGTGTTTTGACAGAAGATAGAACTAGTTTGCCTGAAGGCGAATATGCTGTTCAAGTTACAGACAGTCAAGGATGTATAGCAAGTAAATCAATCACCTTGTTTTCTCCTTCATCGGTTCCCATTGCACCCACAAGTATAAATGATTAGACCATAAATGAGATATAAATCAAATACAAATAAGCTTTTTAACCTTTCAATACTGAAGGGTTTTGCTGCTTTAGTAGTATTTGATATTTTTAATAAAAAAGCGTTTAAAAGAAATTTAGGTTTACTTTTTCTGACGTTTATTTCCTTGTTTTTTTACACAACAATAAATGGTCAAACTACTTTTACAAGGTCCATATCACAAAGTTCGGATGATGCCGAAGAGACAGGTACGGATGGTACTTACAATGGTGTAGGTTTTGTAAATTTGACAAGTCCTGACATAGAACTAGTAAGGGATGACGCCAATCCTACAGCAGGATCTCAGAAAGTAGGACTTAGGTTTCAAAATATCCAAGTTCCAAAAGGAGCAATCATTAACAATGCTTATATCACATTTAGAGCAATTGCTCCCAATACACCAAATACCAATAGTGGCGTCAATAACTTAGTCATAAAAGGACAAGCGGCTGATGATCCAGCCACTTTCGTATCTACGACTTATGACGTAAGTAAAAGAACAAAGACAAGTGCATTTACCAATTGGACTTCGATACCTACATGGACTACCAATGCCAGTTATAATACACCTAGTGTGGCAGCGATCGTACAAGAATTGGTAATAAGGAGTGGTTGGAATAGTGGAAATAGCATGGTCTTTTTGATAGAAGGAAGTGGATCTCGTAATTCAGAATCTTGGGATAATTCGGGTACAAATCAGCCCATTCTTACGATAGAGTATTCTACTATACAGCTATCTGCTACCGTGACAGATGTATCCATTCCACAAGGTCAAGATGGCGCAATAGACCTGAGTGTTTCAGGCGGTGTAGCTCCTTTTACTTACTTGTGGAGCAATGGGGCTACCACACAGGATTTGAGTAATATTGTGGCAGGTATATACACAGTGACAGTGACTGGAGCCAATGGTGCAACAGAAGCAAAATCATTTAATGTGATAGATGGTTTAGTGTATAAACAATTATATCTGACAGGACCAGGACAATTAATGGATCGGATAAGTCCAGAAGCTGTTTCCGAAAGTATTAAATCTTCAGAAGCATTATATTCTCCACAAATTGGAGTTTTAAATTCGGAGTATAGGGTATTTAATAATTCTAATACTTTTTATGGTGCGTATGACTCGCCTGATGGGCCAAATAGGATGTTAATTGTGTCGATATCCGTTAGAAATCGGAATGATATCTTTACTACAAATGTAAGGTAT
>DAOLFJ010000303.1:0-5572 GCA_035326365.1 Saprospiraceae bacterium | reverse complement strand
GAAAGTGGTTTTGGATATATTTTTTTGAACTGAAATTAGATAAACTGAATTAAGTTATTCATTCAATCACATAATTTTCTGGGCACCCTGACCTACATGGTCGTAAATGATCTTGCCTTCATGACATAATGGCTTAAGTTCTGAAGTTATAAATGATCTTACATCAAGTTCGTTTTCATGTGGATATAAAAGATGAACATTTGGACCTGCATCTAGTGTGAAATACAATGGAATATTCGTGTCAGCTCTGAATGCTTTTACTTTTTTGATGATTGCCAATGAACCTTCTTCCATCAGCATATAAGATGGATCTGAGCACATCATCAGTGCATGAAGCGTGAGCGCTTCGTCTTCTGTGATTTTACCGAAAGTCACCAAATCTCCTTCTCTTAGTGCTGTTAAAAGCGTGATGATCCTTTCATTGGCTTGTTTGTATCTTGCTTCTGCATATGGATTACCTACCATAAGGTTATGTCCTGCTGTGGATGAAACACTTTTTTCTTTGGCACTCACGATGAGGATATCGTCATGAAAGGTTTTGAATACAGGGTGTATTTCTGCTCCGATACCAATAGCATAATCATCCGAAGAGTGGGCAATATCTGGATGGTGACCCCAAAGTCCCATTTCAGGATATATTGATCTACATGCGCTACCACTTCCGAGTCTAGAGATGATAGAAGCCTTTTTTGTGAATGCATCTTGATCTACAGTGACTCCTGAGATCGTTTGTTCTATTTCGCAAAGGCATAAGGCAAGCGCTGACATTCCTGATGCTGATGATGCGATGCCGCTACTATGTGGAAATGAGTTGCTACTATCTATTTGAAGTGTAACTTCTTTCAGAAACGGGAAGTACTCATCTACCAGACTATCTAGGAATTTCTCTATTCTGGCTGCAAAAGCTGGATTTTCTTTCCCTTCTAATGTGAAAGAAAGCTCTACTCTCCCGAATTTATTATAGTTTTCCCAAGCTATAAATGTCCTTGTGGCAGCAGTATTGAGTGTGAAACTGACTGATGGATTGTTTGGTAATTGGCGACCATGTTTTCCCCAATATTTTACAAGGGCTATATTTGACGGGCTTTGCCAACCTGCTTTTTGCATATATATTATTTACTACGGTTAATTTTAATGTACTTCAGGTTTGTATCATTTTCTATTCTATATGATACATCAAAGTCATTTAGCACAGCATCAAGGATTGGATATTGACCATGGTTATATCCTTCTTTTAGCTCATAGCTATACAACTTAGAAAATGCATTCCAATAAAAGGCTTTAAATCCACCTTTTAGTTCTTTGATCATATTATAAATAGGTTGACCTGTTTCTTTTTCGATCATTTTGATCATTATTTTGCCTTGGAGCTTAGTGAGATTGGTCAATGGTTCTTCAAACTCTTTGGTCAATTGTTCTTCGAGTTCTGCTATTTTTTTCTTTCTTTCTTTCTTGCTCATATGTTGAGATGCATATTCTAGCTCTCTAAATATTCTGATGGCTTCTTTTGCGTATGGATACACCTTAGCCGCATAATTTCTAAATCTTTGGTATTTTTTGTAATCTTCATCACTGGCAAAACTACGCATAGCCGTAATACTTACATTGTCTAAATTGGCGAGGATTAAAGTGTCACCTTCTTCTGTTATAACGGCTGAATAGACTTGACCTTCAAAAGTGATTTTTGTTTCTCGACCCAATTGGTCTAAGATTTGCTTTTGAGCATTCGCTGAGAAGCTACAAATGCAAATGAAAAAGAATAATAATTTGTCCATTAGTATGATTTACTCAAACGAAAACGCAAAATAAGTAGATTTAGTTATCACATTTGAATTTCTTTAACATTACTTCTTACATTTGTACTTAATTTTCAGATCGAAATGTAGATATGATTATGACATATTCTAAATTATTGACAATGTGAAAATCTTTTTTTCGCATTCTTTTTGGTTCTGAAGCTATTTTTAAGCCTTTGAAGACCCTTTTTATTTTGACTAGAAATATTATAGTTATTTACTTTTTACTTTTTGGCATTTGTACTGTCAATGGCCAACATACATTAAAAAAAATAGATTATCCTGTCAATAGTGATCATCTAGATGAGATTTGCCCTGTGGTTTCTTATGAAGAAGATATTCTGTTTTTTACAAGAGTCGCTGATCCCAATTGTGAAAAAACACTATTTGTAGATAGCTTTGATGTATTTTTAACTTTGGATGAATCCAAATATTTATCTAAACTCAAACAAGTTTTCTCTCAGATTGCAGCACAAACGATTACTGATCCTTACGCTTCTTCATATAATCAAGACATTTGGTACACAAAGTTGAAGAATAGTGAGACGGAAGGTATTTTTCACCCTGGCTATCCGATCAATGATGTTTTGCCCAATAGTATTTGTGCCAATTTTGGAAAACAAAATAAATACTTGGTTATCAATCAATTTGCTAGCTTCGGTGGGATAGATCGGGGTTTTTCTATGACTGAAAAAAATGGTATAGATTTTATATTTCCTTCTCCTATTCATATCAAAAATTTTACGACAAAGAGCAATGAAGTAAATATTACTTCTAGTCTTGACACATCTGTATTGATATTGGCAATGATGACCAAGGATAGTTTTGTCCATATGGATTTGTTTGTTTCTTTTCATAGTGGTGACAATAATTATAGCGAGCCTATTCATATGGGCAACGGTATTAATTCACCGTATAGAGAGTCTACACCTATGTTGACCCACGATGGTAAAAGGTTATATTTTACTTCGGATAGACCTGGTGGTTACGGTGGCAAAGATATATATTACAGTGATAGATTGGATTTTACCTATACCAAATGGTCGGTCCCACAAAAACTCAACCCACCTGTCAATTCTGCATATGACGATTCTCACCCACATTTGCTCAAGGATAATGATGTCATTTATTTTACATCAAATAGAGATGGGACTAGCGATATATACAAAGCAAAATTACTAAGACAAAAGCTAGAAAAGGAAATTGTCATTACCTTTCACATCATCAATGGTGAGACTGGCAAAAAAATGGTAGGAGAGTTGACATGGGGAGAAGCATACAAAGATAAGAGAGAAGGGTTTTTTAGAGCAAAGGATGGCATATGTGGCTACAAGTTTTTTGAAAACAAACCGATGTCATTTATTGCTAATAACAGAAACTACAAAAGTCAAGAAGTCATAATCGATCCCCAAGAACTTGCCAATTCGGGTATTTATGCTCAAACCGTAGAACTCATTTTGTATGCAGATAGTACTTATGGTAAACAAGCTGAAGTTCCAAAAGTGGTCCATCAAAATGAACCTGCTGCTATTACAGAACTAGATTTGAAAAAAACAATCATGCTTGATAATATATATTTTGAGCGCGCCAAACCGATCGTATTGCCAGAATCATATCCGTCTATTGATAAACTTGCTGAGGTATTACTTACTAGACCAAAACTGTACATTCAGATAGTAGGTCATACTGATAATGTAGGAGATAAAGATGCTTTGCGAATATTGTCAGAACAAAGGGCAGAAGCCATCAAAACTTTGTTAATAGAACGTGGCGTGCCATCAGCAAGGATAGATACACATGGCTATGGAGACACAAAACCATTGGGTCCAAATGATACTGAAGTCAATAAAAGTAAAAATCGTAGGGTGGAGATTAAAATTATTTCACAATAAATTTGGCTAATCCATTCATTTTTTGGAGAGCTAAGATTTTGAGTTATGTGTCGACAGTGTCAATTTAAAGGATAACAATTTTACTTACAATGTTTACTTTGGTTACCCAAGATGTGAACAAACAGTCACCAACATTTTTTTTCATTTTTCTAATACACTCGATGATAAACAAAGCTAAAATTAAGTATTTTTACAAGCTATTATCAAAAAATTAATGACTTAGTGTATATTTGCCACTAATAATATTTTGGAAGGATAAAAGAAGAAGTTTGAATTTATTTATGTGTCCAAAAGTCAAAAATCATTACTTAAAGCCAATTTTAATAATATAACCACATGTTTCTACATTTTCACGTTCATTACAAAACTATATTCGGCGAGCAAATTTCTATAAAATACCATACTAATAGCGACCTTAAGGACAAAGTGGTCCAATGCCAGACTTATGATGGCGAAAATTGGATAGCAAGTATTCAATTAGAACCCAATAATGTAATACACTATAATTATATCCTACTCAAAGATGGCGTAGAAAGTCTGAAAGAATGGGGTAAGCCAAGGGTATTAAGTACAAAGGGGCTATCAGAAAATGTGTTTCTAGAAGACAAATGGAGACCTAGAGACAATGAGAATAATGCCTTTTTGTCTACTGCATTTACAGAATCTATTTTTAAACGGAACACTACAAAAAAGTTGTCTAAAGTAGATGGTCAGAAAAATAGGATTTCATTCAGACTCCACTGTGCTAACTTACCATCTCATCTCAGTTTTGGGATCTGTGGTGATATTCCCGAATTAGGAAATTGGGGTGCACCTATATTGCTCAGTGATGCAGACTATCCTATGTGGCAGCTTGACATTACAAATGACCACAAAAATATCCATATAGCTTATAAATATGTGATCATTGATACGAAAACAAAACAAATTCTTTACTGGGAAGAAGGAAGTAATAGGGTTTGTCATTTTGTTTTACCTGAAGAAAATGGCCAACAATTAATTCTGACGGATGAAAACTTTGCTTTTGGTGATCAAAAATGGCGCGGAAGTGGTGTAGCTATCCCGGTATTCTCTCTACGAAGCCAAAATGGTTTAGGCATCGGTGAGTTTTCTGACTTAAAATTGCTTGTAGACTGGACTTTTGATTTAGGTATGAATATGATTCAAGTACTACCGGTCAATGATACGATTGCAAATAAAACTTGGTTAGATAGCTATCCATATGCAGCGATATCTGTATTTGCATTGCATCCATTATACATAAATCTTCAAGACATTGCTACCCTAAAGGACAAATCTGATCAGAAGGCCTTACAGACGTCAGCAAAATCACTCAATAGTCTAGAACAAATAGATTTTGAAAAAGTACTGGAAACAAAGTTTTTGTATTTGAGAAAGCTTTTTGACCAAGAATATGAAAATTTCATAAAAGATAAAGATGTCTCTACGTTCATAGGGCAAAACGAAAGTTGGTTAAAATCATATGCCGCTTTTTGTCACCTCAGAGATAAATATCAGACGTGCAATTTTAATCTTTGGCCGAAATATTCAAAGTTTACATCGGAAATCATTGATGAATTATGTAGCCCTACTTACGAAAGCTACAAAGACGTGGTATTTTATTACTTTGTGCAATATCACGCTGACAAACAACTCCTAGAAGCAAAACATTATGCACGTTCAAAAAGAGTGGTACTCAAAGGTGACTTACCTATAGGCATATATAGATACAGTTGTGATGCATGGGTGGCACCTGAACTGTACAATATGGACGAACAAGCAGGTGCGCCACCTGATGACTATGCAGTACTCGGACAAAACTGGGGATTTCCTACCTACAATTGGTCCGAAATGGCCAAAGACGGCTTCATGTGGTGGCAAAAT
>DAOLFJ010000302.1:0-5575 GCA_035326365.1 Saprospiraceae bacterium | reverse complement strand
TTTCTAGTACCACAATAGCGTCATCCACCACAAGACCTGTTGCCAAAACTATTCCCAACAAAGTCAAAATATTGATAGAGAAACCTGCCATGTACATAATGAAAAAGGCACTTACCAAGGAGATAGGAATGGCAATCACAGGAATTAAAGTCGATCTCCAATTTCTCAAAAACAAGAAAATAACTAAAACTACTAGTCCAAAAGACAAGAAGATCGTCTCTTCTACCTCGCTTATTGCTTTTTTGATACCTACGGTAGTATCTAGCGCTATCCCAAGTTTGAGATCAGATGGAATTTCTTTTTTTATAATTTCCAATCTTTTGTAAAACTCATCTGCGATAGCAATATAATTTGCGCCAGGTTGCGGTGTAATGGCGACACCAATCATTGGTACAGCTCCATTTCCTCTTAAAAGTGATCTTTCATTTTCGGGTCTTAATTCAGCAATACCAACATCTTTGAACCGTATTATGGCACCATTGCTTTCCTTAACGATCAGATCATTAAATTCTTCTACCGTCTCTATTCGTCCTACTATACGTATGGTAAGTTCCGTGTTATCTCCGTCAATTCTACCTGAAGGCAGTTCGACATTGGCGTTTACAAGAGCACTTCTTACATCTACAGGTGTCACACCTTTTGAAGCCATCTTGGCAGGATCCATGATCATTTTCATGGCGTACTTTTTTTCTCCCCAAATATTGACACCACTCACACCAGGAATCGTCTGAAAACGTTCTTTGAATGTATTGTTACCTATCTCTGATAATTCCAAAAGAGTCCTTTGTTCGCTTTGTACTGTGAGAGAGATGATGGGCTGTGCACTTGCATCGGCTTTACTTACGATAGGTGGGTTTGCATCAGGCGGAAGATTTCTCTGGGCTTGTGACACTTTGTCCCTAACATCATTTGCAGCTGCTTCAAGATCTATTTCAAGGTCAAACTCTACTGATATGGTACTACGACCGTCACTACTCGTAGATACGATAGATTTTATACCATCTATCCCGTTTATCGACTCTTCTAATGGTTCTGTGATCTGTGAAATGATAACGTCGGAATTTGCACCTGTATACGTTGTACTTACGGTAATCACAGGAGGATCCACACTCGGATAGTCCCTAACACCAAGGTAATTGTAACCGATTATACCAAATAATACGATGATAATAGAAAAAACAGTGGCAAGAACAGGTCTTTTAATACTTGTGGATGATAAACTCATTTGTTAGATTTATTAAATTACCTTATTCTGAATATTGACTTGGATTGGCATATTTGGACGTAATTGAAGAATTCCAGACGTAAGCACTGTATCACCAACATTTACACCCGTCAGAATTTGGATTTCTTTCTCTGTCCTTATTCCGGCAGTGACTGGCACACTTACCGCCTTTCCACCCTTACTCACAAACAACTTAGCTCCAGCAATATCGGGTATGTAAGCTATAGTAGGCACCATGATAGCTTTGGTTTTATCGCCAACTTGAATATTAATATCTGCAAATGATCCTGGAAAAACATTGCCAGATGGATTCGGAAAAGTTGCTCTCACCATAGATGTTCTGGTGACAGGATCTATCTTTGGTTCTTTGGCAAAAACAGTCGCTTTAAGTGGTGATGCTTGTCCTACTACGGTAAAACTTACGGAAGAACCATTTTTTATAAGACTATTATATTTTTCAGGAATGCTAAAATCCAGTTTTAATGGATTGATATTTTGAATAGATGCAATAACTGTAGTCGGTGAAATGATGGCGCCTTCACTGATGGATTTTAACCCAACTATTCCACTGAAAGGCGCTACAATTTTGGTCTTGTCCAACTGTGTTTTTAAAATATCTACATTCGCTTTTAGAAGATTTAGGTTCGTTTTTGTGACGTCATATTCTTCTTTACTTATCGCTGTTGATGCCAATAACTGTTTTTGACGTGCTTCTTTTTCTTCTTGTAATTTGATTTCGATGTTCAATCGTTGCATTTGCGCGACTAGATCGTCATCATTTAGTTTTACCAACATTTGACCTTTTGATACAGGAGTTCCTTCTTTAAAGTAAATTTTTACCACTCTGCCGGATACCTCACTTTTGATTTCAACTTCTTCGTTTGCTATAATATTTCCAGTAGTTGTGATTGTGTTGGAAGTTGTTTCTTCTTGTGCTATTATTCCATCTACCGTAATGCTTCCATTACCTTTTGGTGCACCAGATGGTGTATCTGCCTTTTTCTCCTTGCTCCCACATGAAACAAACAAAGAGATAAAAATAAATGCAAAAATAAAATTAAATATTTTCATTGAATAAATTTTGGGCTAAGGCTGTAATAAAATAAATATAAAAAGGTATCCCCTTAACATAAATTTGCTTAAGCCAAAAAAGTTTCAAAATTTTCTAGATAAAAGCATAAGATTATGTTAAAATTGGAAATATAGATTTATATTGCGTTTAAAATCGAAATCAAAGCAAAATTATCAGCAAAATGCAAAGTGAAAACATTAAGCCAGCAAGCCCCAATGAAAATGAAATCATTGAAAATAAAGAGCTAAGTATTGGGGAAGCTCTTTTCCCTGTTCTGATTCTTGTAGCTATGCTCGCTTACAATATTTATATTTTTAAGGATAGTGCTTTAGGAGGGAGTAATCAATTTATTCTTCTCATAGGTGCCGCAGTTGCTGCTATTGTTGGTTTTAAAAACAAAGTTAAGTTTGCTCAGATGATGGAAGAGGTAAGCCAGAACGTGAAGTCTACGTCAGGTGCAATACTTATTTTGCTTATGGTAGGTGCATTGTCTGGTACTTGGCTTTTGAGCGGCATCATTCCCACAATGATTTATTATGGCCTTCAAATATTATCTCCTACTATATTTCTAGCTGCTTCATTAATTATATGTTCTATAATATCCATTGCTACTGGAAGCTCATGGTCTACCTCCGCTACGGTTGGGATTGCTCTAATAGGAATTGGGAATACGATGGGTATAAACCCCGGCATGACCGCAGGAGCTGTCATTTCGGGCGCTTATTTTGGAGATAAATTATCTCCGCTTTCTGACACTACCAATCTTGCTGCTGCAATGGCTGGTGCTGAACTTTTTGATCATATTAAGTATATGCTTTTTACCACTGTTCCTTCTATGGTTTTCTCTTTAATCGTTTTTATCATTATTGGTCTGAACTTATCTGCAACTGGTAATCCTGATATCTCAGATAAACTGGCAGCAATCGACGCATCATTTAATATTAGTCCATGGCTATTTTTAGTTCCTGCGACAGTCATTTTTTTGATAGTTAAAAAAACACAACCATTAATTGCACTTTTAGCAGGTGCGCTATTGGGTGGATTGGCGGCGATCATAGCACAACCCGATATTGTTGTTAAAGTTGCTGGTGGGACAATACTCGACTTTAACACTGCTTACAAAGGCATTATGACTGGTTTGACCACTAAAACATTTGTAGAAACCTCCAATCCCGAATTAAATGATCTTTTTACAGGCAAAGGTATGGAAGGGATGCTAAGTACGATCTGGCTGATACTTTGTGCAATGGTATTTGGTGGTGTTATGGATGCTATCGGTGCTTTAGCTCGTATTAGCCAAGCGCTGCTCAATATGTTTGACTCCATCTTTGGCCTATTTGCCAGTACTGTTTTTTCTTGTTTGGCTATCAATGTTACTGCTTCAGATCAATATCTAGCCCTTGTCATTCCAGGCAAAATGTACAACAAAGCATTTGCAGATAAAGGTCTACACCCTGTGAACCTAAGCCGTACCCTCGAAGATTCAGGAACGGTTACATCTGTACTCATTCCTTGGAATACTTGTGGTGCTTACAATTCTAGTGTTTTGGGAGTTACAACTTATGACTATTCTCTTTATGCTGTCTTCAACTGGATAAGTCCATTTATGACATTACTAGTTGCTGCATTTAGGTTTAAAATAAAAGAGCTCGTACCTACAAAATAAGCCTTCTTTAGCTCAATAGAACAGTTAGCGAATCACTATTAATGTAAAAATTAACAGCAATTTTATGACAATTTGTCGTCTCGTTTAGACGTTTCACTGACAATTGTTGTAGGTTTTGGTGAGAATTTAACAGTGGTATGCATATTGCTTTACCTTTGTGCCTGTGCTTCTTTATAAGGATGCTTGACATTTTAGCAAACATTAAGGCTGCACTTAAAAAGTAAAATACATGTTTGATAGAAATAGATTTATGATGGATGATATGAAAGAAGAAGGTGATGTAATACCTGTTTTTTCGCTTGGTGATGATGAGTTAAAGTTTGAAGATTCTTACAAGGATACTATGCCTATTCTTGCCCTCAAGAACACCGTGCTTTTTCCTGGGGTAGTAATTCCCATAACTGTAGGGCGTGACAAATCTATAAAAGCACTTCAAAAAGCAGACAAAGGGGACAAATTTCTGGGTGTATTAACCCAAAAAGATATGGAGAGCGAAGATCCAACACCTGAAGGATTGCACAATGTAGGTACGATAGCTCGTATCATGAAAATTCTTAAAATGCCAGATGGAAGTACAACGGCTATCCTTCAAGGTAGAAAACGTTTTACACCTGGTGTTTTTGTAGAAAATGAAAAAATGCTGGAAGCCACCATCAATATTATCGAAGAAAATGTACCTCTTAAAAATATTGAGTTTAATGCCATTATGTCTACGGTCAGGGATTTATCTAAAAAAATTGTAGAACTTTCTCCCAATATTCCTTCCGAAGCAAATATGATGCTTCAAAATATAAAAAATAATGGGTTTCTTCTAAATTTTATTGCTTCCAACATGAATTTGGGTGTTGCAAAAAAACAGGAAATTCTTGAGACCAGCGACTACATGACAAAGGCACATCTCGTCATGAATGTGATGAATGGTGAGTTGCAACTTTTACAAATTAAAGACCAAATAGAGTCGAAAGTAAGAGGTGATCTAGAAAAACAACAAAAAGAATATTTTCTAAACCAACAACTAAAAACCATTCAGGAAGAACTGGGAGGAAATCCACATGAAGAAGAACTCAATAGGCTCCAAAAATTAGCTGATGCCAAAAAATGGACAAAAGAAGCAAAAGCTACCTTCGATAGAGAGATTGTAAAGGCTCGACGTATCAACCCACAAATAGCTGAGTATTCTGTTATTTTGAATTATCTAGAACTCATGCTCGATCTTCCTTGGGATGAAGTCACAAAAGACAATTTTAATCTCAAAAAAGTACGCTCTGTTTTAGATAAGGATCATTTCGGACTAGAAGATGTCAAAACCAGAATCATCGAACACCTTGCAGTCCTTAAACTAAAAGGCGATATGAAAGCGCCTATTCTTTGTTTAGTTGGTCCTCCTGGTGTGGGAAAAACAAGTCTGGGCAAGTCAATTGCCACAGCATTAAATAGAAAATTTATCAGAATGTCCCTAGGTGGTCTCCATGACGAAAGTGAAATTCGTGGCCATCGTAAGACATACATCGGAGCCATGCCTGGTAGAATCTTACAATCTATCAAAAAAGCAAAAACATCAAATCCTGTATTCATACTAGACGAGATAGATAAATTGAGCAAAGATTTTCGT
>DAOLFJ010000301.1:0-5615 GCA_035326365.1 Saprospiraceae bacterium | reverse complement strand
ATAGTGGGCTGACTTTAATGCCAAAATATGATGATCTTTTTAGAATTGCAAATAATAATAATTCAGAATCATTATTCGCGTTACAATGGATGGAAGGTGGATACGCACTAGGCAATAGTCGTCAAGCAAACTGGGCTAGAAGTAGTATCATCACAGGCAATACAGAAGCATGGGGCGGAGGCAAATGTATGACTTATGATTTTCTAGAAGATGTAGATCCTGCGGACAAACGCAAAAGTGCTACTTACATGGATGTGAATGATTTTTATCCTGAAATCAATAAATTGAATGGTGGATACAAGTATTTTATTGTCAATAGAGATGCTGAAGGACAAGAAATAGAAAGTGCATCGCCAACACTTACAGCATTGAAAAAATTTGTAGTAGGTAGTTCTAGCGATAATGACGGTAAAGTTACCACAGGTCAGGCGACCGCTGTAAATCAGTATATTTTAAGACTTGCAGATGTATATTTGGTTTACGTAGAGGCAAGCATAGGAAGTGGCGAGTCTACATCAGATGCGACGGCATTGGAATATTTTAATGCTATTAGAAATAGAGCGGGACTTCCAGCTATGAATAGTGTTTCTTTCCTAGATTTGTTGCACGAAAGAAGGATGGAATTTGCACTGGAATCTATGTATTGGTTTGATATCAAAAGGTATTTTTATAGAAAACCTGCTGATGCTACAGCTATGTTGTCTAGTCAAAAAAGAGAATATGTCTACTATAGAGATCAATCTCCTACCGCAGCAGATGAAAAGACCAAAGCGGGATATATCTTGAATATTGTGGGTAATAACGGTACGATAACTTTCAGACCTGAAAATGTCAATTTACCTATTCCATCATCGGAAGTGGTTGTTAATGAATTGCTTAGACCTTCTGAACCAGCTGTTGATTATAATTTTTAATCCATTAAAAGAATAGAAAATGAAAATGTTTAGTTTTTTTAAATATAGTTTATTGCTCATCTTAATATCGTCTTTTATTGTTTCATGTGAAAAAGAGACAGATGATTTATTGAGCGAAAAAGATGGTCCTGTAGTAGTGAATTACATCAGACTTACTGATCCTGCAAAGAGCGACTCATTGCTGACAAGTGCCTTTATGGGAAGTTTGATTTCCATCATCGGTGATAATTTTGGCGATCTAAAACAACTTTATTTTAATGACCAAAAAGCCATTTTACAACCTAATTTCATTACAGATAAAGTTGTAATTGTCAATGTACCTACTACGGTACCAACAGAAGTTACAGACAAAATTAGAATGGTATTCAGTGATGGTTCAGAGTTCCTGCACGATTTTAAAGTGAATGTGCCTGCACCTATTTTGGCTGGTATCAAAAGCGAATATGCACCTGATGGAGGTACTATAGAATTGAGTGGAGATTTTTTCTTTGATCCTAAAGTGACTTTCCCAGGTGATATTGTGGGAGAAATCGTAAGTACTGACAAAAATAATATCATTGTAACTGTGCCATCGGGTGTTCAGCCAGGAGTCATAACAGTATCTACCAATTTTGGTAAAGCAGTTTCGAAGTTTATTTTTAGAGATGATAGAAATACCATCCTGAATTTTGATGACAAAACACATGAAAGTTGGACTGCCCCAACATTTGGTTCTGAAAATAATGGAGTTGTGCCAGTATCAGGAAATTTTGCCATGTTTTCAGATAGTGATTTTGGCGAGTGGAAATGGAATAACCCGACTACAATGTGGTATTTTGCGCCATCTAGAGGTAGTGCAAAACCTTTAGCAGTTGGCCCAATATCAGACCTTGCCGTGAAATTTGAAATCAATGTTCCTGAAGATTGGATTGATTTTAATTTACTCATTTTTATGTCGCCTTATGCTAGTGATCACGGATACGACAATGCATCTTTTGCAAGATACCAACCATGGAGAAATGGTGCTTTTAAGACTTCAGGTTGGCAGACAGTCACCATTCCATTGTCCGCTTTTCAGTATGGTAAAGATGACTCATGGGCTAAAGCAGACTGGGATAAACCAGGTTCTAAACCATTGTCTAGCCTAGATGGACTTACTAATATCAATATGATGATGTTTGGTCCTAATGTCTCACAAACTTCTGGAACTAAGGCAAATATTCAGATCGGTATCGATAATATCAGAATCGTACCTATTAATTAATCCAAGCTTAAATCATTAAAAATGAATACTAAATTTTTTCAATATATATTATTTGCCTTTGTGGTAGGCGCGGGAATTTTTATTGCCTCGTGTAGCAAAGATGAAGATACCGTTAGTACAGATCCTGTGGTTCTTAGTTACGGACCTTCTCCTGCACTTCGAGGTGGTGAACTCAGATTTATTGGTAAGAATATGGATAAAGTCACCATGATAACTTTACCAAACAACATTGAAGTAAAAAACTTTACTTCTAAGACTAGTGAAATGGTGACCATCATCGTACCACAAGAAACAGTGGAAGGAGAAGTGACCGTTACAACCACCATTGGGACTCAAAAAATGAAAACAAGATTGACCATTTCTGAGCCAATCAAATTTGTGTCATTATCACCACTTTCAGCAAGACCAGGTGAAAAAGTGACCATCACTGGCGATTACTTAAATCTGATAGAGGAAGTCATTTTTCCTAATAAAAAAGCACAAGCTGAGTTTATTTCTCAATCAAAAGAACAAATAGAACTTTTGGTTCCGCTTGATGCTCAGACAGGAAAAGTTGTTATCTCTAATGGTATGCCCGATCCTATCTTGATAGAGTCGGATTCTACACTTAGCGTGGTGACGGCAAAAGCTACAAAATTATCACCTATACCAGTTAAAGCTGGGGCAACCTTAACCATCGAAGGTACGGATCTCGATTTGGTAAAGGCTGTCATCTTTGGAGGAAATCAAAAAGTAGGAACCTTTATATCACAAACAGCAACAAAAATAGAAGTTCAAGTGCCAGCGGATGCACAAGATGGAAGTATTGCTCTAGAAATGGCATCTTTAGTTACAACACAATCAACGGATGTATTGGAAATGGTCGTTCCTACCATTTCATCTGTTTCGCCAAATCCTGCTAAAAATGGTAAATCAATTTCTATCAAAGGTATCAATTTGGACTTAGTGACTAATGTTGTTTTTGCGACCGACAAAGCTGGTACAATTGCTTCTCAATCCGCTTCTGAAATCACTGTAGATGTTCCATTAGATGCAGTAAATGGTGTTGTAAATTTACGAACCAAAGCCAATAAGACAGTAAGTTCTAGTGAGTTGACGTTTGTAAAGCCAACAATCACGGGTATCAATCCTGCTTCCACACAATCCAACAAACCTATTGTCATATCAGGTACACATCTTGACTTGGTAGTACAAGTAAAATTGGGAGGCGGTAAGTCTGTGGCAGTTGCCAATACGAATGAAACAGAATTGACCATTACGGTGCCATCGGGTACAGCGACAGACAAAATTACCCTTGTGACCACCAATGGTTCAGAAGTGGTTTCAGCCAATGACCTGACCATCCTAGCTTCCAATGTGCCTGAAGTGACAGGATATCCAACGAAAGCAAAACCAGGCGAACTCATCACATTGACAGGTACAAAGATGAATTTGGTGACTGATTTGATCTTCCCAGGTAATGTCGTAGCGACAGGTTTTGGAGTGAAGACCATCGACAAAATAGAGGTTGTAGTTCCTTTGAATGTTCAAAAAGGATATGGTAAAATTAAGTTTATGACCATAGATAATGAAGTCTCAGAGACGGAACTGATAAATTTTGTCGGTGTCGATGATGTAAAAGATCCTGAACTAGTGTTTTTTGACTTTAATGGCACAGGTAATAAAGATGCTTGGTGGGGAAATGTAAAAATAGTCAATGACAACAATAATGTAGATGGATCAAGTTACGGTCTTGTAGAAGGGAATTATAGCGGATGGACAGATTTATTCTGGAGAAATGGATCAAATAACTTCCCTGGCGCAACAATCGGTACCAACGTAAATGATTACGTAATTAAATTTGACATCAATCTCATAAACCCAATCGACGGTGGAAACCTTAAGTTCAGACTCAATGGTGACGAAGGTGATTTCTGGTGGACATGGGGACCTGCTGGTCCGGGTGCATCAGTAGCAACCACAGCAGGATGGGAAACCATCACCGTGCCCATTTCAGCTTTCAAAGACAACAATGGTTGGGGTGCAAATAGTCCTACATCAATGGCTGTTATCTCTAAGGAGTTCGGTATGGCATTTGCAGATGGTACAGCCAATGTAAAGTTCTATATTGATAATGTGCGATTTGAAAGAAAATAGTCCCCCAAAAGGATTTTTTGATTAGATTTGATGAATTTTCGTTTGAACCCTGAAAGGGTGAAATGATTATAGCGGATGAAATCCGTCGATAAAGATTTTTTCCCCCATTTTTGGCGACGTTTTTGTTTTAAAAAGCAAAAACGTCGTCAAAAACACAAAATGTTTTCATTGACCTAATAAATTAAAAATTGACCGTATCTTTCAAAACTGAACTTATTTTATGAAAATCCATCCGATTGACCTAGCGATTATTTTAGGATATTTGGTCCTTACAGTAGTCATAGGATTATTGCTCAGAAAAAGAGCTAGAAAAAGCCACTCAGACTATATGATGGGTGGCAAAAAACTTCCTTGGTATATGCTAGGATTGTCCAATGCATCTGATATGTTTGACATTTCGGGGACGATGTGGATGGTCACGATATGTTTCGTCTATGGCTTTAAGTCTATGTGGATCGTTTGGCTTTGGCCGGTATTCAATCAGATATTTCAGATGATGTATCTCAGTAAGTGGCTGCGAAGGTCTAATGTGTCTACAGGTGCAGAATGGTTGCATGTGCGATTTGGCACAGGGCCAGGATCTACTTTGTCTCATCAGATTACAGTGCTTTTTGCGGTGATTGGATGCTTGAGTTTTA
The DNA here is from genome assembly GCA_035326365.1 of Saprospiraceae bacterium. GTDB lineage: Bacteria > Bacteroidota > Bacteroidia > Chitinophagales > Saprospiraceae > OLB9. The sequence continues at coordinate 684 of DAOLFJ010000301.1, read as the reverse complement.
TGGCTTACGGTTTTGTAGGATTAGGTAAGTTTATAGAGCAATTTATCCCTTGGACTTGGGCATCACAGTACATACCTTTTGACATACCAGCTGAATTTGTGGGACATTTTTATGGCATCATTTTCACGTTATTTGCTATGTTTTATGCCTTGATCGGTGGTATGACGAGTATTGTGATCGGGGATGTGTTGATGTACAGTGTCATGACGATTGCTTCTGTCTGTATTGGATTTATTGCAGTTAATCATCTTTCAGGTAGTCAATTAGTTACACCAGAAGGGTGGCTGACACCATTATTTCAGTGGAATCTAAATATGGATTGGTCACAAATTTTGCCTGATGTCAATTCAAAAATCGAGTCAGATGGATTTGTACCTTGGGGCGCATTTTTTATGATGATGGCTTTCAAAGGCGTGTTTGCCAGTTTAGCAGGTCCAGCACCCAATTACGATATGCAAAAAGTACTCTCTACCCAGTCACCCGAAGATGCGTCCAAGATGTCAGGATTTGTATCTATCATTTTATTACCTGTAAGATATACAATGATTATGGGTTTTACAGTCTTGGCTCTTTTGTATTATGACCAATTGAATCTGAGCACTGGTACAGGTATTGACTACGAAAAAATACTGCCTTCGACCATAGCAGAATTTACGCCGACTATTGTCAAAGGTATTATACTCA
>DAOLFJ010000300.1:0-5644 GCA_035326365.1 Saprospiraceae bacterium | reverse complement strand
TTTTGGTTTTGGTTGCACTTGCCATAAACCTACTAATGGTCTTTTCCTTTTGTGCGATGTCCCTTTGTTGGTTCTCGTAAGCAGCAATTTGTATCGTTTTTTGTTTTTCTTTTTCTTCTAGAAATTTACTATATTTCAATTTATAGTCAATAATGCCTCCCATTTCTACCTCAGCAATTCGGTTACACACATTTTCCAAAAACTGAATATCATGCGAAATAACGATGACCGTACCGAAATAATCTACTAAATAATTTTCCAACCATATGATAGATTCTATATCCAAGTGATTGGTAGGCTCATCTAGAAGTAGTAAATCAGGAGTTCGCAAAAGCAATTTAGCCAATTCGATTCTCATCTTCCAGCCACCACTTAATTCTGCCACTTTTTTAGAAAAATCCTTGTCTGTAAATCCTAGTCCTTTAAGAATTTTAATAGTCTCGACTTCTAATGCAGATATATCAAAATGCTCTAGTCTCCCCGAAAGATCTGCAAGGTCTTCTAGCATGCGGCTGTAAGAGTCACTTTCATAATCATCTCTAGTCTCTAGCTGCACATTGATATCATTCAGTTGTTGTTGTAAAGCAAGTGCTTCTGCATGACAAGTCATTGTTTCGTCTAAGACTGTCTGTGATTCATTGAGTTCAAATTCTTGTCTTAGATATCCCACCGTTGTTTTGGATGGAAACTCTAATCCACCACTATCAGGGCTACTCTGACCAGCAATAATTTTAAGTAATGTGGATTTTCCTGCACCATTACGACCTATCAAACCGATCCTCTCCTTAGGACTTATCATAAAACTAATTTCATCCAGGAGGACTCTTTCACCATATTTCAAGGATATATCTCTAAGGTAATACATGTGCTATTTTTTAAGGACGAAATTATTTAATTGAACTAAAATGTGATTACGTTGATCGGCAAAGATAAATGACTTGATATTAAGTTTTAATTTAGGCTGACCGAATCAGGCATTTGCGCGATGACAGTGTAGGTGTTTCCTTTGTTATGGAGTACTGTTTGCCACAATACAAAAGGTTTTGTTTTAAATAAGTAATTGGGATCCATCTCATCTAATACCCAAGATGGATCTTGCATTTCTTCTTCCAATTGTCCTTCAGTCCAACCAGAATAACCAACAAAAAAACGTATATTATGATCTTGGATGAGGTCATTTTCCATCAGGAATTTTAATTTTTCAAAGTCTCCTCCCCAATACACTCCAGGACATACTTCTATACTATTATCCAATAAATCACCGACATTATGCAAGTAGTGAATACTGTCCACAGCTACTGGACCTCCTATAAAAACAGGTGCCTTCGATTCTGGAAAGTCAGAAATCAATGCATCTATCCTGATATCTAGTGGTTTATTGAGAATAAAACCCGTTGTACCATGAGATTCATGTTCGCACACTAAAATAACTGATCGCTTAAAATTAGGATCTAGCATAAATGGCTCCGCTACCAGTAATGTACCTTTTTTTATAACCATGTTATAGGGTTTCTGTTTCGACAGCTCTATCTACTTTTTTGATAAGCCCTGACAACACTTTTCCCGAGCCACCTACTTCTACAAACTTTGTACACCCATCTTTGAGCATATTTTCGACGGTCTGTGTCCACTTTACTGCACCCGTTAGTTGGGCGATTAGATTTTGTTTTATGACCTCAGGATCAGTTTCTGGTTGTGCATTTATGTTTTGATAAACTGGACATGTAGGAATATTAAAATGAGTGTCCATGATGGCTTGCTCCAATTCTTTTTTGGCAGGTTCCATTAATGGGCTATGGAAAGCACCACCTACTTCTAACTGTATAGCTCTCTTTGCACCTGCTTCTGTCAATTTTTCCATACCGGTAGTCACACCTGATAAGGAACCTGAAATGACGAGTTGGCCTGGGCAATTATAATTTGCTGCTACGACCACATCATCTATTTTTGCACAAACCTGCTCTACAACTTCATTTTCAAGTCCTAGAATGGCTGCCATAGTTCCTGGCACTGATTCACAAGCTTTTTGCATGGCTAGTGCTCGTATATAAACCAATTTTAAACCGTCTTCAAAACTTAATGTGCCATTGGCTACCAATGCAGAAAACTCACCTAGTGAATGGCCAGCTACAGCATCAGGTGTGACTGTAGCATTTGCTCTTAATGTGGCAATGGCATGTACAAATAGCGCTGGTTGTGTTATTTTGGTTTGTTTCAGTTCTTCTGCAGTACCATAAAACATCACTTTAGACAATTCAAAACCGAGTACTGAATCTGCTTTATCAAATATTTCTTTAGCTACTTCATTGTTTTCATAAAGTGTAAGTCCCATTCCTTCGAATTGAGCACCTTGGCCCGGAAATACAAATGCTGTCATATTTTATTTTAAAATTAAACTTAAAAATTCATTTCTAGTCTCCAAATTTTTGAACTCACCTGTAAATGCCGAAGTCGTAGTAGAAGAGTTTTGCTTTTGTACGCCTCGCATCATCATACACATATGCGCCGCTTCAATGACGACTGCTACGCCCAGTGGCTTGAGCGCATCATCAATAGCATGGAGAATTTCATGGGTCATTCGCTCCTGAACTTGTAATCTCCTTGCAAAAACATCAATGACCCTTGGAATTTTACTCAATCCTACCACATATCCATTTGGTATATAAGCAACATGCGCTTTACCAAAAAATGGAAGTAAATGATGCTCACACAAAGAGTACAATTCTATGTCTTTTATGATGACCATCTCGCTATAATCTTCTTTAAACAGTGCAGATTTTAATATCTCACCTGCATCTTGTTCATAACCTTGTGTCAAAAACTGCATTGCCTTTGCAGCTCTTTCAGGCGTCTTAGCAAGCCCGTCACGATCCACATCCTCTCCCAACATGGATATCATGTCTGTATAATGTCCGCTGATTTTTTGCGTTATTTGCTCATCAAAACTTTCTTTTTTGGTATATGCCATGTTTATTTATTTTTCGCCATAATATTCGGCATAAATGGTATCTGTCTCTTGAAGCTTGATACAGTGCAACTTACAATCCTTAATATGTGGCTCTAATTGTTCCCAAATTAAAACTGCCATGTTTTCAGTGGTAGGCATCATACCTTCAGGCAAAAAATCAATATCTAAATTCAGATTACTGTGATCTAATTTATCAGTAACTACTTCTCTGATAATCTTACTCAACTTTTTTGCATCATGGACAAAACCAATGACAGGATCAGGTGTACCTTTTACAGTTACGTATAAGGTATAATTGTGACCATGCCAGTTTTTATTAGCACACTTACCAAAAAAAGCGAAATTTTCATCTTCCGACCATTGGTTGATCCAAAGCTTATGCGCTGCATTAAACTTCTCAACCCGGGTCAAATAAACAATTGCCATATTATTCATTCAAAATTGGCCGCAAAAATACAATATTTTGGTGAGATCATTATCCGAAATTTTATGATTCTTAATTTTTAGCCCCTCTTTTTCAAGAGTTCTCTATGCATCCACTAACTAATCACTATAATTTGTTGATTTGCTGATATATTCTATCTCAAAAAAATATTTTATAAGTTTGTAACAGAATTATGTTAAAATATTATTTTTTTTCAACGTTTTTATTATTTATTTAGCCTAGAAACAAGACACGCCCTACCCAACCCGCCAAAACTTTCAAACACATTAAATCCGTATATAATTAAATATCAATTAATTAGAATCAAATAAAAGAAATAATAATTTCATATTATATTTTTTTATATATTATTTGATAGCTTTTTTGTATTTGCCTAGCTATAATAATGATTGCATCTTTGTATTATGAAAGGGAGTAATTAATACTTCTACTTCAAACTGGTTAAAGAATCAGTCAGAAAATTCAGATATGTTCATGGGATTAAAAAACAAACGGAAAATGGGTTGATAGCTTTATAATTAAGTAATCAACCCATTATTCCGACTATCTGAATCACAAATTAGGAATTGAGTTTTGGTTATAAAAGAGATTGGATGTGTGAGCGTGAGATACTCACATATCGTTAAAAGTTTTGGAAATGTTCGTGGGATCACAAGATCAAAAAAATGGTCGTCTGTAAAGATGACCATTTTTTTTTGTCTTAGACTTATTAAGATTGTCATGTTCTGATATATACAAAAAAGGGGCACTGAATGTAAATTCAATGCCCCTTTTTATTTTAAGAATGAATGATGTATTTATTTGATATTCAACATCTTCATTGTTTTAACCTCATTGGCAAAGATAAGATCATAGATCAATATTCCGCTCACACCCAATTGTTCATTTTGCAACTTGATCGATTGTTGACCTTTCACAAAATGATTTGTTGAAGTGTAAACCATTCTACCAGTAATGTCTCTAACATGAAGAGTTACTTCACCAGATTGTGGTATATTGAAGTTGATAGATGTCTCATTATTCCATGGATTCGGTGTATTACCATAGACTTCAAAAACTTCGCTCGTATTTCTTGTAAACTGAAGCCCTAAACTTCTCGTTTCCAATGAATTATTGTAATACTCTGCATTAATGACTGCGATATCTTTAGAAAGGTGTCTTGAAACAGTAGAAGCAGTATTTGCACGAAGTACTAAGTCAAATAACTTGTCTCCTTGTTGCACAGAAATCCCGCTTTGAGCTGACCAAGAGATCACAACATAACCATTCACAAAGTTATAATGGTAATCTTCGATGCCTAATACACCATCTCTTAGGATCACATCTGAAGCATTATCAACTTTGATCGCAATTTGGAATCCAGTTAATGATTCAGCTTGACTTGCCGTCACAGGAATGATATTGTCACCATTCACGGTGTATACATCTTCCATATTCAATGCAAAACCATTAGTTCTATTGGTCACATCATTGTCTGCAAATTGCGTTTTGTAACTTGCATTGACATCTCCTATTTTGACGCCTATCCAGTTTACAGCCATAGTCCTGTTAAGATTATCTATGTGATACTGCTCAGTAAATGGTGTAAGGAAAGGATCTTTTGGATCAGGGAATACAAATCCTTTATCGACCATTCTCCAGCTTTCATTATCAGGGAATTGACTATAAATACCCAAAATCAATTTTCTAAGTTGTACAATATCTGATGCTGTCACTTTATCATCTTTATTGATATCCGCTGCAATAATTTTGTACGGAGAATTTAACACTTCTGTTCTCAGTATATGTCTTTGGATATAAACCAAATCAAGTGTACTCACACCTTCCGTAGGATTGATATTTTTCTTAGGTACAACATCATATTCGCCACCAGGCAACATATCTGGGAATGAATACAATCCATTCTGATTACTAATGTTTGCTGGCATATTACTACCCATCAATTCGACTTTCACACCCGGTACATTCTGTTGCGCTTCCGTTTTTACAGATCCAACTAGATTTACCAAGTTATTTGGACATAAATCATCCGGATCCACTGGAGTAATCAAGGTTGTACATGAGTCAATAAGAACACCATCTCCCCAGAAATATATGGTCGTAGGTATATCTAAGAATACTTGACTACAGTTATAAACCCTGATAGTGTCAAAAATATCAAGTGGACTGAATGAAGATGTTATTTCCAACTCACCATCACAATTACCAATAACTGTATAATGGTCGAAAGA
>DAOLFJ010000021.1:1524-30931 GCA_035326365.1 Saprospiraceae bacterium | reverse complement strand
AAGAAAAAGGAATCATTAGCAACTTATGCTGAAAGGATAGATGGTATAACAGCCTTATCAAAGGATGCTACAGCTTACATTAAAGGAATCATGGATAAACTAATCGATGAGTCAGGAAACCTTAATGGATCTGTGGATGAAGGAGATTATATTGAAACAGAAGGTGTAAGAGAGCTTTTGGGTAAGAGAGATTACGCTGGTACTACCCGTTTAATGGTAGATCAAGGTGTAGGAGAGGAGTTAAAAACTAAGATGCTAGAATTTAAAGCTGGATTCGCTAAAATAGCTGATCCTGCTGACCAAAAAGATTTGGAGTCTAAAATTCCGATTCAAATAGATGATGAATCTTGGAAAAAATCTGTCAACAAAAAAGAAAGTTGGGCTGATTTTACATTTGGTCACATGCCACTAGGAGCTTGTATGCCTATTTTTTCTAAATTTATTAATGACATTAAAGCATCAGAAGCTTCGGCTTTAAATTATCTTGCAGGTAAAGTAGGTGTTGGTGGCGATAATATAGTTTTGGATAAATTTACAGTTGTATCTGCGCCTAAAAAATCATATGTGATCAAAGGTGAGCCTTTCGAAACTGAAGTTTTCCTTTCAGCAGCTGCTGGTGCGGATTCAAAAACAGGTATATCTATATCTGTAAACGGTAGAGGATTACCTACGAATGCGGACGGTGTTGCAAAATATACTGAAACGGCTAACAGTGTGGGAATTAAGAAGTATTCTGCTGTAGCGAGTGTAAAGGATCCTGTTTCAGGGGAAGTTAAAACTTACAAAAGCGAATACGAATACGAAGTAGGTGAAAGATCTGTAACTATTTCTGCATCTAAAATGAATGTATTTTACATGGGGGTTGATAACCCAGTAGAAGTTTCTGCAGCTGGTGTACCTTCTGGACAGATCAAAGTATCTATGGATGGTGGTGATATTAGTAAAAACAGTGATGGAACTTTTAATGTAAAAGTTAATAGTCCTGGAAAAGCTGTTGTTAAAGTATCTGCACCTGGTGTAAATGCAAGCAAAGAATACAGAGTTAAAAGAATTCCAGATCCAACTCCATTGTTAGGTGGTACGCTACAAGGTGGTGGTATCGGTAACGGATCATTTAAAGGTCAAACTGCTTTGTTACCAATTCTTAAAGATTTTGAATTTGATGCTAGATGTAATATGGCTGGTTATACGCTAGTCAGAGTAGCTAAAAGACAAGATCCAGAAGTTGCAGCAAATCAAGGAGCGACTTTGCAAGGAAATGCAAAAGCTATACAAGCGAAAGCAAGTCCTGGTGATAAATACGTTTTTCAAGAGATCAAATGTAAATGTCCAGGGGATGCAGCAGCAAGAAACCTTGGCCAGTTAGTTTTTGATATTCAATAATTAATATTTAAATTTTTATTCTAATGAAGACATATCTTAATTATTTTGGGTTAGTATTCATACTAATGATGTCAACAGTTTCTTACGCTCAGAAAGGGGCAGAAGAGGTAGAAGAAGTTAAAACTGAATCATCTACTCCCGAAGAAGATATTTTTATAGACGACTTAGTTCGTAAAAGAATCGTTGTAGAAAATAGATTGATGGCTCCACAGCCAATTCGTGAGGCTGATATTTCTTGGGAAAAAAGAATTCAGAGAGTTATAGATGCTAGAGAAAAGTTAAATCTAGTGTTTATCAGCGAGGAACTAAATCTTTTTACCACATTAAAGACGATGATAGGTAATGGTGACATTACAGCATTTGGCGATGAGTTCTTTAAAAATGTATTACCACCAGCTGAGATTGATGCTAAAATGGTTAAGATGGATACAACAATGGCATTAGATGAGAATACTTATGAAGAGAAAATTGTTATATCAAAGAACGATGTAAACTGGAGAGACATTGTCCAATACAGAGTAAAAGAAGTTTGGTACTTTGACAAGCAAAGATCTGTAATGGATGTTCGTATCTTGGGCATTGCACCAATTTACCAAAGTCCAGCTGATAAGCTTGCAGGTATACCACCTGCGCCTATGTTTTGGGTATATTATCCTGAAGCTAGACTGCCTTTGTCTAAATTCAGGGTCTTTAATGAAGAGAATGATATTGCTCCAATGACTTGGGCTGATTTATTTGATCAAAGAGTCTTTACAAGTTATATCTATAAACGTTCAAATGTATTAGATTACAGACTTAAAGATTTCTTTGTCGCTCAGCCTGATGAAGAAGACAATAGGTCTGGTATAGATTTATTATTACATTCAGAGAAAATCAAAAATGAGTTACTCAATTTTGAACATGATCTTTGGGAGTATTAAGATCTAATATAAAAATAAGAAGGGAATGGTCATTAGACTGTTCCCTTTTTTATTTTAGCTAAATTTTTTCATTTTATTTTTCTAACGTATCTTACACACTTTAAGTAAATGATTCAAGAATTAGTATGGATTATTACTTATTTTGTTTACAAGAATTAGATCATAAAAGGCATCAATAGGTAAATCATATTTTACCTGATTTTACAATTTACACTAAATTTTTACACTAAATATTATAATGTTCAATGTCAAATAAAAAAATTAACTCAGCTCTAATTTCTGTTTTTTATAAGGATGGACTTGAAGAGATCATACAGCTTTTACAGAAACAAGGAGTGACAATTTATACCACAGGTGGAACACAAACATTTATAGAATCACTAGGAGTATCGGTAGAGAAAGTAGAAGACCTTACTAGTTATCCTTCAATATTAGACGGCAGGGTTAAAACATTACATCCCAAAATTTTCGGAGGTATATTAGCTAAAAGAGATGATGACCATTTGAGCCAATTAGAAAAATTTGAAATACCAACTATTGACTTAGTTGTTGTGGATTTATATCCTTTTGAGGAGACAGTTGCGAATACATCAAATGAGGCTGAAATAATTGAAAAAATCGATATTGGTGGTATTTCATTAATAAGAGCAGCGGCCAAGAACTTTAATGATGTTGTCGTCATTCCTTCTCAAGCGCAGTATAATGATTTATTAGCCATACTTAAAGATTCAAATGGCACGACAAGTATTGAACAAAGAAAGTATCTAGCAGGACAGGCATTTATGGTTTCTTCTCATTATGACACAGCCATATTTAATTATGTAGCTGCCAACAATGTAAAATCAAAGGTATTTAAGGAAAGTATTTTGGAAAGTGAAGTTCTGAGATATGGTGAAAATCCACATCAGAATGGTGCTTTTTATGGTGATCTTCCTGAAATATTCGAAAAATTATGTGGTAAAGAGTTGTCTTACAATAATTTAGTTGATATCGACGCAGCTTTACAATTAATGGCTGAGTTTAAAAATGAAGAACCAACTTTTGCAATTTTAAAACATACAAACCCATGTGGTGTAGCCACTAGAAAAACAATCAAGGAAGCATGGGATGCCGCCTTAGCTGCGGACCCAATTTCTGCTTTCGGTGGTATCTTGATATCAAATACTGCTGTTGATTTAAAAGCTGCTTTAGAAATTGATAAGATATTTTATGAAGTTCTAGTAGCAACTGACTTTACAGATGAAGCATTAGATTTATTGAAAGCTAAGAAAAATCGGGTCTTATTAAAATTAAAAAAATACCCTGAAGTTAGCAAAATGTATAAAAATCTTTTGAATGGGGTCATTGTTCAAGATGCTGACAGTAAAACAGAAACGACTACAGATTTTGAAGTGAAAACAAAAAAATCACCATCATCAGGCGAAATGAATGATCTTGTTTTTGCATTAAAATGTGCTAAGCACTTGAAATCGAATACCATAGTTTTAGTCAGAGATGGTCAGTTATTGGGAATGGGTTGTGGTCAAACTTCAAGGATCGATGCTTGTAGACATGCTATCGAAAAAGCAAAACAATATGGTTTTGACCTTAGGGATGCGGTAATGGCATCCGATGCTTTTTTTCCTTTCCCTGATTGTGTGGCTTTAGTAAAACAAGAAGGTATAAATGCTGTGGTCCAACCTGGTGGTTCATTAAAAGATCAGCTTAGCATAGATTACTGTGATGAAAACGGTATGTCTATGGTTTTTACAGGTATCAGACACTTTAAACACTAGCAGTAAAGTGAATTTGGTCATTGATATCGGTAACACAAGAACGAAAATAGCTGTTTTTTCTTCTTCAGAATTAATCCATTTAGAGATATTTGATGTATTTGGGATAATGAAGGCGCGCCAAATCATCAAAATGTTTGGTATAAACAAGTGTATTTTGTCTAATTCGGGCAATGTTTCTGATAAATTGCTTTTATTATTATCGGCTTTAGATCAGTTTATTCATTTTGAAAAGGACACTCCGACGCCAATTATCAATGAATATGAAACTAAGGTCACACTTGGAAAAGATAGATTAGCTGGGGCAGTTGGAACCTTACATTATTATCCAAAAGGAAGAACATTAAAGGTTGATCTTGGTACTTGTATCACCATGGATTTTGTAAATGAGCATCTAGAGTTTGTCGGTGGTAATATCAGTCCTGGTATCAATATGCGGTTGAAAGCTATGCACCATTTCACAGCTAAGTTACCGCTAGTCCAAGTAGAAGTTAATGAAGGGCTTTTTGGAAAGTCAACGACAACTGCTTTGCAAAATGGCGCTGTAAAAGGCGCGTTTTTCGAAATTGAATCGTTTATACATAGAGTTAGGGAAGAATTTGGAATTATTAACGTTATTTTAACCGGTGGAGACGCAATTTTATTTGAAAAATACACAAAAAATGAGATCTTTGTCGCCCCTAACCTCGTTTTGGAAGGTTTAAACGAAATATTAAAATATAATGCAAATAAAAATTAAATTATTAGTTTTTTGTCTTGCCATCGCCGGTACGATGTTAGGTCAACAAAATGACAATAGTCCATATTCTAGATTTGGTATTGGAGAAATTTCTGATAACAATTTTAACCATTCTAGGCAGATGGCTGGACTTGGTGCATCTTATCTCGATGGATACCACATTAATATTGTAAATCCAGCATCATATTCTTTTTTGAATTCTACAGCATTTGATATAGGTCTTTTTGCAAAAAGAACATGGATAGAAGATTCAAAAACTACAACCAAAATATGGAGTGGTAATTTAGACTATATCTCATTGGCTTTCCCATTAACAAATCCTATCAATGAGGTATATGATGGTGTCCAAAATAAATACAAACTAGGTATGGCCATTACATTAATGCCTCATTCTACTGTTGGTTATAATATATCTTCACTAGACTCTTTGGCGGGTATTGGTGTATTTAATAGAAATTATATAGGCACAGGTGGAACATATAAATTATTATGGGGAAATTCCATCAGATACAAAGACTTTTCTTTTGGTGTGAATGCTGGATATCTTTTTGGTAAAATTCAATATGAGAGAAATGCTGTATATCAAGCATCTGAATTTGCATATAATACTATTTTTTCTAATAATTATAATGTAAGTGGGTTCTTGTGGAATGCTGGATTGATGTATACAAAGGTGTTAAATGCTAAAGCCTTAAAAGAGAATAGAAATTTGCCATCTAAAAGGATCTCTTTGGGGCTTCATGCTAACTCTGCAACAGGTTTTAATACTTCTTCCAATATTAATGATAGACTCTTACAGCAAATTTCGTCTTCAGTTTTTAACATAGATACTATTAATTCTGTGGTAGATTCTGCTGGTAGTGGTAGGTTGCCTGCTGAATTTGGACTTGGTTTAACCTTTTATTCTGGAGAGAAAAGTGCGATAGGCATAAATTACTCGACATCTCTATGGTCTCAATATTTTAATGAAGCTGCAGGTGATCTCAAAGGCGAACTGAAGAATGCAAACAAACTATCTATAGGCGGATATTATAGACCAAATTATAAATCCTTTGACAATTTTTTAGAAAGAATTTATTACAGATATGGTGCTTATTACAATACAGATCCTAGGGTTGTAGCCAATGAACAAATTAAAACTTATGGGGTTACGATGGGGTTTGGTATGCCTTTTGTTTTCCAAAGAAAGATTTCACATGTAAATTTAGGATTAAATCTAGGTGTGAGAGGTCAGAACACACCGATATCTGAAAAATTTGTTAAAATTACGCTGGGTGTAACTTTTAACGACGATGAATGGTTTTTAAAGAAGAAGTATTATTAAACAAAACAATTAACAAAATTCATTTACCTTATCATGAAAGTTCAATTATTTATTTTTGCCACCATTGTTTATCTAAGTGCAGCGGTTATTTCCGTAAATGCACAATGTGACACATGGATAGGAAAACCGACCCAATCGGATGCAGAAAATGCTCATACCATTTATAGACAATCTTTAAAATCTAATGAGTTGGAATTAGCCTTTGAAAACTGGCAAATAGCATATAAACTTGCCCCAGCAGCTGACGGTAATAGAGATTATCATTATACAGATGGTATAGAAATTTATAAACAAAAATTATCTAATACAACTGATGAAAAACTTAAACAAGAATACGGTGAAATCATAATGAGACTTTATGATGAAGCCATCTCTTGCTATAAATCTAAGTCTATCAAAGTAAAAGGTGATACAGAAGAGGCGTTAAATGACAAATTAGGTTATTTATACGGCAGAAAAGCATATGATATGTTTTACATTATTAATACGCCGTATGCCCAAACGATAGAAGCTCTGGATAATTCAATAAAATATGCAGGTGATAAAGCTGAATATATTATTATGGACCCTTATGGACGTATTATCGTATGGGAATATAAAGAAGGAAGAATGCCTAAAGAAAAAGCTGTAGAGCTCTACAAAAGGTTATCTCAGATTTCAGAATATAACATTGCAAATAACGAGGCATTATCCGCAGGTTACCAGCAAGCACAAGCATCTATGGATGGTATTTTTGCAGAAATAGAAAAGGAAATATTTGATTGTGATTTCTTTAAAGAAAAACTGATACCTGAATATGAAGAGAATAGAGATGATCCACAAGTTTTAAAGCGTGTCTTGGCTACTTTAAAATCACAAGGTTGTGCAGAAACTGATTCAGTTATCATTAAATTAGATGCTGAATGGAAGTTGTACGCAAAAGAAGAAAATGAAAGATTACAAGCTGAATTTGAAGCAAATAACCCTGCTGCAGCAGCAAAAGCTGCTTATGATGATGGCAAATATAATGAGGCAATAAGTAAATATAGACAGGCTATTGCAGATGAGACTGATAGCGACAAAAAGGCGACCATGCTCTTTGCAATTGCATCTATCGAATTTAGGAAATTAAGCCAATATAGCCAAGCTAGGAGCACAGCATTAGCAGCTGCAAAGCTTAAGCCAAATTGGGGTAGACCTTATATGCTTATCGGTGATATGTATGGTAAAACTGCAAGATCGTGTGGTGATTCTTGGAATCAAAGGCTTGCGATCTTAGCGGCGATGGATAAATATAATTATGCTAAGTCAATTGACGGAAGTGTAGCTGGCGAAGCAAATAGTAGATTGTCTAATTATTATGGTTCATTACCTGATAAAAGTGAAGGATTTATGAGAGGTTCAAGTGAAGGACAAAGTGCTACAGTAGGATGTTGGATAGGCGAGACCGTTAGACTTCGATTTAAATAAATAGAATTTTTTAGATATAAAAAGGGGGACATTTTGTTCCCCTTTTTTTTTGACCGCAGAGGATAATAAGATCATAAGGTTGGTTACTTTTTATAGATAAAGCCGTCTTATTTACCATAAAAAGATTAATATCAAATCTAAATGCTTAACTTTGTTCAAATAATTAATTTTTATAATGAAGCAAATTTTAATATTCTCCATTAGTACTTTTCTGTTTTCACTAAGTTGCTCTCCTAAAATAGTGGAGCCTAAAAAAGTAGATGAAGTGGTAGTAAATGAACCAGAAAAACAAGAACCACTTTCGCCATGTGCAGGATTTACTGAGTTATCTGGAGAAGATAGGGGCAATGCAGAGACTGCTTTTGTTTTATATAGAGATTTTCTGAAAGTTAAAAATTATAAAGAAGCTTTACAACAATGGAAAATTGCATATTATCTCGCTCCGGGTTCCAATGGTAGGGTGAAATATCACTTTGAAGATGGAGTTGCTATTTACAAGAATCTGTATGATAATACTATTGACAAAAAATTGAAGTCTGCATATGTCGATACAATTATGATGATATATGACAAACGTAAAGAGTGTTTTGGGGATGAAGCTTATGTAAATGGTCTAAAAGCCTTTGATTATTATTATCATTATAGCGATTATACAACAGAGCAAAATATTTATGCATTATTTAAGACAAACTTTGATGTCAAAGGTAAAAATGCTGATTATTTTGTTGTAAACCCTTTTACAAAAGTGCTTTATGATGGTGTTGTTGCAGGTACTATCACAGCGGATGAAGGAAGAAAGTACACTTCTTTAATATTTGAAACAATCAAGCAAGGTTTGTCTACTTGTAAAGGTTCTGGTTGTGATTCTTGGAATATTATCAATGAATATGCTCCAGTTATCTTAGAAGGTTTGGAAGGGATTGATGGGTTTTATGATTGTAATTATTATACTGAAAAGTATTACAATCTCTATGCTGCTAATCCAGATAGTTGTGAAATTATAAATCTCGCATATGCTAGAATGCTGAGAGGAAATTGCCTTGAGACTGATGCTAAACTACTTGAACTAAAGAATGTGAAGGCAAAAAAATGTTATGAAGCACCACCTGCATTGAGTTGTGCTGCGCAAGGAAATGAACATTATGGTCAAGGTAAATATTCTAAAGCAATTGATTCATATCTCGACTGTGTAGAAAGTGCTTCAGATAATGAAGCAAAAGCAAAATACTTAATCCTTATTGCAAAGATTTATTATCGCGATTTAAAGAACTACACTAAATCTAGAAAGTTTGCTTTAGACGCTGCGAGATTAAAATCTTCTTGGGGTGAACCATATATGCTTATCGGAAATCTTTATGCTTCTAGTGGACCATTATGTGGACCAGGAAGAGGGTGGGAAAGTCAAGTCGTAACTTGGCCTGCCATTGATATGTGGACTAAAGCAAAAAATGTAGAACCGCGTTTATCAAATGAAGCAAATCAACTAATCGCAAGATACAAACAATATATGCCTAAAAAGGAGGACATTTTTTTCAGGGGTGTTAAAGCAGGAGATTCATATTTTGTACCATGTTGGATTCAAGAAAGTACAACAATCAGAACAGCAGATTAATCATATTTTATAATAAAACCCACATCATTTAAGTTCAATTTGAAATGATGTGGGTTTTACTTTTATATTGGTTGAATTTTTAAATATTAGAAGAACAAAGATTATTCATCTTCGCCAGCTGCAGTAAGTTCTTTTTCTATATCTTCCATAAACACAAAATCCACAGACTCTTCTACGGTCGGCACAATGTTTAGGATCGATTCAAGTCTTGAGATTTCTATTAATTTTTTAACAGCGGGATGATTTGCACCTGTTAATACAAAACATCCATAATCTTTCCATAGCCTATTCGCTGTCAAAATGGCGCTTAAACCTGACGAATCGACATACTTTACATCAGTGATGTCTAAGATAAGGTTTCTTACACCTTCATTTCTAAAAAAAACGAACTCTGACTTAAGATCTGGTGCTAAAATAGAGTTAAGATTCTCTTCATCAAGCTTTAGTATGGTATACCTATCTGTTTTATCTAATGTAAACTTCATTATTATTAATATTAAATGATGTACTGTAATGTCTTGAGAATAATTATAGAAACTAAATTCCAAATCATTTATTGTCAAGGACCCGCAAAAGTACGAAAATTTAAATAGTTTTTTGTAACCATTTCTAAATTTAGTCACTGATTGTATTGAAAAATGCGATCACTGTCATAATTTATAAGATAAAGTATTAAAAATTAGGTTGAAAAGCATAAAGAATAATTATAATGTATTAATTTTGTTCTACAATTTTAACAAATACTTATTATTTTGGACGACAATGTGAGGTTAATGATTGGTTAAAAACCAATATTTTTACATAATCTTATTGATGCTAATAATTATAAACCTTATATTTACACTTAATTATTTATAATATGTAAAGTATGACAGTTTAGCAGGTAATTTTATAGTGGCATGGTTTTGTACTAAGTAAATAACATCAACATCTTACCACTTTTTTTGTTAATGAAAATTAATGAGATCAAAAATGTGGTCTCAAATTTTAAAAGTGTTAGTTGTCAGAATTTGTTAGCAATAATAAACTTAAAAAGGGGTTAAATGAACAACAGGAAGTTTTCACCAAAAGTAAAAAAAATAATACAATTAAGTCGTGAAGAAGCTATAAGACTTGGACATGATTATATTGGAACAGAGCATTTTCTACTTGGACTGATACAAGAGAAAGATAGTCTTTCTGTAAAGGTATTGGATTCATTGGAAGTCAATATAAATGAACTGAAGCATAAAATTGAGAAAACACATGTTCCAAGGCAAGAAGAAGAACTTGGTTACAATTACGGAAGTATTCCACTTAATAAACACGCAGAAAAGGTTTTGAAGGTCACTTCCCTAGAAGCAAAGGTTTATAAAAGTGATGAAATAAAACCTGAACACCTGATGCTTTCTATATTGAAGCATGAAGAGAATATTGCAAATAAAATTTTGAGTGATTTTAATGTAGATTATGATTCATTCAAAGCAGAGATGGAGTACGTTAGACAAGAACAAGATCCTAATGCGCCTGATTTTATGAATCAAGCTCCATCTGATTCAGATCTTCCTATGGATGATGACGATTCTGGTGATCAATATGGTAATACTCGAAAAGCAACCGGAAAGTCTCGAACTCCAGTTCTTGATAATTTCGGGAGAGATGTATCTAGACTTGCCGAAGAAGGTAAGTTGGATCCAATCATTGGAAGAGAAGTGGAGATAGAAAGGGTTTCACAGATATTGAGTAGAAGGAAGAAAAATAATCCAATATTAATCGGTGAGCCTGGAGTTGGTAAAACAGCTATCGTAGAAGGTCTTGCTTTGAGAATTATTCAAAGAAAGGTTTCAAGAACACTGTTTAATAAACGTGTTGTCATGTTGGATTTGGCGGCACTTGTTGCTGGAACAAAATATAGAGGACAGTTCGAGGAAAGAATGAAAGCCATCATGACTGAGCTTGAAAAAGCAAGAGATATCATTCTTTTTATTGATGAAATACATACCATTGTAGGTGCTGGCGGTGCGACAGGCTCACTAGATGCATCCAATATATTTAAGCCAGCATTAGCTCGTGGTGAATTGCAATGTATCGGAGCGTCTACCTTAGATGAATATCGTCAATATATCGAAAAAGATGGAGCTTTAGATAGAAGATTCCAGAAAGTGATCGTTGATCCACCTTCTCCAGAAGAAACAGTACACATCCTTCACAATATAAAAGTGAAGTATGAAGATTTTCACAATGTAAGTTATTCTAATGAAGCGATTGAAGCTTGTGTAAAACTTAGTGAAAGGTACATTTCAGATAGGTTTTTTCCAGATAAAGCAATAGATGTAATGGATGAAGTGGGCGCAAGAACTCACTTAAAAAACATTCATGTACCTAAATATATAGAAGATCTTGAAAAAGAAATCGAGACAGTAAAGGAGCAGAAAAATCAAGCTGTAAAAAGTCAGCAATACGAGAGAGCAGCTGATTTAAGAGATCAAGAATCTAAACTTTTGAGAAAGTTAGAGCAAAACAAAGAAGAGTGGGAAGAAGAAGCTAAATCTAAAAAATATCCTGTTAATGAAGACGATATTGCGGAGGTAGTTTCTATGATGACTGGTATACCTGTGAAACGAGTCGCTCAAAGTGAGTCCAACAAGCTCGTAAAAATGACCAAAGATCTCGAAGGAATGATCATAGGTCAAGACGAAGCGATCGTAAAAGTAACTAAAGCCATTCAACGAAATAGGGTAGGACTGAAAGATCCATCTAAACCTATTGGTTCATTTATATTCTTGGGCCCAACCGGTGTCGGTAAGACAGAACTAGCAAAAGCATTAGCTAGATATATATTTGATTCAGAAGATGCTTTAGTGCGAATTGATATGTCTGAGTACATGGAGAAATTTTCAATTTCGAGATTGATAGGAGCGCCTCCAGGATATGTAGGATATGAAGAAGGTGGACAGTTGACTGAAAAAGTAAGGAGAAAACCTTATTCAGTAATCTTGTTAGATGAGATAGAAAAAGCGCATCCAGATGTTTATAACATATTACTTCAAGTATTGGACGATGGACAATTGACTGATGGTCTTGGACGTAAGGTAGACTTTAAGAATACATTAATTATTATGACATCTAATATAGGTGTTAGACAATTAAAAGATTTCGGACAAGGACTCGGTTTTGCTACATCTAGCAGACAAGAAAATGCTGAAGAGAATACTAAGGCAGTAATTCAAGGAGCTTTAAAGAAAACATTTTCACCAGAATTTTTGAATAGAATAGATGATGTCGTCATATTCAATAGTTTGGAGCAAGAAGATATTTTCAAAATTATAGAGATCAATCTCAAGCATTTATTTAAACGTATGAATAACTTGGATTACGAATTGGTCATGTCCGATGAGGCAAAGAAATTTGTTGCTGAAAAAGGTTTTGACCCGCAATTTGGCGCTAGACCTCTCAATAGGGCAATACAGAAATATGTAGAAGATCCTCTTGCGGAGTTTATACTTGGCGAAAACCCTGAAAAAGGAAGTAAGCTTTTGGCTGAGATAAATGAAGAGAAAAATGGTATAAAAATTGTACTATTCGCTTCTGCAAACACACATGAAGACATAAAATAAGAAATATTGATAAGTAAAGTGCATTAATTGAGAGAATTAATGCACTTTTATATTTATATTTGCAGAATAATTAAACAAAAACAAAAAACATTTGGCAAAAGGTAGAGTACAACCACAATCTAAAGTTCAGGATGACAAGTATAATTACAGACTGAATAGAGAGATCACTGTCCCGCGAATCAGATTGGTCGGCGACAATTTAGAAGAATTATCAGAAGCAGCTAATAAGGTAATTGAACCTGGCGTTTTTAGTACTTACCAAGTATTAGGCTGGGCAGAGTCATTAGAGCTAGATTTAGTGGAGATTAGTCCAAATGCAGATCCACCTGTTTGTAAAGTCATAGATTATAAGAAATTTATTTATGACAGAAAGAAAAAAGAAAAAGAATTAAAAGCTAAAACAGCTAAGACCGTTATAAAAGAAATCAGATTTGGTCCTAACACCGATGACCACGATTTTGACTTTAAGGTAAAGCATGCCATCAAGTTCTTAGAAGACGGAGATAAAATAAAAGCATACGTTCAGTTTAAAGGAAGAGCAATCGTCTTTAAAGATCGTGGTGAATTAATTTTGTTGAGATTTCTGAAAGAACTCGAAGAGCTGGGTGCTGCTGAAGAACTTCCGAAGTTAGAAGGAAAGCGTATGATCGTTATGATCTCACCGAAGAAAAAGAAAGTTCAATAATTAGAACACTAGATTTTGCAAGACTTTAGAATTTATTTTTCAATAAATTTTTAACGTCTATGTAATTATATTTCCATATAAAACAAAATGTTGCATTAGTAAGAAAAAAAGATGTTACAATATGTGTAATATTAAATCCTTTGCTTACCTTTGCAGCCCTAAAAGAAGTAGTTATGCCTAAAATGAAAACGCATTCAAGTGCAAAGAAAAGATTCACACTTACTGGAACAGGTAAAGTGAAAAGATTTCAAGCAAATGCACGTCACTTGATGAGAAAAAAGTCTAACAAAGCAAAGACCAGATTATTAGGGTCTACACTTGTTAGCGAAGCAGATTCTGCAAAAATCAAAAGATTGCTTTGTCTGTAATATTTTAATTTATTTTTTAACGAGAGTACAGGAAAAAAGAATTCCTTTTAAGAGTCCCTGTATTGCACTAAAACACAATAGTTATGCCTAGATCAGTTAATTCAGTTGCATCAAGAGCTAGAAGAAAAAAAATTCTTAAAGCAGCTAGAGGTTACTTCGGAGCAAGAAGTAAAGTTTACACAGTAGCAAAAAATGCTTTGGAGAAAGCATACACCTACGCGTTCAGAGACAGAAGAAACAAAAAAAGAGCTTTCAGAAGACTTTGGATCATCAGGATTAATGCAGCTACTAGACAATATGGAATGTCATATTCTAAATTCATCTTTGCATTAAATCAAAAAGAAGTAGGTCTTAATAGAAAAGTATTAGCAGATCTTGCTATGAATCACCCTGAAGCTTTTAAAGCAGTAGTTGATTCTGTAAAATAAGTCAATAAACCAATTGAAAACGTAAAAAAAGAGCTTATCAACATGATAGGCTCTTTTTTTTTATATATCTAGGATGCTATTTGTTTGACCTTACATATTAAACAAATTTTTTTTGAGAAGCTGACTAATTATCTTCTTATTATGTTTTTAAAAGTGACTATAATCCTTCTGATTAAATTTTTAGTAATATAAGGTATTCTTTTTGAACAATTGTATGTTAAAAAGACCGCAAGGGATTATGTAACAATAGTTTAATTGCTGCCGTTTATTACAAGATTAAAATTTCTTTCTTGATAATAAGTAAAAAAAAAGACGATCCACTACTGAATCGTCTCTATTTTTGGGAGGCTAATGGGGCTCGAACCCACGACCCTCGGTACCACAAACCGATGCTCTAACCGACTGAGCTATAACCTCCGTCTTACCAAAAAATAATCTACCCTACGGCTTCATAAATTTTTAGTGGTGCAAAAGTATAAAACATTTATATAATATGGGTAAGATCTAGCGTTTTTTTATTTAAAAAAATATTATGAGCAATCTTTATTTGAATAATTGACTTTGAATTCATGTTCCTTTTGGAGTTCATAAAATGTATAATTATGTTGGATTTGCCTAAATTTAAGATAAAATAGCGCAGATAGTAGTTTTATCCATACTGTTTATACTCTTAGACGGTGATCAAATAATTGCTGCTCTTATTGTATTTCACGTCCTTTCATAGCAGCATATTTTAGGCCTAGGTAAGCCTTTTCAATATGTATAAGAGACATTGGAATTGAAAATAGTTATATAACTACAAAAATTATAATATATAATGTAAACAAAAGTAGAAAAATTACTACACAATTCATTTCTATAATGTATCTTTACCCGAAATATAGACATTTTTTAATAGTGGTTTAAAAAATCTATTGGTTTTGTTTTTCTATATTGAATAGAATTTGCCGATTTGGGCTTGAGTTGATTTGTAAAATATGTCTTTAAATCAAGAATTAGTATCTGACAATTTTTCAGTGTTGCTACGTGAAAATCCTGAGCAAGCACTTCACTCTATGTACCAGAAGTATTATTCGATGCTTTGTTATCAGGTTATGTCTATTCTTAAAGATAGGTCAATTTCAGAAGATATAGTTCAGGAAGTTTTTCTAGAAATATGGAAGAAAAGAGAAGAACTTGTCGTTCAACAATCCATAGAAGGCTATCTAAAGCGCGCTTGTAGAAACAGGACCTTAAATTACATAAGAGATAATCATGTAAAATGGGAAGATGAATCAAGCCTTGCTGAACAAGAAGATACCGGGTTTACTTTCGAACAATACCTTTCTGCAGAAGAGTTGAATCTCAAAATTAACAATGTTATTGCAGAGTTACCAGATAAATGTGGTGTCGTTTTTTCGTTGAGTAGATTTGAAGATATGAGTTATGCTGAAATAGCAAAGGAGCTTAGTATTTCAGTAAAAACAGTTGAAAATCAGATATCTAAAGCATTAAAGATTTTAAGAAGGGAAATATATAAAAAAAGTAGTTTTGAATAGGGGTATCCCCATTATATGGTGTCATATTATTGAAAAGTGATATAAATGAATTATTCAGATAAGCTGAAATACGTACAAAAGTACCTGACTGATGAAATGTCTTCATTGGAAAAGGAAGGTTTTGTCACTTGGGTAGACGAGAGTGAAGAGAATAAAATGCTTTATGAGCAGTTAGGCGGCATATGGGACAATGCAACTTATGTACAGTCGGAAGAATTTAATTATGAAGCTGCATACAATAAACATATATCTTTATTGAATAATGCAAAAACAAATGAAGGAAGTGCTAAAATTGTAAAGCTCAATTACTTTAGATCTATAGCAGCAGTTTTAGTCTTTGCATTGTTAAGTATTGCAGTATTTAAATGGTCATTTGACGGACAGATTATTGAAGCTAAGGATGAAAGTATTTTTGTAACATTAGAAGATGGTACCAATGTTTGGTTAGATAAAGATTCAAAACTGCAAATTTCAAAAATGACTGAAAATTCTAGACTAGTGAAGTTAGTTGGGAAGGCATTTTTTGATGTAGCTCACCAAAATAACAATCCTTTCAAAATAGAAACTAAAAATGCTGAAATTAAAGTTTTAGGAACCAAATTTTTAGTAGATACAAAAGCAGAATTGGTAAATGTAAAGGAAGGAAAAGTTGAAGTTTCTAATGATATAAAAGCAGTAATCCTAACAAAAAATCAATCAGTATCATTTAAGGATAGGTTAGTATCTGACATAAAGGATGAAACATTCGATACTAATTTGCTTTGGTTTAATGAAGAATTAATTTTCGACAATGTTGCTTTTGACAAGGTAATTTCTGATATTTCTAAGGAATATGCGCTTACAATAGAGTTGCCTGCACAAAATAACTGGAAAAATTGTGGCTTTACATCAGGCTCTTTAAAGGGCAATACAATCGAACAGATAATAATGATACTTGAGATTACCTATGAGTTAGAATACACTAAAATGAGTCCTAATTCATACAAATTCACAAAAGTAAATTGTAAATAATTAAATACTTTAATTTAGAAATATAACTTTTTTATGGTCTAAATTAAGTTTTTGTTATCGTGGTTTTTATCATTAAATCACAATCCAACCTAAAATCCTAATAGTTTTTGAGTTAAATTAGTACCTTTGGAACTTAATGTATATTAATAAATTTTAGGAATTAAAATTGGTCAGGAGTTTTTTTATTGTAGTTTTTATTTTCACCTACTCCGCTTTGTGTCATTCGCAGACAAGGCCAGATGAAACATTGATAAGCTATACTGCATACCACAAACCACTTCGGATCGTTTTAAAAGATCTATCCAAGATATCAGATGTTAATATTATTTATTCTGAATCAAGGATACCAGCCGATAGTCTTATTAATATCTCGGTGACGAAGGAGAAATTAGGTGATGTTCTACATTTAATACTAAAAGTTCATAGCCTGACTTATGAAATAGTAGGCGATCAATTGGTGTTAGCTAGAAGACCCAAAGATAATCAGGGTAATTCCAAAACAATCTATGGATACATAAGAGATAAAATATCTGGGGAACTGCTCGTCGGTGCAAATGTTTTCGTTACTAATGGAAGCAGGGGGACCAACTCAAATGAGTATGGGTTTTATAGTTTTAAAATCAACCAAAAGTTAGAAAGGATACACTTTTCATACTTGGGATACAAATCTGAAATTTTGGAGATGTATATTCAGAAAGATACTTTTATTAATATCTACCTTCAACCAGATGGCTTGTTGAATGAAATCATTGTCCTTGACGATCTTCTAGAAGAGGAATATGAAAATACTGCATCACAGCAGAACCTTCACATAGATAAAATACTGTCTTCAAACCATTTAGCTGGTGAAGCTGACCTATTTAGATATCTCGGTGGCTTGGCTGGCGTATCTACTGGTGCTGACGGTATCGGTGGTCTGAACGTACGTGGTGGATCTTCGGATCAGAATCTGGTTTTACTCGATGGTGTCCCCGTTTACAATACGGGTCATGCTATGGGTATTTTTTCTATTTTTAATTCAAGTGCCATTAAGAGTGCAAGTTTTTATAAGGGAGGTATTCCCGCTAGATATTCAGGAAGACTATCATCTGTAATTGACGTTCACACAAAAGATGGAAATTTTAACAAATTTGGTGGTGAAGTTTCACTAAGTACCATTGCGGCCAAGGCTACACTAGAAGGCCCTATTGTGAAAAATAAAAGTAGTTATATTGTTTCCTTCAGGCGCACATTTATTGATGTTTGGATCAAAGAAATCACAAAATTCCAAAATCGTGATAGACAGCGTCAAGGTTTGGCAAATTATTACTTTCAAGATTTTAATGCTAAACTCAATTTTAATATTGGCAAAAATACTCGATTATTGTTATATACTTTTCAAAGCAAAGATGATTTTTTTAACAATTCTTCTTCGATTGATGGAGATATTCAGCAAGAAAAAAATGATCAGAATCTGAATTGGGGAAATAAAATATATTCGCTCAGGCTGAATAGTCAGCTTCATAAATCGTTCTTTTCGCGTACATCGGCATATCAAACAAGTTATAATTTTGAAAGTTATCGCAAGAATTTATCAACTTTTGAAGATGATCCTGGAGGAGTTGAAACGTTTTTTGATGCTTCATTGTATGAAACAGCTGTGAATGAAATCGGTCTAAAACAGGATTTTGATTGGTTGCCAAGTAATAAACATACTTTAAAGTTTGGACTTGGGTTTATAAACAGAAATTTTGACCCTAGGGTAACTAATGTTTCTCAGGATGACTTTGTTTTACCATCTGATCTAATTGACATTAACGCGATAAAAGGATTGAATCCTAAAGCGACCGTTACAGGTAGTGAATGGAATGTGTATGCAGAAGATGAGATCAGCCTAGGAGAAGGTCTTAGAATCAATGGCGGATTAAATTTTGCCACTATTCTTACTCAAAATAATAAGCAGTATACATCTTTACAACCAAGACTAGCACTACTAGCAGGAGGAGAAAATCTATATTTTAAGTTTGGGATATCTAAGATGCAACAGTACTTGCATTTATTGACAAATAATGGATTAGGTCTTCCCACAGATATTTTTGTACCTACTAATGATGTACTTCCACCGCAAAGATCATGGATATTTAATACATCATTTGGTTATAGGACAAATGATGGTTATAGGTTTGGAATGGAAGTTTACTATAAACGGCTAGATGATATTAGTAGTTTTAAAGAAGGTGGCGGAATAGATATTAATCAAAATATTAATTGGGAAAATGGAGTACCTATTGGTACTGGAAATGCATACGGTCTGGAGACATTTTTTGAAAAAGTCACTGGCAAAACTCTCTTTTCACTAAATTATTCTTATTCACTTTCAGATAGGACATTCCCAAATATTAATAATGGACAGACTTTTCCTTTTGGATTTAATAGAGACCATAATGTGAAATTTTCGGTAACATATAGGTTGTCCCAATTTTCTGAATTTTTAGTAAACTGGTCATATTCATCAGGTAATTATTATTCGCAACCAAGTGGAATTTCTGTTCCAGTATCTGGTCAACCTGTGTTTGTTTATTTGGAAAAAAATAATGCTACTTTCCCTGATTTTCATAGACTTGATTTTGGTTTTAGTTTTTACAATGTTTATAAATGGGGTAGGGCTAAGTTCTTTTTAGGACTTTATAATGCCTATAATAGAAACAATCCATTTTACTCGGAACTAGTCAGAACAAATAATAATACTGGAAAATACGAACTTCGAAATTACAGTTTGTTGCCATTATTACCTACCATTAGCTACAGTATTTCATTCTGATAATATAAGAAACGCCCCCTTTTTACTTAAATTTACTAGTAATGTAGTATTATTTCTATAAAAACTGTAAAATATAGATGACATATTATGAAATATTCTAATATATTACTCATATTTGTGGCTAAATTCATCTATGGGGATTTTAAAATATATATTTTTCTTTTTTGCTCTATTCCTAATAGGGTGTGTGGATATTACCCCTTTGACATCCAATACATCGTCTGATAAGATGTTTGTGCTTTGTGAAATGGAAGCTGGTAAAAAAATTATAGCTAATATTTATTATGTAGGAGATGTTACGGGTAAAAAAATAAGGCAGGTCAATAATCAAGATTTATTGTCATTTTCACTTGCAGAGGGTGATAAAGATTGGGGATATTCATTTGAGTATCACAGGAGAGATTCGTTTTTTTATATTGAGCCTGATAAATTTGAAATTAAGGAAGGACTATCATATAGATTTTTAGGCATTGGGCAGAATTTAAAGGGAGTGGACCCCAAAATACAAATACCCATTTCTGTAACACCTGACACTTTTTTGATAAATGAACATAAAGTAAGTTATGATGGTGGAATGGCTCAGACAGAATTATCAGGAGAACTAATTTTACCTAAAGGAATTAGCAAATCTTCTTTTTTCTATATAGTACCTAGATCTGAAAACGATTTAACTTGGTTCTTATCAGATTTCCAAAATTCCAATGGGCAGGCGTTCCATAGATTAGAACATAGAGATGGTTTTTTAATTGATTATGCAATGCTAAATACTAACGAAATAAAAATGAGTTTGTCTATTAAAGAAAATGAAGCAACATCAAAAATCGCTTTTGACTTTTATAATGTCACTGAATCATTTTATAGATATAATGTATACGCATCAAATGTTTTTAGTGGTGGTACTACAACTACTGCCAATCCTCCCATAGCTGGCTTTAATGTTCAAACAGATAAGGCTTTTGGTAGTTTTAGTGCTTTGACAAAAACAAGTAAAACTTACATAATTAAATAAATACTTACAAAAACTGAAACTTTAATTAGTTATAAATTATATTGCGAAAGATTAATCAAAAACTATATATCATCTCTTAGTTAATTAGACTTTTAAATTATTCTATCTTTCGATTTTAATATTTGCCAAACTTCTATTTTCATATTATATTTTAAGTAAACATATTATTTATATGTTTTTATTCAATATGTAAAATTATGATCTATAAATGTGTAGTAATAAAATGTAGTTAATTGTGCATAAAATACTACATAAATGTAAATAATCTTACAAAAATGTAGGGGTATTGCAGTTGCTTTTGTGTCCTATAATCGTAACACCCAAATACCTATTAATATGAATGCATTAGAAATAATAAACGCTTTGAAGGAGTTTTCTTTGACAAGTTGTCTTGATGAACAGGAGATAAAAGACCTTGTAAGATTTGGCGAGATTCGTGTCATTGAGAAGCATAAGCATGTATTTGAAGCTGGAGAAGCAAGTGATGAAATTTTCTTTTTGTTTAAAGGTGTTGTCAAAATAACGACTTATGCATCCGATGGAAGAGAAGTTATAAAAGTAATACTGCACCCACAAGCTATAATGAGCGAACATAGTATTGCTGGCGAAAAAATTAGAACTAATAATGCAGTCGTAATGACATCTGATGTTGTATGTTTGGCAGTAAAAGTGGAGTTTGTTAGAGAGTTAATGTGTAAAAATGGAGCTTTGGCCAATAATATTATTGATTTACTTGGTAGAAAGTTAAAATATAATGAAGAGCGTCTAGAATCTTTGGTATTGAATGATGCAAGAGAACGTATTGTTCAGTTTTTAAAAGTTAATGCCCAATCTTTTGGACAGGCAGTAGGTTATGAACTATTATTGAGACATGACTTTACACAACAAGATATAGCAAACTACACAGGTACATCGCGTCAGACAGTTACGACTGTGTTAAATGACTTAAAGAAAACAAATAAAATACACTTCAAAAGAAAATCAATTTTGATAAGAGACATCAAGGCTTTATGTTGAAATTGATTGTTTTTCTCATAATTTAGTTATACCTGAAATTGTAAAAAAGGTAGATTCAAAAGTGAATCTACTTTTTTTTGCTGAAAAGTTTTCATATTTGAAAATAATGATTACTTTTGCGTCGCTTTAAAAGAAAGCACTAGGAAGAGTGGCAGAGCTGGTTGATTGCACCGGTCTTGAAAACCGGCGTACCTGAGAGGGTACCGGGGGTTCGAATCCCTCCTCTTCCGCTGAAAGGAGCATCCTGTAAGTCACACTTATGAGATGCTCTTTTTTTTTGTGATGAGCTAAATTAAAGTAATCACTTATTTTACTTCAGTAATAAAATACAAAGATAATGGGAAGAGCATTCGAATATCGACGCGCAGCCAAAGAAAAAAGATGGGCCACTATGTCCAGGATATTTCCTAAAGTATCTAGAGCAATTACCATGGCAGCTAAGGAAGGTGGTCCAGACCCTGAGACCAACTCAAAACTTAGGTTAGCTATTCAAGCGGCAAAAGCTGCAAATATGCCCAAGGACAATGTGGATAATGCCATAAAACGTGCAGCTGGAAAGGATGGTGATGATTACACTGAAGTAAATTATGAAGGTAAAGGACCTCACGGCGTGTTAGTATTTGTAGAATGTGCTACTGACAACACTGTAAGAACCGTAGCTAATGTCAAATCTTATTTTAATAAAGCTGGTGGAGGTATCGTTCCTACAGGTTCGCTTGAGTTTATGTTTAATAGAAAAACTGTGGTTGAATTTGAAAAACCTGCTAGTTTTGATCCTGATGAATTCGAGCTTGAAATGATTGATTTTGGATTAGAGTCTTTTGAAGTTGACGAAAATACGGTATATGCATATGGTAATTATACTGATTTCGGTACTTTGACAAAAGCAATTGAAGAAAAAGGTATTTCAATTACAAAAGCTAATTTGCAGAGAATACCTACTACTCCAGTAGATTTTTCTGATGAACAAATGGTTGACATAGAAAAAATGCTCGATAAATTAGAAGATGATGATGATGTGCAAGCTGTTTATACAAATATTGCATAAAGAATCCCCCAAATATACTATTAACAATACGATCTTATGTCATAAATATTTTGTTTATGGCATTCGTTTATTTTATAAAAACTAATTATTGAATAGCTAGATTAGTCATATTTGGTACGACTGAAGTTGTATTTAGTTGAATATGAAGCATATAGTGAAGATATATATTTATTTGTAGAAAAAATACTAATTTAGGTCGGTTTTTAGTCGAAAATGACTATTTTTGTAATGCATTTAAGGTTTTGGTGGTGAAGCTAATTAAGTTAATTAGAGCAATTTGAATGGTTGTGATACCCATTTGTTGAGATGATGGATAGGTTTAAAACAATTTTTGACAATCAATACTTGAAAATATGGTGCAGTTTTTTGACAAAGAAATATTATTGATAGATGATGACAAAATGCATTTATCAATACTCGAAGAAAGGATCAAATCTTTGGGTTTTAAGAATATTATCACAGCTAATAGTTATAAATTAGCAGTGCAGCTATTGGATACTCAAGTACCTGATCTCGTAATAACAGATCATTTTCTTGATAATGGAAAGACGAGCTTAGATTTTGTAAAAGAATGTTTATTATTTAGAGACATACCTACCATTGTTATTACTACATTCCATACAGAAAAAATATTTGATGAGATTCTTACTCTGACTCCCATAGATTTTTTATCAAAGTCATGTAGTGATTTTGAACTAGCTAAGTCATTAAAACTAGCATTTTCTAGATTATTGCAGCTATCACAAACTTCAAAATTGAAAGAGTTCTTCTTTGTTAAAGTAGGAAAAAATATTAAAAAAATTTGTCTAAATCAAATAGAAATGATTTCTGTTGATGGAAAATACCTTAATATCAGCGTAGATGGACGTTCTTATATTGTCCGCTCAGCGCTGATCGATTTTATTAAAAGACTTCCGCCAAATTTTATCAAAGTGCATCAGTCATTTATTGTTAATTTAGACTTTGTGGAGACAATTCTTGTGGAAGAAAGTAAAGTGAAGCTAAAGACATGTGAAGCTGATTTTAGTCGAGCTTTTAAGAAGCAGTTGATGAGCTCATACTTTGTATCTTAAAATAAGTTCCACTCTTTACTTTTTATTGTTTCAGGTCATTATGTAAGTACTGACTCGAATTAATTTAGCATATTTATGACAAACATAGGTAGTAACAATATCACAATTTTCCTATTTGCATTCAGTATATTTAAAATACTTTTTACGGTGTTTTTATTAGTTCTCCTTTATCGCAAACACAAGAAAATGCAGGAGCTTCTTGCTTTAAGGGACCAGACTTATGGTATACTAGCACATGATTTAAAATCACCTTATACCGCTTATTTTAAAATAGTAGAGAGGTTGCGTGCCGCAATTAAAGAAGGCAAAGTGACATATGCAAACGAACAACTCGATCATTTAGAGAATAGCTTTTATGCTACAAAAAACGTGTTGTTTAATATGATGAGGTGGTCACAGTTTACAGATAAAATAGAAACTCATGTTCCTGAAGAAACAAATATTAAGGTATTTCTTACCGAATCTACTGAACACTTGTCAGCTTATGCCAAGTTGAATAATATAAGATTAAAAATCAATGTAGAAGATAGTGATGATAGTCTATTTATCCGAAAACATTATATTGCTGCAGTCCTTCGGAATTTAATAGATAATATTATTAAGCATGATGATTGCTCTGAGATTAATATTTGCTCAAGAATTGATAATAGGAAATTGCAAATTTTAATTTCACATGATGGCGAAGGTATGCCAATCCAAATTTCTAAGTCATTAACAGAAGGAGAACGTGTACAAAGTTTATTGAAAAATTATGGTGATATGGGATTAGGATTATCCATTATTATAAAATCTTTAAAAAAATCAGCAGGTACAATTCAAATAGCGAAACATGAAAGGGGTGAAACTATATCGATTATATTTTGTCCTGGATAATTATTATTATAACATACTTAGAGTATGTTTAAATTTTTATTGCC
This sequence comes from Saprospiraceae bacterium, assembly GCA_035326365.1. Lineage (GTDB taxonomy): Bacteria > Bacteroidota > Bacteroidia > Chitinophagales > Saprospiraceae > OLB9. The sequence continues at coordinate 6,242 of DAOLFJ010000021.1, read as the reverse complement.
TTATAATCAATATCTTATGAATCTGACTTCAAAATAATCTCATCGTTTAGTGCACTGAACGATGAGATTATTTTATCTATTGATTAGCAACTAAGAAATTTTTTAAACATACTCTTAGTTATTGCATCCATCAGAGATCTTTTTTATTGTTTTCCTATTTTCTATCCATAAGGCATCGTGTTTAAAGGAATAACATTGGGTTAAATGGATACTTTATTGAATACTATAAAACATAAATTCTACAAAAGCTTTTTACATTTTTTTCTTGGAAAAATACAATTCTAAATCCATTAAAATTATTGACCATTTACTTCTACTAGAAAGTTGTAAGATAATGTATATGATTTAATTATATGTAAATTAGTCAAATATGATATGCATATTGTCAAAAAATGCTGCCAAGTGGTATATTTGGATAGTTTTCATGAAAATATGCTTTTTTAATCGAATTTGCCAATATGAAAATAGGATATACTTGCTTAGTAACTGAATTTTAACTACTTAAAAATCAGATAAATAATTGTATACATATATATTAATATCATAATATATTTGTTTTCTCAATCATAGTAATTTGGTATTTTATACCTTTCATCAAAAATGAAATAGGGTTTGAACCACTCAAATGGTTCCTTACAATAGAGTCCTATCTTATTTCACAATTTTGCATTTACACTTCCACTGATGTAAAATTCGTGTATTTTAAATTCAGTCAGTGTTCACCAACAGTTGATTATTTACATTTTTTAGCATATTAAATATTATATAATGAAACGATTAGACATTAAATTATTTATTATTATTTTTTCCATCTTAATTATTCAAAACTGGTCAGTTTCATTGAATGGACAAGTTACATTAACATTGTCAGAGATTGCGCCTAGAAGTCAAGATGAAAATAAGTGTTATCAAGTGAATTTGTCTAACCATAGTTCAAAAGACCTGACACTAGCAGGTCAAAACTATAGATTGTATTACGATGCTAGTCAAGCACTGTTAAATGAAAATTCTATAAAATCTAAGTTGCCCGCATCATATACAGAATTGAAACTTGTCCAACATTTTTTTGATGTAGATGCGTCTGGTTTTGGCATTTTGCCATACGATGGACATTTAGGTTTCATAAATTTGTCAACTGACCTGTTGACTTATGCAGATAATGCTTTGGTTTTGCCTGCTAGTGCAAATTCCATTATACCTATCGCAGAATTTTGTTTTTCGATCGAAGATGGTTCAACTCCTGCTTTTACCTGGGCACAAGACAATCTCACCCATACCTATGCGACTGCATTTGTCGAGTTAACTTCGACAGATGGGAAAAGAGAAACTAAAATTAATATTGATAATTACAATGTTACACATGCAGGCGTAACTAGCACCCAAGAAGCAAATGTATGGTCGGCAAAAATGTTTCCTAACCCATTTCTAAATCAATTGGAAATTACATTTAACAATGCATTAAACGACGATGCAGTTCTGAAGATGTATGACATTTTTGGTCAGTTGGTTTTAACTCAACCCTTATCAAAAGGATCGCAAGCTATTAAACTTGAAACCAGTACAGTTTTAAATGGCGCTTATATCATTGAAATTGAACAAAAAGATGGGTCTAAAAGCATTTTGAAAGCAGTAAAAACTATTAATTAATTAATTACCCAAGCACCAAAAAATCGAGATACTTATGAATAGCCATTTTTTTACAAATAAAATTTATCAAGGCAGGTTAACAATATTATCACTCCTGCTAGTTCATTTATTTATTTTACAAAATGTAAATGCACAAATTGCAAATGCCCCTTGTAACTCCAATTCTCCATGGGTAGATAGTACATATACAAACTTGACTGCTCAAATTAATGACAACGTTGGAAGCGTCATTCCACTATGTATAGGCGGTGTGACCAATATTGGCAATCTTATTGATGATAATCTTTCGAATTTCACCACAATAAATATCACAGGTGTGGGTTGTAATGCTACTATTGGTGTTACCGATGGTACAGCTGCCGACACTTATTCTGCTGGTACTTGGGCAGGTTTTCGTATTGGTACAAGTGGATTGTTAGGAGTGAGTGTCTCATCTACAGTTACTGTTCAGACATTTAATAATGGTTCTCCTGTGGAGTCCCAACTGGTAGTGTCAAATCTTCTTGGATTGGACTCCGATTTAATTTTTGCAGATGGTACTGCCAATGTTGGTTTTGTCACAACGTCACCATTCGATGAGGTTAGAATTACTTTTCAGACGCTTGTCGGTGTATTGTGGTCAGCTCAAATTTACCATGCAGTCATTACTAAATATTGCGTAGGGCCAAACCCTGCTTGTAATACCATGACAGCTTTGACACAAACTGAATATCCAGCATTTGTAAGCGATGCAGGTACCACAGGAGTGACGCTAGGAAGTGTGACAAATACTCAAAATGTAGTAGATGGAAATCTCAATAATTTTGGTTCAATAACATTGCCTTTGGGCATTCTATCTTCTGGTTTTATTTCTGTAAAAGATCAATTGACAGATTATGTAGCTGGAACTTTTGCAGGTTTTGAAGTATCAAATTCAAATATACTTGGAGTTGATTTACTTCAGAATACCACCATCACAACTTATTTAAATGGCGCAATCCGAGAAACAAAATCAGCGAATGATTTATTGCTTGATGTGTCTCTTTTATCAGGTTCTAATCGTCAGACTGTTGGATTTGTCACTACACTTTCATTTGACGAAATCAGATATACGATCAATCAAGTCGTGGGTGTTGATGTTGGAACTACCCAAGTTTATAGCGCAGTAATAAAAAGGTATTGCGCAGGTCCTGCATTAGAATGTAATACCCAAACTGCGTTGACTGAACCAGATTTCCCTGCTACTATTGATGGTGGTTTGACTGGTATTTCTGGTGTATTGTGTGTTGGTTGTTCAGTAACCAATGCTGGTAATGTTGTAGATACTTCTGCAAGCAATTTTGGAAGTATCAATTTGACTGTAGGTTTAGCAGTGAATGGTTCAATAGCAGTTAAAGATGTCATTACGACTTATCCTGCAGGAACTTTTGCGGGATTTGACATCAATAATCCAGTACTCGTAGGAGTGAATGTTTTGAATGGCATCACTGTTCAAACTTACCTTGATGGCGTCTTGGTAGAAACATCAAATGCAGGTACTTTAGTGTCGGTGGGTTCAGGTTTGTTGACAGGTTCTGGTCGTCAGATTGTAGGATTTGTTGCAACACAACCATTCAACACCATACGGCTGACTGTATCTCAAGGATTGGCGTTAAATCTTGGTACCACTGAAGTGTACAAAGCAGTTTTGGAGCAGTTTTGTGCTGGTCCAGATCCATTGTGTAATGTCGTCACAAGTCTTGTAAAACCTACTTATCCAGTATTAATTAATAATGTAAATACTGGTATTGATGGAATTCTGTGTGTTGGCTGTGCCATAAATAATGTAGCCAATGTCATTAATAATGATACCGAAGATTTTGCAACTATTGTCTTGACGGCAGGAGTTGGTGTAAGTGGAAGTATTAGTGTTAAAGACGGTATTTCAGATTATGATGCAGGTGCGTTTGCGGGATTTGAAATAGAAAATACATCACTTTTGTATGCCAATTTATTGAATGGCATTACTATTAGAACATATTTGGATGGGACACTACAAGAAACCAAAACTGGTGTAAATAACATTCTCACCGTGGAGACTTCTATATTTCCAGATGATGGTAAAAAAACAGTGGGTTTTGTTACGACTTTACCATTTGATGAAGTAAGAATCTCTGTTGAAAATATTGTGGGTATCAATACCGGAGAGACCAAAGTATTTAGATCTGTTATTAAAAATTTATGTGCTGTTGATTTGGAATGCGATGAAACGTATTTCCTATCAGAACCAACTTTCCCAGTGATTATCAATAGTGATCAAACAGGAATATTTGGTGTTGCTTGTGTAGCTTGTTCTGTCAATAATTCACCAAATGTAATCTCTGAAGTTCAAACAGATTTTGCGACTATTACGGTTGTGGCAGGTGTATTAGCAACTGGCGATATTTCAGTTCAAGATCCACTATCTACCTATCCTGCAGGAAGTACAGCTGGTTTTATAATTGAAGATACAAATACATTAATCCAAGCGGATTTATTTAGTTCAATTAATATTTGTACCTATCTAGATGGTGTAGAACAAGAATGTCAAACAGCCGGTAATCTTATTGAATTATCATTACTAGGAATTTGGATTAATCCGGGTCCAGGCATATATAATGTTGGTTTTATTACATCACTTCCATTCGATGAAGTCAAAATTTCAGTTGGTTCTCTAGCGAGTGTGATTAATGTAATAAGAGTTTATTCAGCATTCGTAGATACAAGAGGTGCTAATGATGTCGGATTTGATTGTTGTCCTACTATTGCGCCTACCTTAAGTGCAGAAGAAGTGAATGCAAATTGCCCTTCCAATACTTTTGATTTAACATCGCTTGAAACTAGTAGCGCGCCAGGAACATCCACATTAGTTTGGTTTACAAATGATGCACATTCTGGTTTGGCCTACGGGACACCAACGGCTGCTGTAGAAGGTATTTATTACGCATTTTATTATAATGCAAATAATGATTGTTATAGTCCACCAAGTGATACTGTCATTGTTAATGCTTCCTTCTGTGACACAGATGGCGATGGCGACCCAGACAATACAGACCCAGATCCACTCGATCCAT
>DAOLFJ010000021.1:0-1424 GCA_035326365.1 Saprospiraceae bacterium | reverse complement strand
TGATCTATCAAGTTTGTAATTTAGATACGATTCCGAATGTTTGTTCTAATGCTACGGTGACGATTACGGTGCCTGAATCATGTGTTGAGATTTCTACCAAGGTATTATTAGAAGGACCTTATAATAGTTTTTCAGGTCTGATGTCTACTACATTAAATAATCTAAGGTATTTGCCAGGACAAGATCCAGTGACGTTTTTTGGTCAAGAGACGCCCGCAGGACAGCCATATAATGTTGCGCCGTGGAATCATAATGGAACAGAAGGAGATGGTTTTGATTACAATCTTACGGGTACACCGAATGCAGGTTATCCTACCAATACCACAGATTGGGTTTTAGTCAGTTTGAGAACAGGAGTTAATAGTAACACTACCGTTTGTACAAAAGCTGCATTAGTTTTTAGTAATGGAACGGTTCAAATTCCTTCCGGATTTGACTGCTGTGACATTAATATCAATGAGACCTATTATGTAGTTATCGAACATAGAAATCACTTGATCGTCATGTCACACGTCAAAGTGCCAATCGTAAATGGTGTCATTTCTTATGATTTTACAAACCAAGATTCTTATAAGACTTTGCTAGGTTTTGGTCAAAAAAATGTAGGTGGTAAATGGGTTATGTATGCTGGAAATGGTCAACAAGTAAATTCTTCATCGGCGGATACAGATATCAATGTAAATGACAAAGATCTTTGGCTCAACCAAAATGGTCAAAACAGTAGCTATTTCCTCAATGATTTGGATTTGAATGGAGATGTTAATGTTCAGGATAAAAATGTATGGTTGTTAAATAATGGTAAGTTTTCGGATGTACCAAGAAATTAGCGAAATATTAAATAGCTTCTTAGTATCCTATCAATGAAATTTGGCAGGTGCTAAGAAGCAAAATAACTTAGCTCTATTTTCAAAACTCTTAAATTTTATTTTATGAAGCGTCTATTTTTTACCATATTTTTGGCCTTCACTTTTAGTATTTTGGGTGCACAAAACTATGATATTAGATTAAATCTGGAAAGCGTTGATTGTGCCACAAATCAAGTATGTTATGATGTGCAACTGAGAAGAAATGGTGGTGTCAATTTCGGTTTAGCAGGACAGAATTATCGAATTTTTTATGATGCATCATTGGCGACATATGTTTCTGGAACATCTTCATTACCTGCTGCTTATGGTGCGTTTTCTTTGGTTCAAGATATGCAAGATGTCGATGCGAGTAGCATTAATGGACCTTTGGATTTTGAAGCGACTTTGGGGTTTTTAAATTATGCAATTGATCTTAATGATGTTCAGAATGGTGGTGTTTTTTTACCTGTAGATGGCACTTGGATGACTACTTCTAGTATTTGTTTTAATGTAGAAGAAGCAGTTTTTAATGATCAAAATGTTTGTTTGCAAGTCGTTTTTGGCAGGGTAGGCTTGACC
>DAOLFJ010000299.1:0-5698 GCA_035326365.1 Saprospiraceae bacterium | reverse complement strand
AGATACAAAATCACACTTGTATTCACAAGCTATAGAAGTTTATTCTCAAAACACACCTACACTGTCATATGAAGCAGAATGGGTCGGCGAATTTTGGAGTGACGATCTTCTTAACCTTACATTTAGCCCTGGTGTACGTATGCTAGCGATCGGTGACCAAGTATTAAAACTGGAGAAAAGTAACCTAGAGACTGCCGTATGGATGACAGCATTGGTAGGTACTGCAAGTAACGATGCAGGTGTAGCATGCTGGAACTCAAAATATCATTACAATGTAGAAAGACCTGAATCGTACATTCAAAGAGTAATAGACCCATCATGGGAACCCAATCTTTACAACCCACTTACAGGAGAAGAAGGGGTCACACCATCATTCCCAGCGTACCCATCTGGTCACTCTACCATGGGTGCAGCAGGTGCTGAGGCTCTAGGTTATATATTTGGGTATTCATATAGGATGACTGACAATTGTCATAAAAACAGAACTGAATTTGAAGGTACTCCACGTACATTTGACAGTTTTGAAGAAATGGCTAATGAAAATGCATGGTCTAGAGTCCCACTTGGCGTACATTTCAGAATGGATTGTGAAGAAGGTGTAAGATTCGGTAAAGAAATAGGAAGGACCGCTCATAGGCTTCCGTGGAAAAAATAAAGTTGAGAAAACTTTTTATGAAGGCTTCGGAAATATATTTCTGAAGCCTTTTTTATTTATTATGCATAATGATGATCTTATTTTGGTCTAAACAGCTGTTGTGTTTTTCTGATACTTCTTTTTGTATGCAATAGGAGTCACGCCTGTCACTTTTTTGAATGTAGAACGGAATGACTTTTCATCATTATATCCAACTTTGTACATAACTTCTGAAATATTCATGGATGTGGACTCAAAATTGCGTTTGGCGGCTTCTATTTTGACTCTTTGGATGTATTCTAATACTGTATTGCCTGTAGCTGATTTAAATCTTCTCTCAAAACTTCGTCGCCCTACAGCAACCTGATCGGCTATTTGTTCTATAAAAAGCTTTTCTTGGAGATTGCTTTCTATAAATTGTTGAGCGACTTTTATGGCTTCGTCTTGGTGGGACTTTTGACCATTAAAAATTATAAAAGTTGACTGGCTATTTCTGTCAATATCAATAGCAAAATATTTAGCCGTAAGTATTGCCGTTTCTCTATCCGTATATTTCTCAACAAGGTGAAGCAATAAATTCCAGTACGAGTTTGCTCCACCACTAGAATATAGTCGTTCGTCTTCCGTGATTATCTGACCATCTTGCACATCTACATCAGGATACATCACCTTAAATTGATTTATAAATCCCCAGTGAGTAGAACATTTCCGCCCATTCAACAATCCAGTAGCTCCCAGCAGAAAAGCACCTAAACAGAGAGAAACCACTTCAGATCCTTGTGTATAATTCTTTACAATCCAAGGAATAAGATCCCTATTTGCATCAACGGCACTGTTCATATCCCCAAAAAGTGCTGGAATAAAAATCAATTCTGGTTTCTGGATATCATCTATGAGTGCATCTACATTAACCTGATAAGAGCCAAAGTTTAGGGTAACCACTTCATTACTGCCGACAAGTTTAATATCAAACAATGGCAACTTACCTGCTTGTATTAAAAACTGATTTACAGCACTAAAACAATACTGTGGGTCAGCAACTGCTTGCATTACCGCATGCTCAGGTACAAGGATGGCTATGGTCTTCATGAAAACATTTTTGTACCCAACAAAGGTAAAACATCTGTCGCAAATCACCCTATAAATGACGTTTTTAAACAAGTTAGAATAAAAATTAAGATGTACCTTTGCATATTTAAAACAAATTATTAATAATGCAAATACTTAAAAAAGTTGGATTCGGGATATTGTTATTTTTAGTATTCCTGCTTGTGCTTGCTATTTTTATTCCCAAAGAATTCACTATAAGTGTCTCTGAAACAATAAATAAGCCTCAGCAAGAAGTATTTGACTACATAAGAATATTAAAAAATCAAGAAAAATATAGTGTATGGGTTTTAGAAGATCCTAATCTTGTTCCCGAGATTATAGGTACGGATGGAACTGTAGGTGCTATCCAAAAATGGAATAGTGAGATGGACGGAGTAGGAGAAGGTGAGCAAGAAATCACAGCAATGTCCATGGATAGAATAGACCTAGATTTGCGATTCAAAAGACCAATGAAAGGCGAATCTAAAGCCGCAAATATTCTCTCAAAAGTGAGTGAAAATCAAACCACACTTACTAGTGAATTTTACAGTAAGTCTACCTACCCCATGAATTTGATGAGCTACTTTATGGGTGGATATATTATCAAAAAAGCACAAACACAAAATCTCAAAAATATCAAAAATATTCTAGAATCTAAATAAAAATTAAATGGCTAAAGTAAGCGTATATCTCAATTTTGCATCTCAGACAGAAGAAGCATTTAACTTTTATAAAACTGTTTTTGGTGGAGAATTTGTGGCTCCTGGCATTAGGAGATTTGGCGATATGCCTCCTATGGAAGGTTTGCCTCCACTTCCAGATCATTTAAGAAATGGCGTCATGCATGTGGAATTACCAATTATGGGTGACTTTGTGCTCATGGGAACAGATTCGCCTGTAGAAATGGGCTTTAACGTTAACGTTGGAAATAATATGTACATCAATCTGCACCTTGATACTAAGGAAGAAACCCAAAGACTTTTTGTTGCGCTATCTGATGGTGGCAAAATCGAACAACAATTGGATATTATGTTTTGGGGAGCATATTTCGGAAGTTGTGAGGATAAGTTTGGTGTCAGATGGATGTTTAATTGTGATAAGTAAATTTTATAGCGCACTTATGAAGCAAAGCAAAACCTATACTACTGTTGCTGAATACTTGGCAGATTGGCCAAAAGAGATAACAGACATATTAAACAAAATTAGGCAAGTAATTATGGAAGGTGCACCTGAAGCCGTAGAGGGAATATCTTATAATATGCCTGGTTATAAGTTGCACAAAAAACCGCTTGTCTATTTTGCAGCTTTCAAAAGTCATATTGGATTTTATGCGCTTCCTTCTGGAAACATTGCCTTCCAAAAAGAGCTTGCGAAATATAAAACGGGCAAAGGTTCTATCCAGTTTCCACTTGACCAAGAGATGCCATATGAACTTATTCGGGAGATTGTAACATTCAGAGTACATGAAGTAAATGAAGATTTCAAAAGCAAATAAAACGCTTAGAATTTGTGAATCAGGTCATAAATACTATAAAAGTAGTGACTGTCCGATCTGTCCAATATGCGAATCAGAAAAAAACTTAACATCAATGTTTATAGATGAATTTAGTGCACCGGCAAGACGTGCATTAGAAAGCATAGAAGTTTCAGATTTAGAGTCTTTATGCAAATTTACTAGAAAAGAAATAGCCAATTTACACGGTATGGGACCGTCAAGTCTTAAAAAAATAGAACAATTACTAGCAGCCGCAAACATAAAATTTAAAGAAACATAAAATGGCAAAAACGTCTAAACCAAATATGGAAGAACAAGTCACAACATTCTACCATACTAATGATCATCCATTAAAGGATGTGGTAGCTTCGCTTAGAAAAGTTATTTTAGATGGCAGTACTGAGATAGGAGAACAAATCAAATGGAACTCGCCAGCCTTTTATTTTACAGGTGAGATGCGAGACTTTGACCCTAAAGAATATAAAAGAGACATTGTGGTCATGAATCTATACAAAAAAGATAGTGTATTACTTGTTTTTCCTACGGGAGCGAGAATTAAAGACGATACTGGGCTCCTAGAAGGCGACTTTTCTGATGGAAGGAAAGTGGCAAAATTTAGGTCAGTTTCAGAAGTTCAATCTAAGGAAGATGCTCTAAAATCCGTTTTGACCAAATGGTTGGAATTGGTAGAAAGAATTTGAAGAGAAAAAAAAAATATTATATTTGTGTCGAAATAATTCATTTAACAAAAAAACCTTTCAAATGAAATCAACATTTTTTACACTATTCCTTCTCCTTACAGCTATATTTAGTTATTCACAAAACTATCTTTTTAATGAAAATCAGAGTGGTCTGAACTTCACTGGAAGATTATCCTCTTTTGACAATATAGATGTTTTTGGGTTTAATGCTGGATTTACTATTAATAGCAGGCTCACTTTAGGTGTAGATTTAGAGCTTCGACATAGTGAGATATACGATAATAAAAGGTCTTTTAGCCCCTATCTAAATTGCTTATTAGTCAGACAAAACAATCAGAATCGACCTATCACCATTAATTTGCATAGCTACTATAAAAACTTAAAGAATACTGATTACGATGCATCCAAAAATAGTTTCGGATTAGGATTGGGATTCTATAGAAGCTACAATTTAAAAAGTAATATTGTTATTATCCCTGGAGGAACGCTCGAATGGTCAAGTGGCTCTTTAGACTTGTATGGAGACGAATATGCTGAAAGTAATATCGTTTATGGGTTAAACATCTCTGGTAAATTTAATAATTTCTATCTCACTCCAGGTGTATTATTTACCAATGGCAAACAAATTTTTGAGATAGATTTCGGAATTCTACTTGTAGGAGATAAAAAGCAATAACATCCAAAAAAAAGATGAGTATGGCATGGAAAACATACTCATCTTTTAAAGATTTTGATGAATGAACTAATAATTTATCTTATCTAGCTTTTAGCTTACCGCTGCCAGATTTTTCTTTGCCTTCTCTGATATATTTAATTTTTACTTTTTCATCAGGATTGAATGGATTTAGGGCTTCCAAGAGTCCATTGATGGTGAAAATGTATTTATCATTGATCTTAAGGATAGTATCACCACGTCTTAAACCTACTGACTCTGCTGCTGAGCCAGATACGATATCTGTCACTACCACACCGCTGTCCGTGTTTTCTATCATGACACCTAGACTCACTTTATTTGTGTTTGGACTATCGGATTTAAAACCAATAGATCTACTTCTTCCTTCGGGAAATGATTTGCCATCTCTTTCTTTCCACATCATTCGTTGCCTTTTTTCGCCATCTCTTTGTTTTTTATTGATAACGATTCTTTCATCATTTTTTTCTTTTTCCATGTCATTGGCATCGATATGAATACGCATGACATCACCTTCTATCTCTGTGTCTATATCCAATTGTTCTAATTCTTTTCTGATATCTTCAGGCATTTCGCCCTCTCCATCCCATTCCAAGGTTTGGTCACCTTCCTCATCAGATTTTATGATTTTGTACCTTTCCTTTTTATTGCCATTGATAATTTCTGTTGTGATTTCTACATTTTTATTATCAGAAGCATTGACTTTTTCCTCAGACATAGACTTATCAATACGAATTACCTTTTTCCCTTTTTCATCAGATTCATTAATACTGACTCCTTCTTCCGCTTCCATCTTTTTTATCAAAGCGTCTGCTTCTGCGCCCTCTGCTTCCGTTCGGCTTTCTGTAATTTTGCCATTATCGTCTGTTTTTTTTACGATAACTACTTTTTTCTTTGTATTTGTATCTTGAGCAGCAGCGCTTACTACCAAAGTAAAGACAACTGCAAAAGTCATAATGGTCCTGATGATCATTTTAAATGTTTTTAATGTGATAAAACTATATAACTAAAATTGAAAAATAATATTTTGCTTAGAGCATGTTTAAAAATTTTCTTAGTTGCTAATCAATAGGTTATGGTTCTGACGA
>DAOLFJ010000020.1:0-31151 GCA_035326365.1 Saprospiraceae bacterium | reverse complement strand
AAATCAACGACCACATATACATTCACTGTGACGGATTTAAATGGGTGTACCGAGGATGCCACAGTAACCATCAGGGTTATCAAAAATTATGAACTCCACGCACCAAATATTTTTAAACCTGATAATGAAATCTACAATAAGTTTTTTAATGTTTGGGGCAATCGTGGTATTAAGTATGTCGAGCTTTTAGAAGTTTATGATAGATGGGGCAATCTCGTATATCAAGGCAAAGACATTAGAATTCCTAATGCCAAGGGTGAGTTAATTATCAACGATCAATACAATGGTTGGGATGGATCTTTTAATGGCAAACCGATGAATCCTGGCATCTTTGCATGGAGGGCTCTGGTGAGATTTATCGATGATTATACCATGAATTACGCCGGTGATCTTACCTTAGTGCGATAATTGTAAATACATAAGTATGTCATCACATTCACCAATGCAAATCCTAAGGCTATTTTATTGGCTTTTATTAGTACTAGGTTTTACAGCTTGTAGTAATGAAGTAGAAGAAATCAACCAACTATTGGCAGAAGATTTACAAACTAATGTGGAGCGTGGTAAAAATATAAGAATATTCTACAGCGATTCAGCATCAGTCAAAGTGATCATCAATGCGCCTGTTTTAGAAAGGTACAATGCTTATAATGACTCAAAAGATGTTTTCCCAAAAGGTATACTTATTGAGTTCCTTAACGAACAAAAAGTAGTGGACAGTTGGCTCAAAGCAGACAATGCTGTCAGAGAAGCTCGTACATCCAAAGTGACCGCAAAAGGAAATGTTATCTTTTATGATTCAAAAAATCAAAAGCTTGAGACACCTGAACTCATTTGGGACGAAAAAGATAGGATTGTGTACACTGAAAAAATAGTCAGAATCACTCAAGCGGAGAAAGGGGATACTACATATGGTTTTGGTTTCAGGGCAAATCAAGACTTCAGTCGTATAGAAATAAAGAAAAAAGTACAAGGCAAAATGAATGTTACTGATTTTGTCAGTCTAATTGACTAATTTTGCGTCTCAACTATTTTAAATGTCCATTGCAATAATTTCGGTCATTATTACTTTGATACTATCTGCGTTTTTCTCAGGTAGTGAAATAGCTTATTTATCAGCAAATAAACTAAGCGTAGAAGTATTAAAAAATAAAGGTTCTAAAAGGGGTCGTATACTTACTGCCCTTTATAATGACCCGAAATCCTTCCTAAGTACCATGCTTGTAGGCAATAATATAGTACTAGTAATGTACACTATATTTTTCAGCCAACTCATCACACCTTTATTAGAGTTAGTTCTCCCTTCAGAATCCTTTGCAATATCATTTACAACTACAATAATACTTACATTGGTCCTGTTAGTGTTTGGTGAATTTATTCCAAAGACTATGTTTAGACTTTTTGCTAACGAATTAGTTTTCAGACTCGCTTACATACTAAATTTCTTTAAATGGATATTATTAATACCAAGTTGGATATTGACTAAAACGTCTAATCTTGTTATCAAAGTAATTTTCGGAAATGTACAAACAGACAATGAAACGAGTATAACGAAGCTCGATCTCGAACATTACATAAATTCTAATGTCAATGAAGAAAAAGAAATAGATAAAGAAATCCTATCCAATGCCCTTAATCTGCATCAGTTGAAGGTAAGAGAATGCATGATTCCGAGAAATGAAATCGTATTTATTGATAAAAACGACGATATACCAACGGTAAAAGAAACTTTCATCTCTTCCAAACACTCTCGACTTATAGTGGTGGATGGCGATATCGAAAATGTAATAGGCTATCTTCACCATCAACAATTATTTAAAAATCCAGCAAGCATTAAGAGACACATCATGGATATTGAATACATTCCTGATGTCATGAATGTACAAGATCTGATGTATAAGTTCATAAAAAGTAGTACAAATATAGCTTGTGTAGTAGATGAGTTCGGAGGAACCGCGGGTATTATTACCTTGGAAGATATTCTAGAAGAAATATTTGGAGAAATTGCAGATGAACACGATGAAGAAGAATTTACAGAAACCGTTTTATCTGAAAATGAATTTATATTTTCAGGTAGACTTGAACTCAGTTATCTAAATAGCAAATATGAAAATCTTAATTTGCCAGAAGAAGAATATGTTACTTTGTCAGGTTATATAGTAATGACACACGGTAGTATACCAGAAGTTGGTGAAGAAATCACTTTAGATAACTACAAATTTATCATCATTTCTAAATCTGATACCAAAGTTGATGAAGTGCGAGTTATTAAAAATAGTGCACATTCAGACAAAAATCTTGAGGAAACTATCTAGAAAAACAAGTATTGATAGAAAAATTCTCAAAATTCCTTATAGTTACATCATACAAACTGTGATTTATAATCATCTACTAATCCATGATTAAAACATAAAACTAATATTATATGCGAATTGAGATAAAAGTTATCATCACTTAAGTACAATATTTTTATAAAGTTTAATTAAAAGCCGCCCTTCATTAAACAAAATAGTGTTACTTTTGTATTTAGATTTAATATAATTAAGAAATAATGAGTGATAAGAGATTAGTTTATCTTGACAATAATGCCACCACACCTACGGATCCAAGAGCAGTAGAAGCAATGCTACCATATTTTTATGAAATACCTGGTAATGCTGCAAGTAGGAATCATCCATTCGGATGGAAGGCAGAAGAAGCAGTAGATTATGCACGAGAACAAATTGCAGACCTACTTGCTGTTGATTCTAAAGAAATCATATTTACATCAGGTGCTACAGAATCTGACAACTTAGCTATCAAAGGTATTTTTGAAATGTATGCTGGTAAGGGTAATCATATTATCACTACCAAAACAGAACATAAAGCAGTACTCGATGCTTGTAAAAAAGTAGAGAAAATGGGTGGTCAAGTGACTTACCTAGACGTACAACATGATGGATTAATAGATCTCGCAGAACTAGAAGCAGCCATTACTGATAAAACCATTTTGATTTCGATCATGTGGGCGAATAATGAGACAGGCGTCATCCAACCAATGAAAGAAATTGGGGATATTTGCCAAAAACATGGCATTCTTTTCATGAGCGATGCTACCCAAGCTGTGGGAAAAATCACCACACATCCTAAGGAAGTAGGTGTACATTTAATGGCATTTACATCACACAAGATGTATGGTCCTAAAGGTGTGGGAGCTCTTTTCGTAAATAGAAAAAATCCAAGGGTCAAAGTTACTGCTCAGATGGATGGTGGTGGCCATGAACGAGGTATGAGATCAGGTACACTTAATGTTCCAGGAATTGTTGGTTTCGGTAAGGCAGCTGCCATTGCAAAAGAGGAAATGCACAAGGATGCAGCTAGACTATCTGTACTAAGAGATAAGTTAGAAAAAGCATATTTTGACACGCTAGAAGAAGTGTATATCAATGGCAATGTGAATCATAGAATGCCTCATGTTACCAATATTTCTTTCAAACATGTAGAAGGAGAAGGCTTAATGATGACGTTTAACCAAAACATTGCTGTTTCCTCAGGTTCGGCTTGTACATCAGCGTCTCTTGAGCCATCATATGTGCTTGTAGCTTTAGGTCTTGGTGATGATTTAGCCCACTCTTCTATTAGGTTTAGTCTTGGTAGATTTACAACAGATGAAGATATCGATTATGCTATCAAAGCTGTAACTGCAGGAGTAAATCATATGAGAGACCTAAGTCCGATTTGGGAAATGTATAAAGAAGGTGTAGACTTGGAGTCAGTCCAATGGTCAGAGCATTAATTATAAATCTTTAAATTTTAAAATAATAAGACATGGCATATTCAGAAAAAGTACTAGATCATTTTAAGAATCCAAAAAATGTAGGTACACTTGATAAAAGTAAAAAAAATGTAGGAACAGGTCTTGTAGGTGCACCAGAATGTGGTGACGTTATGAGACTTCAGATAGAAGTAGACGAAGCGTCAAATACAATCATTGATGCTAAGTTCAAGACTTTCGGTTGTGGGTCAGCTATAGCTTCCTCATCACTTGCAACAGAATGGTTAAAAGGGAAAACCATTGATGATGCGTTAGCTATTGACAATATGGATATTGTAGAAGAACTAGCATTACCACCAGTAAAAATCCACTGTTCAGTATTAGCAGAAGATGCTATCAAAAGTGCCATCGCTGATTATAAAAGCAAAAACGTGGTTCTTGCTGATGCAGATGCGGTAAATGCCTAATTCTTAAATTAAATACTTTACCTATGTTATTTGTAGCTGATAGTGCTAAAGATAAAATTGTCGAAGTCATTCGCACCAAAAATCTTTCTGATGATTATTTCGTTAGGGTAAGTGTGACTAGTGGTGGTTGTTCTGGACTTAGCTATAGCATGGATTTTGACAATGAAAACAAACCAAACGACCAAGTATTTGATGATAATGGCGTGAGGGTAGTTACAGATTTAAAGAGTTTTCTTTATTTATGTAATACAACGTTAGAGTTTTCTGGTGGTCTTAATGGCAAAGGTTTTTATTTTAATAATCCGAATGCAGCACGCACGTGTGGCTGTGGAGAAAGTTTTGCGGTATAAGTTTAGATAAATTATCTTTATTAAAGAATAAAAAATGGGTTGTGAACTTGATGTTTACAACCCATTTTTATTAAGATTAAGGCTAAGATTATGAATGAGATTCAGAAGAAAATCTAAAAACTTAAACCTTACATTTTGCCTATCCTTTTAGAACCTTTGCCATGGTAATACCAATATCTGCTGGAGAATGCACTACGTGAATACCACACTCTTCCATAATCTTCATTTTGGCTTCCGCAGTATCTTCGTGACCTCCTACGATTGCCCCTGCATGACCCATAGTACGTCCTTTAGGTGCTGTTTGCCCAGCTATGAATCCTACTACAGGTTTTTTATTTCCTGTCTCCAAGATATATCTCGCAGCTAGAGCTTCGTAATTACCACCTATCTCACCGATCATGACTATCCCATCAGTCTCAGGATCTTCCATCAACAATTTCACAGCATCCTTTGTAGGTGTGCCGATAATTGGGTCACCACCTATACCTATTGCAGTAGAAATCCCCATACCTGCTTTTACGATCTGATCAGCGGCTTCGTAAGTCAATGTTCCTGACTTAGATACAACACCAATTCTACCCTTTTTGAAAACAAAACCTGGCATGATACCTACTTTTGCTTCTTCTGGTGTGATGACACCTGGACAGTTTGGCCCAATTAAAGTTGTGTCAAATTTTTCGATGTAAGATTTTGCTATCACCATATCCTGTACAGGGATACCTTCTGTGATACAAATGATCACTTTAATACCAGCCTCAGCTGCTTCCATGATGGCATCTGCTGCAAACCCTGGTGGTACAAAAATGATAGATGTATCCGCACCTGCCTTCTCAACAGCTTCTTTTACTGAATTAAAAACTGGTTTCCCTAGATGTTCTGTGCCACCTTTTCCCGGAGTAACACCACCTACAAGATTGGTTCCATATTCTATCATTTGTTCTGCATGAAAACTACCTTCTTTTCCAGTGAATCCCTGAACAATGATTTTTGAATTTTTATTTACTAATACGCTCATACAATTTGGTATTTACTACTTTTGTTCTATTAAAATGATTTCCTCATCAGCCTTATGCATGAGGTGCTTTTCCCGCGCAAACTTCTCATGATCTAATTCTAAATCCTGCTTGTCCTTGAGTGCTTGCGCTATTTCCTCATTCAACTGTTCCTTTTCCATCTCCATCTTTGCAATGGTACCTTTTAATTTTTGATAAGCAAAGATATTATGCTTATCAAAAAATGTAACCCATACAATAAAAAGAGTGGTAACCACCGTGTATTTGTTTATCCATGAAGGCGAAATACCTGCTGATTTAGCAACATCATCTAGTAACTTCTTATTTTTTGACATATTAAACTTATTTTGACCTTGAAATAATATGAAAGAGACCTTAAAAACTTCTTATGATAACAAAGATTTGCCTGGATAAAATGCTGAATCACCAAGCTCCTCTTCTATTCTCAGCAATTGATTATATTTAGCTATCCTATCACTTCTTGATGCAGAACCAGTTTTGATTTGTCCTGTATTCAATGCAACTGCCAAATCCGCAATCGTAGTATCTTCTGTCTCTCCTGATCTATGACTCATCACAGATGTAAAACCATTCCGAGTTGCAAGATTCACTGCATCAATAGTTTCTGTAATAGAACCTATCTGATTAACCTTTATCAAAATAGAATTCGCTGCTTCTGTCTCTATTCCTTTTTGTAATCTCTTTGTATTTGTTACAAAAAGATCATCCCCTACGATTTGAATTCTATTACCAAGTGCTTTAGTCATCTTTGACCATCCAGACCAATCATCTTCATGGAGACCATCTTCTATTGAGAATATTGGATACTTATCTACCCAACTTGCCCAGTAATCCACCATCTCATCACTACTTAACTTTTTACCACCAGACTTATGAAAATGGTATAATTTTTCTTCTTCATTGTAGAACTCAGAAGCTGCTGCATCCATTGCTATCATAATATCAATTCCTGGCTTGTAACCAGCAGACTCGATTGCTTTTAATACAATTTCGATAGCTTCTTCATTTGACTTTATATTTGGTGCAAAACCACCTTCATCACCTACATTGGTAGAATATCCTTTTGACTTAAGTACGGTTTTTAAATGGTGAAAAACCTCCACACCCATTCTTAGCCCTTCAGAAAACAAGTCCGCACCCAGTGGCATAATCATAAATTCCTGGAAATCAATACTGTTATCAGCATGTGAGCCACCATTCAAAATATTCATCATTGGTACAGGCATCACATGTGCATTCACTCCACCCACATATCTATAAAGAGACTGACCAGATTCTTCAGCAGCAGCTTTTGCAACTGCCATAGATACTCCAAGTATTGCATTTGCTCCTAACAAAGACTTATTTTCTGTTCCATCAAGCTCTATCATGATATCGTCAATATATCTTTGCTCAAATACATCTTCGCCAATTAAAGCCTCTCTAATCTTATCATCTATATTATTGCAAGCATTTAAAACACCCCTTCCTAGAAAACGACTTTTATCATTATCTCTAAGTTCAACAGCTTCGTACTTTCCTGTAGACGCCCCAGAAGGTACTGCTGCTCTACCCATAATTCCATTTTCTGTTAAAACTTCTACTTCTACAGTAGGATTTCCTCTAGAGTCTAGAATCTCTCTTGCTCTGATATCAACAATTACACTCATTATTTAATTATTTTTTGATTGTTTTAAAAGGTTTACAAAATCATCAAACAAATATTTGGAATCATGTGGCCCAGGGTTGGCCTCAGGGTGATATTGCACTGAAAATGCAGGTTGGTTTTTCATTTTTATACCCTCAATGGTATCATCATTAAGGTTTTTATGGGTCACTTCTATAGTGTCAACAAGCGCTAAAACTTCATCTTCACTAACGGTAAATCCATGATTTTGACTTGTAATTTCGCATCTACCTGTTTGAATATTTATCACAGGATGGTTTGCTCCTCTATGACCATGATGCATTTTATAGGTAGAAATATCATTTGCTAAGGCAAGAATTTGATGACCTAAACAAATACCAAAAACAGGTTTCTTCAGCTTCAATATTTCCTTTACCGTTGATATGGCATACTCCATTGAGGAAGGATCACCAGGACCGTTAGACAAAAAATATCCATCTGCATTAAATCCCAGCATTTCATCTAATGTAGCTTTAGCTGGAAAAACCTTAAGAAAACTTCCACGATCAGCTAAACTTTTAAGGATGTTTCTCTTAGTTCCAAAATCAAGGACAGCTATTCTTACATCAGCATTTTCTTCACCCAATGAATAAGGTTCTAAAGTTGATACATGACTAGCTAATTCTAATCCTTCCATAGAAGGGACTTCATTTAATTTAGCTTTTAATACTTCCAATTCAAAGATTTCACTAGAGATTATACAGTTCATTGCGCCTTTATCTCTAATGTTTTTTACGATAGACCTTGTATCAACATCATATATACATACCAAATTATTTTCCTCAAAGTAATGTTGGATATCTTGGTCAGCCATAGGTCTGCTGTAATCATTTGTAAAATTTTTACAAATTAATCCTGCTATCTGTACTTTAGATGATTCTGTATCACTCGCTTTAATACCATAGTTGCCTATGTGGACATTTGTAGTTACCAATACTTGACCATAATAGGAAGGGTCGGTAAAAATCTCTTGATAACCAGTCATCCCCGTATTAAAACAAACTTCACCAAAGGTAGTACCAGCAATACCCGCAGCTCTACCTTCAAAAAAACTACCGTCTTCAAAAAGAACTACTGCTTTATTAGTTTGTAAAAAATCCATGATATTAATTTTGTCAAAATAACTTCGTGCAAATATAAGATATATAATAAACAAATTATATTCAATACTAAAATTTCTATGAATAGTAACTTATTTGGCTGACTAACTTTAGAATCTAAGCACTTAAGATAAATCTACTTTGAATAATTATAAATGTCACATTAATATAATAAAAAAGGGATACTCCCACACTGGAAAGTACCCCTTTGTATTACATTAGGTTAATTAGATTATTCTTCTTCATTACCTGCTACTTCATCTATTACTGTAGGTGCAACTACTGCTGCTGCTGCCACAGCTGCTGCGCTACTATCCCCTCCAGACTTTCTTCTACTTCTTCTTGTATTGGACGCTTTTGCATTACCTACTTTAGCTACAAATACATCATTGAAGTCAACTAACTCAATCATCGCAATTTCTGCAGCGTCACCTTTTCTGAAACCCGTTTTGATAATTCTACAATATCCACCTGGTCTATCAGCGATTTTAGGCGCAACTACGTCAAACAATTCATTGATAACTGCTTTGTTCTGAAGATCCGCAAATACCATCCTTCTTGAATGTGTTGTATTGTCTTTTGATCTTGTTAAAATTGGCTCAACAAAAACTCTCAAAGCTTTTGCTTTAGCTAAAGTTGTATTGATTCTTTTATGAAGAATCAAAGAATTAGCCATGTTCAATAATAATGCATCTCTATGGCCCTTTTTCCTTCCAAGATGATTAAATTTCTTACCGTGTCTCATAAACTTTAATTGTGTACCACTATTGCTTACATCTATATTCGACCTTAGATATTACCAAGCAACGTTTTATACTGTTAATAATATAATTATTCATCCAGTTTTTACACTGGGTCGATACGACTACTCTTCGTCAAGTTTATATTTAGAAAGGTCCATACCAAAGGTCAAACCTTTCTGTTGTAACAATTCTTCTATCTCTACTAATGATTTTTTTCCGAAATTTCTGAATTTCAATAATTCATGCATATCAAATCTAACCATTTCTCCCAGACTGTTAATTTTTGCCGCTTTAAGACAATTGTAAGCCCTTACAGATAGATCTAAATCTTCAAGTGACGTCTTCAACAACTTTCTCATATGAAGAATATGCTCATCAACAATACTATCTTCTCTTGAAGATGAATCATTAAATGTGATATTTTCATCAGTGATAAGCATCAAATGTTGAATCATTATCCTAGAAGCTTCCTTTATAGCTTCCTCTGGATGAATAGTTCCATCAGTTTTAAGTTCGATGGTTAGCTTCTCGTAATCTGTACGTTGTCCAACCCGTGTACTTTCAACTTTATATGCTACTTTCTTAATTGGCGTATAAATAGCATCTACAGGTATAACACCAATAGAAGCATCTTTTGGCAAATTCTCATCTGCTGGTACATAACCTCTTCCTTTTGTAACCGTAAATTCGATTTCTAAAGTTACATTAGGCTCTAATGTACAAATATAAAGATCAGGATTCATGATCTTAAATGTATTAGTACTAGCCTCAATATCACCTGCAACAAATTGATCCTTACCTGAAATCGTGACATACAATTTCTCTTCTTCAGATCCTTCTGTTATTACCATTGGCTTTAATCGAATCTGTTTGATATTCAATATAATATCAACAACATCTTCAACAACTCCTTTTATTGTGGAAAACTCATGATCAACACCAGCTATTCTTATAGCAGATATTGCATACCCTTCCAAAGATGATAAAAGAACTCTTCTTAATGAATTTCCTATAGTCTGACCGAACCCTTGTTCTAATGGCTTAAATTCAAAAGTACCATCAAAATCATCTGATTTCTGTAGAAGTATTTTCTCTGGTTTTTGAAAATTTAGAATACTCATTATGATAATTTTTCTAATTTTAATTAAAAAGGATAGGCTATCCACAAAGGATAGCCATAATATTATTTAGAATACAATTCAACTATAAGCTGCTCATTGATATTTTCTGGTATTTTCTCCCTTTCAGGATGTGCAAGATACCTTCCTTCCATTTTATCACCATTCCACTCTATCCAACCAAAAGACTTTGAACCATCTCTCTTTGCAGTTACATTGCTCTTGATAACCTCAACTTCTTTTGATTTACCACGAACAGACACTACTGAACCTGGTTTTAATAACATTGAAGGGATGTTTGTCAAAATACCGTCAACAAGAATGTGTTTGTGTGTAACTAACTGACGAGCAGCTCTTCTTGTTTTCGCAATACCCATTCTGAATACCACATTATCTAACCTAGACTCTAACAACTGAAGCAAAATCTCACCTGTCACACCAGATTTAGCTGCTGCTTTTTCAAATAGGGTTCTAAACTGTCTTTCTAAAACACCGTAAGTATACTTAGCCTTTTGCTTTTCAGTTAACTGAATAGCATAATCTGAACGTTGTTTACGCTTCTTGCTAGCTCCATGCTGTCCTGGAGGAAACTTACGTTTTTCATAAGCTTTATCGTAACCAAAAATTGGTTCACCAAATGCTCTTGCCTTTTTAGTAGTAGGCCCTGTATATCTTGCCATTATGAATGGTTTTTATAAACTTATTAAACTCTTCTTTTCTTTGGAGGTCGACAACCATTGTGCGGTACAGGTGTCATATCCTTTATCTTAAGTACCTTGATACCAGATGTATCTATAGCACGAATTGCAGACTCTCTTCCCGCACCAGGTCCTTTAACAAAAACCTCAACACTTCTTAACCCAGCTTCATAAGCTGTAGATGAAGCACTATTAGCTGCCATTTGAGCTGCGTATGGTGTATTCTTCTTAGAACCTCTAAAACCCGCTTTACCAGCAGATCCCCAAGAAATCACTTGACCCGATCTGTTACAAAGTGAAATGATTATATTATTGAAAGACGCATGTATAAACGCTAAACCTTCAGACTCAACTTTTACAACACGTTTTTTGCTTACTTTTTTACCTTTGGCCATAATATTATAAATTAACTATTATTTGGTTGCTTTCTTTTTATTAGCGACTGTTTTCTTTTTACCTTTACGAGTCCTAGCGTTTGTCTTAGTACTCTGCCCTCTTACAGGTAAACCCTTTCTATGTCTAAGACCACGATAACAAGCAATATCCATTAACCTTTTGATACTTAATTGAACTTCACTTCTTAATTCTCCTTCGACTCTATATTCATCCTGAATATATTTAGAGATAAACTTTATGTTTTCGTCAGTCCAGTCTTGTACTTTTGTATGTTCAGATACTCCAGCTGCTTCTAATATCTTAGATGCTAAGGTACTTCCTATGCCATAAATATAAGTCAAACCTATGACTCCTCTTTTATTTCTTGGTAAATCTACACCAGCAATACGTGCCATAATTTTTAATTATTATCCTTGTCTTTGTTTATACTTAGGGTTCTTCTTATTTATGATATAAAGCTTCCCCTTTCTTCTAACGATCTTGCAATCTGCAGAACGTTTCTTTATTGATGCTTGTACTTTCATTATATAAAGTATTTAACTATTATTTGTAACGATAATTAATACGACCTCTTGATAAATCATATGGAGACATTTCAACCGCCACCTTATCTCCAGGTAATATTCTAATGTAATGCATTCGCATTTTGCCAGATATGGTTGCTGTTATGAGATGACCACTTTCCAAACGAACTCTAAACATCGCATTGGATAAGGCTTCTTCTATGATACCATCTAACTTTATAAGGTCTTGTTTTGCCATTTTTTAATTTGGAGCGCAAATATCTAACTTTTTATTGAAATATCTATTATTTCTGAGTTATTTTTAACTGCATCGTCTATAATACTATGATTTGATAAAATATCCGGACCATTTTTCCTTATTGCAACGCTATGTTCAAAATGCGCAGATGGCTTTCCATCTCTTGTCACAATGGTCCATCCATCATTTTTCTGCTTCACGCCACGATTCCCCATATTTACCATCGGCTCTATCGCAATAACCATTCCATCTTTCAACATGGGACCCTTGCCCTTCAAACCAAAGTTAGGAACTTCAGGATCCTCATGAAGATTTCTACCAACTCCATGCCCTACTAACTCCCTAACAATTCCATAGCCATTGACTCTTTCACAAAAGTGCTGAATTGCATGGCTTATATCACCTATTCTATTTCCCACTACAGCCATTGATACACCCCGTTCTAATGATTCTCGAGTCACTCTCAAAAGTTTCTCTACTTTTTCATCAGCGTTTTTAAACGCAAATGTAAAAGCTGCATCACCATAAAACCCATTAAGTATAACACCACAATCTATGGAAACCACATCTACATCAGTATATACGGTAGAATTTGGAATACCATGTACGACAGCATCATTTACTGACATACATAACGAAGCAGGAAATCCACGATATCCTTTAAAACCAGGAACACCACCGTGGGATCTTATAAAATCTTCGGCTTCCTTATCAACACTTTTACTAGAGATACCTACTTTTAGTAATCCCGCAACATGTGCAAGAGTTTTACTAACCAGTAAATTGCTCTCACGCATTAATTCTATCTCCTCATCAGTCTTGTAATAGATCATGACTATTACATTCCTGCACCTATAGTAATACCTTGATTTCCTCTCCCTTGGATTCTACCAGATTTTACTAAACCATCATATTTTCTCATCAATAGATAACTCTCAATTTGTTGTAAAGTATCTAGTACTACACCAACTAAAATCAATAAAGATGTACCACCAAAGAAAATAGCAAATGAATCAGTTACACCAGCTACCGCAACTAAAGCGGGTAAAATAGCAATTGCACCGATGAATAATGCTCCTGGAAGCGTAATTCTAGTGGTTAATGTGTCGATATAATTCTGTGTATCCTCTCCTGGTTTTATACCTGGAATAAATGAATTTTGTCTTTTTAAATACTCAGCATATTGTTGTGGGTTCACAATTAAAGCCGTATATACATAAGTAAATAAAACTATCAGTACAAAAAACAATAAATTATATGGAAATGATTTCCAATCATTTAAACTCAAGAGTAAATCACTTTGTGTCCCACCATCACCAGCTGCCCACTGAGCCGCTGTTAAAGGTAAAAACATGATTGCCTGAGCAAAGATTATTGGCATTACACCAGCTGCACTTAGCTTAAGATTAATAAAATCATTTCCTGCGCCACCTGCAATATCACCAGATGCTCTTCCTACCATTCTCTTTGCCGCCTGAATAGGAATTTTTCTTACCCCTTGAACTATTAATATAGTAGCGATTACAACAAACAAGAAGAAAACTAACTCTAGAATTAAAGGAATTAACCCATTAGTTCCTGCCCTACTTTGCACTTCAGCAATAAATGAAGCTGGAAGTTTTGCAATAATACCAACCATAATCAATAAAGAAATACCGTTACCAATACCTTTATCTGTTATCTTCTCTCCCAACCACATTGCAAATATTGTACCTGTAGCTAAGATTATCATATTACTGAACCAGAAAACTGTATCACTAATATTTGGATCTATAGCTCCTTCAGTACTTCTTAAAAAGGCTAAATAACCACCGCCTTGAACTAAAGTAATCAACAAAGTCAAGAACCTAGTAATTTGTGTGATCTTTTTACGACCAGATTCGCCTTCTTTTTGCTGTAACCTTTGAAAATAAGGAACTGCAAATCCAAGCAATTGAACAATAATTGATGCTGTTATATAAGGCATTATGCCCAAAGCAAAAATGGAACCTTGGTTGAAGGCACCACCTGTGAACGTGTTTATCAAAGACAAAAGATCTGATGCGGGTCTATTGCTATTACCAGCATCCAAAGCTAACGCATTTACACCAGGCAACACAATAAATGATCCTAATCTATAAACAGCAAGTATCAACACCGTAAAGAGAATTCTATCTCTCAACTCCTTGATACTCCATATATTTTTTAAAGTTTCAATAAACTTGTTCATTTTCAAAAATATTAAGCATTAATAGTACCGCCTGCTGCTTCAATCTTGGACTTAGCAGTAGCAGAAAAAGCGTCTACATTAACATTAAGTTTTACAGATATCTCCCCATTACCAAGGATTTTAACCTTATCACCCCTATTAATGATACCTTCATTGTATAAAGACAATTTAGTTATTTCTGTCAATCCGAAATTATCAAATATTTCTTGAAGTCTAGAAACATTAATACCTACATATGTAATGTTATTAATATTCTTAAAACCTCTTTTAGGAAGACGCATTTGTAAAGGCATTTGTCCACCTTCAAAAGCTCTTTTGCTAGCATAACCTGATCTAGCTTTTGCTCCTTTATGACCTTTCCCAGCTGTACCACCTGATCCAGAACCTTCACCTCTTCCGATTCTACCCTTTTCTGATTTAACTGAACCCGCTGCTGGGGTCAAATTATGCAATTTCATTTGTAAATATTTACGTATTACTTAATAAGCTGATATTTTTAAATATCTTCAACTACTATTAGATGTTGAACCTTAGCTACCATCCCCATTATCTGTGGGGTAACTTCTTTAACAACAGAACCATTAAGTTTTTTGATACCTAAAGCTACCATAGTAGCCTTTTGTCTCTTACTTCTGTCTATTGTACTTTTGATTTGTGTTATTTTAATATTTGCCATTGCTGCTTATATTTATTATCCTTCGTACACTTTACTTAAAGATACTCCTCTATTTTTTGCAACTTCATGAGCATTTCTCATTTTAGACAATGCATCTATCGTTGCCTTTACCACATTGTGCGGATTAGAAGATCCTTGAGACTTAGCAAGACAATTATGTACTCCTGCCATTTCTAGTACAGCTCTCATAGCTCCACCTGCAATAACTCCTGTACCATCTGCTGCTGGTTTAATTAAGATCTTTCCTGCACCATACTTGCCTTTCTGCTCATGTGGCACAGTTCCTTTATGTAAAGATACTTTGACCAAATTCTTCTTAGCATCCTGAACTGCCTTCTGTATAGATTCAGATACATCCAAAGCTTTACCTAAACCATGTCCAACAGAACCATTACCATCCCCTACAACTACTAAGGCTGAAAAACTAAAAGTCCTACCTCCCTTGGTAACTTTAGCAACCCTCGCTAAATTTACCAATTTCTCTTTCAATTCTGGTTCTCCTTGATTTACTTTAACTGGTGTTGACATAATTGATATTATTTAGAAAATTAACCCACCTTCTCTAGCTCCATCAGCTAAAGACTTAACTCGACCGTGGTAAAGATATCCACCTCTATCGAAAACAACCTTGTCGATGCTAATTGCTTTCGCTTTCGCAGCTATTGTTTTACCAACTTCAGCAGATTGAGTTACTTTATTACCTGTTTTAGCCACACCTTTTGTTGATGCACTTGCTAGCGTAACACCGTTAACATCATCAATTAATTGACAATATATCTCTTTATTACTTCTAAATACAGACAACCTAGGTTTAGTGCTTGTTCCACTTACCTTCTTACGAATTCTGTATTTGACTCTTGTCCTATTATATAATTTACTATCCATCTTAAACAGCTTTGGATTTATCTATTTATTATTTCTTACCTGATGTCTTACCAGCTTTTCTTCTGATGATCTCACCAGTAAACTTAATACCTTTTCCTTTGTATGGTTCAGGTTTTCTGTATGTTCTTATTTTAGCACAAACTTGACCAAGCAATTGCTTATCAGCTGCTTCCATAATGATGGTAGGACTTTCACCCTTATCCATTTTAGTGGTCAACTTTATCTCAGATGGAATTTGAAAATAAATTGGGTGTGAATAACCAAGTAATAATTCTAACAAATTGCCAGTATTACTTACCCTATAACCAACACCTATTAATTCCAATTGCTTTACAAAACCCGTAGATACACCAGTTACCATATTATTGATCAATGATCTAGAAAGGCCATGTGCTTCTCTATGCCTTTTCTGGTCAGTCGGTCTCTCTACAACAAGTACACCGTCATCTATCTTAACACTCAAATCAGGATTAACCTGTTCTGACAATGTACCTTTTGAACCCTTAACAGTAACAAGATTTCCTTTAGAAACATCTATTGTTACTCCCGCTGGTATATTTATTAAAGCTTTACCTATCCTTGACATGACTATAAAAAATTTATAAAATTAATAAATGTAACAGAGTAATTCCCCGCCAACATTCTCCTTTCTTGCTTGCTTATCCGTCATCAAGCCTTTTGAAGTAGATACTATTGCAATACCGAGTCCATTAATGACTTTCGGTATTTCAGTTGCACCAGCATATTGTCTTAAACCAGATTTAGAAATCCTACCTAACTCACGTATAACAGGCTTTTTAGTTACAACATCATACTTTAACGCTATACTAATAATTCCTTGTTTACCCGCAGCATCATCAAACTTATATTTCAAAATATAACCATTCTCATACAAGATTTCTGTTATTGATTTCTTGATATTTGAAGAAGGTATTTCTACTACCTTGTGACCAGCTTGTTGAGCATTTCTAATCCTTGTTAGATAATCTGCTATTGGATCTGTTACTATCATCTTAAATTATTCTACTATTTATTAATGTTACCAACTGGCTTTAGTAATCCCAGGTATCAACCCTTCATTAGCCATTTTACGAAACATAACTCTATTAATACCAAACCTTCTCATATATCCTTTCGGCCTACCAGTAAGCTTACATCTATTATGTAAACGAACCTTAGAAGAATTTCTTGGCAACTTATCTAAAGCCTCATAATCACCTGCATCCTTTAGCTTCTTCCTAAGATCTGCAAACTTTGCTACAAGTCTTTCTCTTTTAATTTCCCTTGCGATTATTGATTTTCTTGCCATTGCAATTAATTCTTTTGGTTTTTAAATGGTAATCCAAGCTCTTTAAGAAGTGCAAATGCTTCTGCATCTGTCTTTGCCGTTGTTACAAAAGTTATATCCATACCAGTAATTTTACTTACTTTATCGATATCAATCTCTGGAAAGATAATCTGTTCTTTAATACCTAAAGAATAATTACCCCTACCATCAAAACTTTTGTCATTGATTCCTTTAAAATCTCTTACTCTTGGCAAAGCCACAGTAACTAAACGATCAAGAAACTCATACATCTGACGATCTCTCAGTGTAACTCTTGCACCAATTGGCATAAACTCTCTCAATTTAAAGTTTGAGATAGATTTCGATGCAATCGTTGCAACAGCTTTCTGACCTGTAAAAGTCGTCATCTCATTTACTGCATTATCCACCTGCTTCTTATCCTGAGTTGCAGAGCCTACACCCTGATTAACAGATATTTTTAACAATCTTGGAACTTGCATTACAGTCTTATATCCGAACTGTTCTAACAGCTTTGGTACAATCTCTGTATTGTATTTTGTCTTAAGTCTAGGTATATAACTCATTACTTGATAATTTCACCTGATTTTTTAGAAAATCTCACTAATTTACCGTCAACTAGTTTTCTACCCATTCTTGTAGGTTTACCAGTCTTTGGATCTATAACCATTAGATTAGAGATATGTATTGGAGATTCGATTTCATTTATGCCGCCAGGATTATCCTGGGTAGCCTTAGTATGTTTCTTAACTAAATTAAGTCCATCTACAATTGCCCTATTTAATTTTGGAAATACTTGTTTTACTTCACCTGATTCACCTCTATTAGAACCAGCTATAACTTGTACTTTGTCACCCTTTTTGATGCTCAATTTTGGAGCAAAACGCTTTGAAGTAGGCATATTACTAAATTTAAAAGATTATAGCACTTCTGGTGCCAATGAAACAATACGCATATAGTCACGATCCCTTAACTCTCTCGCAACAGGTCCGAAAATCCTAGAACCTCTTGGCTCATCAGATGCATTCAACAATACTACCGCATTGTCATCAAACCTAATATACGAACCGTCTTTCCTTCTGATCTCCTTTGATGTACGTACTATTACCGCTTTTGTAACTGTACCTTTTTTGATACCATTAGGTGTAGCCGACTTAACCGCTACTACTATTTTATCACCGACAGATGCATATCTTCTACGAGTACCACCAAGTACTCTAATACAAAGAACTTCTTTTGCACCACTATTGTCAGCTACCTTTAATCTCGACTCTTGTTGGATCATGACTAATTATATTTATTAGTTATTTCGCTTTTTCTAAAATTTCAACTAATCTCCAGCTCTTATTCTTGCTAATAGGCTTAGTCTCTGTTATTTTTACTGTATCGCCTTCAGTACACTCATTTTTTTCGTCATGGACAAAAAACTTTTTGGACTTCTTTACGAACTTACCATATATAGGGTGCTTCAATTTTCTCTCGATTAAAACAGTAACTGTCTTATCCATTTTTGAGCTAGCTACAACACCTATTCTTACTTTATTTAATAAATTGTCAGTCATTGGACTTAAATTTTATACGTGATTACTTTCTTCTTAATCTGATATTAGACCTTTTAGCTAAATCTTCAGGTGACATAGCTTTAACTTCTCTAGCACGAAGCTCTGTCTTTAATCTTGCTATATCTTTTTTAGTCTCACCAAGCAACAAAGGATTTTCTAATCCTTTTGAACCGTGATCAAACTTCATCCTGCCTAAATCAGATTGTGCTTGTTTTAACTCTTCTTGGATTGACTCTACAGTCATACCTTGAAGTTCTATAAATTTCTTTGATGGCATGTCATCTAAATTTTATTATTCGCTATAATCTACTCTTACAACCGTCTTTGTTTGTACCGGTAACTTTTGTGCTGCTAATCTTAATGCTTCTACTGCTATTTCAGAAGGTACACCATCGATCTCAAACATTATCTTACCTGGTTTAACCACTGCAACCCAGTGATCCAAAGGACCTTTACCCTTACCCATACGAACCTCTTGAGGCTTTTTGGTTATCGGTTTGTCTGGAAATATCCTTATCCAAACTTTACCCTCCCTTTTCATATAACGAGTCATCGCTATCCTAGCAGATTCCAACTGTCTGTTAGTAATTCTGCCAATATCCAAGGATTTAAGTGCAAAGGAACCGAACGATATAGTACCACCTTTAATAGCGATACCTTTGGTTTTCATCTTATGCTGCTTCCTGTACTTCGTTCTTTTTGGTTGTAACATATCTTTTTTTATTTAAACAACTACCCCTTTACCAAAAGTGGCACAAAGGTAATACATTTTTACAAATTAATGCCTATCTTTTTTTATTGCGGTCTCCGCCACCCGATCTATCACCACCACGGTCGTTTCCACCACCTCTTCTGTCATTTCCACCACCTCGTCTGTCATTACCGCCTCTTCTATCATTTCCACCTCTTTCGCCACCACGGTTATCAGAACTAAATCCACCTTCAGAGTTACCTTTACCTACATTAGCGTTTGGTGACAAGTCTCTTTTCTCTAAGATCTCGCCTTTACAAATCCAGACTTTGATCCCTATTTTACCATATACGGTTAGTGACTCCTTTATAGCATAATCAATATCCGCTCTAAATGTATGTAAAGGTGTTCTACCATCCTTAAACTCTTCGCTACGAGCCATCTCAGCACCATTCAATCTACCACTAGCTCTGACTTTGATGCCCTCCGCACCAGCTCTCATGGCAGCCTGAATAGCCATCTTGATTGCTCTTTTATAATTAATTCTAGATTCAATTTGTTTAGCAATCGTCTCACCAACAATAGCTGCATCAATTTCAGGCTTTCTGATCTCGATGATATTGATCTGTACATCTTTAGAAGTAAGTTTTTTCAACTCTTCCTTTACACGATCAACCTCTTGTCCGCCTTTTCCAATAATAATACCAGGTCGTGATGTATGTATGGTCACAGTTACTCTCTTAAGCGTTCTCTCAATGACTATCTTTGAGATACCACCTTTTTGAATACGAGCATTTAAATATACTCTAATTTGTTCGTCTTCTACAACTTTTTGACCAAACTCTTTTCCACCAAACCAACTAGAATCCCATCCTCTGATGATACCTAATCTGTTACCTATTGGATTTGTCTTTTGACCCATGAAACTGATGTTTTATTAATTATTTATTCTTCAATTTTAACTTTATTCTCCACCACTATAGTGACATGGTTCATACGCTTTCTAATTCTGTGCGCTCTTCCATGTGGTGCAGGTCTAAATCTTTTTAAAACAGGTCCACCATCTACGAAAGCAGTTTTGATAAAAAGCTTATAATCCTCAGGACTTAATGACTCTGATTTATTCGCCCAGTTAGATATTGCAGATAAAACTACCTTCTCCAACCATATTGCTGCTTCCTTATTAGTAAACTTAAGGATATTCAGAGCATCGTCTACTGATTTACCTCTTATGTTATCTACTACCAACCTCATTTTTCGGGCTGACATAGGACAATTCCTTAATCTCGCAAGTGCCTCCATTCTAAATATATTTATGCGATTCGCTTAACTTTATTAATATTATTTCTTACCACCGTGGCCCTTGAAGGTACGTGTTGGTGAAAATTCTCCTAATTTATGACCAACCATATTTTCAGTAACGAACACAGGTACAAATGTTTTACCATTGTGAACTGCGATGGTCTGCCCTATCATATCAGGTATAATCATTGACGCACGCGACCAAGTCTTAATAACTGATTTTTTATTAGATTCATTTGCCTTTAATACTTTTTCTAAAAGCTTAAAATGAATATAAGGTCCTTTTTTAATTGATCTAGCCATAATGCTATTATATTACTTGATTACTTCTTACGTTTAGATATAATTAACCTCGATGATGCCTTATTGACGTCTCTGGTTTTTTGTCCCTTAGCCATGATACCTGTTCTTGACCTAGGGTGACCACCTGAAGCCCTACCTTCACCACCACCCATCGGGTGATCTACTGGGTTCATTGCTACACCTCTTACTCTTGATCTCTTACCTAACCATCTTGTCTTACCTGCTTTACCAAGTACTTCTTGACCGTGATCTGGATTAGATGCTCTACCCATTACAGCTTTACAAGTCAATAACACTCTTCTTACTTCACCAGAAGGTAACTTAACAATTGCATATTTTCCTTCTCTACCCATCATTGTGCAATAAGTACCTGCACTTCTTGCTAAAGCTGCACCTTTACCTGGAGACATTTCTATAGCATGAATATCAGAACCCAATGGAATTTCAGAAAAGTAAAGCGCATTACCATTATCAGGTGTTGCTGTTTTACCAGACATGATTGCATCTCCTACTTTAATTTTATCTGGTGCAATGATATACCTCTTCTCACCATCAGCATAAACTAAAAGTGCAATAAATGCAGATCTATTTGGATCGTACTCGATTGTTGAAACTTTAGCAGGAATACCTTCTTTGTCTCTTTTAAAATCGATTACTCTATATTTCTTCTTGTTACCACCACCTATTTGGCGCATGGTCATCTTACCATCATGATTTCTACCACCACTTTTGTGGATACCAACTGTCAAACTCTTTTCAGGGACATTTGTGGTAATCTCAGCATAACTTACATTAACTTTCTGACGTAAGCCCGGCGTGATTGGATTAAACTTTTTAATTGCCATGTCTTTTGCTTTTAACTGTTTAAGCTATTAATCTTCAGAACTTCCGTAAATATCAAGTTCTTCACCTTCGGCAAGAGTTACATAAGCTTTTTTATATGAGCTTACACTACCTCTTATAACACCTGATCTAGTATTTCTTGACTTTAATTTAGCAGGCATTACAACTGTATTTACTGCTAAAACGTTTGTTGTAAACATTAACTCTACAGCCTTCTTAATTTCGATTTTATTCGCCTTCTTATCAACTATAAAGGTATATTGATTACCCTTTCCTGTCAATTTTTCTGATTTCTCAGATATGATTGGTTTTATTAAAATATTATTTGACATTTCGGATCAATTTTATTGTTGTTCGAAAGAAGTTCTAAGCTGATTAACTGAATTCTCAGATATGATACAAATATCAGCATTAATTAGCTCATACGTATTTACATCTTTTACATTCACCACCTTAGCCTTTGGTAAATTTCTACTACTCAAAAATACATTACTATTATAATCAGCAGTAAGAAGGATCGATTTGCCAGTTACATCAAGACTTGTAAGTACATTCATATACCCCTTAGTACTTGGCTTATCAAAGCTAAAGTCTTCCACTACGATCAATGAAGTATTTGCAACTTTATCCGAGAACGCAGAATAACGTGCAAGCTCTTTAACTTTTTTATTTAACTTGAAAGTATAGTTACGTGGCTCTGGACCGAATGTTCTACCACCACCTCTAAACACTGGACTCTTCATAGAACCAGCTCTAGCTGTACCTGTACCCTTTTGTTTTTTAATCTTCTTTGTTGAACGAGATATCTCCCATTTTTCTTTGGACTTATGTGTACCCTGTCTTTGTGCAGCATTGAATTGCTTAACAGCTAAGTATACAGCATGAGCATTTGGCTCTATTCCAAAAATTCCTTCAGGCAACTCTATAGATCTACCTGTACTTTTACCTTGAATATTTAATACATCGAGTTTCATATTCCTTACTTTTCAATGATTACGAAAGAACCTTTATGACCCGGTACTGATCCTTGTATAAGGATAAGATTTGCATCCGGTAAAAGCTTAACAATTTTCAAATTCTTCGTTTTGACTCTGTCATTTCCCATACGTCCTGCCATTCTTACACCTTTGAATACTCTAGAAGGCCATGCTGATGCACCTACCGAACCTGGAGCTCTAAGTCTGTTATGCTGACCGTGAGTAGCTTGCCCAACCCCTGCGAAATGATATCTTTTAACAACACCCTGAAAACCTTTACCTTTAGATGTACCTACAGCGCTAACTTTTTCACCTTCAGTGAAAATTTCAGTCAATGCTATTTCATCACCAAGTGCTTTAGCTACAGGATAATCTCTAAATTCTACTACTTCACGTTTAGGTGTTGTATTTGCTTTATCAAAATGCCCTAAAAGTGCTTTTGAAGTATTTTTTACCTTCGCTTCACCGTAACCTAACTGAATGGCATCATATCCATCAGTCTCTACTGTCTTCACCTGAGTGACAACATTAGGTAAAGCTTCAATGACTGTACAAGCTATATTCTTGCCGGCAGCATCGAAAATACTGGTCATACCAATTTTCTTTCCTATTAATCCGTTCATGATTAAATTTTTAAACTAAAGACATAAGACTTTAGAGTCTAGTACCTCAATACTTCAGAATCTAAAAATAAAAATTAAAAATCCAGCGATTAAGTGAGTTTAACCTGGATGTCTACACCACTTGGAAGCTCAAGCTTCGAAAGTGCATCTACCGTCTTCTGGGTAGGTGTAAAAATCTCGATGACTCTTTTATGGGTCCTAAGCTGGAACTGCTCACGAGATTTTTTATTTACGTGCGGGGAGCGCAATACCGTAAATACTTCCTTCTCAGTTGGCAGCGGAATCGGACCGGAAATAACAGCACCGCTGTTTTTAACCGTCTTAACAATCTTTTCAGTACTTTTATCTACTAAATTGTGATCGTAAGAACGGAGTTTTATCCTGATTTTTTGATTCATAACCTGTTGTTATTATTATCTCTATTTCTTAAGAGGGCGCAAAGATAACACTCTTTACCGAATTAAAAAATATTTTTAAATTATTTTAAAAAAAAATTCTAAACTTTTAAACCTTTTGCTTTTTCTATCACTGCATCAGCAATTCCCTTAGGTGCTGGTGAGAAGTGACTGAACTCCATACTACTAGACGCTCTACCAGAAGTGATCGTTCTAAGCTGTGTTACATAACCAAACATCTCTGCCAAAGGCACTTCTGCTTGTATCGCTACTGCACCACCAGATCTCGTATCTTGACCTTTAGGTAAACCTCTTCTTCTGTTAAGGTCACCAATAACAGATCCCACATACTCATCTGGAGAAACTACCTCTAACTTCATGATTGGCTCAAGTAATACTGGATTACACTTCTTAGAAGCTTCTTTGAAACCTTCTTTAGCACACAATTCGAATGCTAATGGCTTCGAATCCACTGCGTGAGTCTGACCATCAAACAACCTAACTTTCATACTATCTATGTGGTAACCAGCTAAGATACCGTTATCCATCATAGAAGTAAAACCTTTCACAATTGAAGCAAAATATTCTTTAGGAACTGAGCCCCCGAAAATATCATTTACAAACTGAAGCTTAGTCTTTCCTGATTTGAACTCTTCTGATTCCAAGAATTTCTCATCAGCAGGTCCTAATTCGAAAGACATTTGTGCAAATAAACCTGAACCACCTGATTGTTTTTTCAATCGCTCCGTATGCTCAACACTAGATGTCAATGCTTCCTTATAATTTACCTGTGGCGCACCTTCGTTAACTTCAACCTTGAATTCTCTTCTAAGTCTATCTACAATGATCTCTAAGTGAAGTTCTCCCATCCCACTGATAACAGTTTGGTTGGTTTCTTCATCATATTTTACTCTGAATGTTGGATCTTCTTCAGAAAGCTTATTTAAAGCCATACCTAGTTTATCAAGATCTTTCTGAGTTTTAGGCTCAATAGCAAGACCGATAACTGGTTCTGGGAATACCATACTCTCAAGTACGATTGGTTTGCTCTCGTCACAGAGTGTATCACCTGTACGTATATCTTTAAAACCTACACCGGCAGCGATATCACCAGCTTCTACTCTTTCTATAGCGTTCTGCTTGTTTGCGTGCATTTGGTATAGACGAGAAATTCTTTCTTTGTTTCCTGAACGTGTATTCAATACATATGAACCTGCGTCCAAAGCACCTGAATAAACTCTCATAAATGCTAACCTTCCTACATAAGGGTCAGTTGCAATTTTGAATGCTAATGCTGCAAAAGGCTCATTAACTGATGGCTTTCTTTGCTCTTCTAATTCTGTTTTTGGATTTGTACCCGTGATGGCATCAACATCCAAAGGACATGGTAAGTATGCACAAACTGCATCAAGAACCGCTTGAACACCTTTATTTTTGAAAGCAGAACCACACATAACCGGAGTAAATGCAAGGTCCATAACAGCTGTACGTACTGCAGCTTTTATTTCTGCTTCAGTTATTGAATTCGGATCTTCAAAGAATTTTTCCATTAATTCAACATCGTACTCTGCTACAGCTTCGATAAGCTTTGCTCTATATTCTGCTACTGTATCAGCGATATCAGCAGGAATTTCAATTTCTTTGTAAGTCATACCTTGGTCTTCATCATTCCAAACCATGGCAACATTACTAATCAAATCTACAGCACCTTTAAACTTCTCTTCTGCCCCAATTGGAACTTGAAGTGGAATCGCGTTCGCGCCTAATTTTTCTTTTATATCATTTACTACATTAAAGAAATCTGCACCTGATCTATCCATTTTGTTAACGAAAGCGATACTTGGTACACGGTATCTTTCTGCAAGTCTCCAGTTAGTCTCAGACTGTGGCTCTACACCATCAACTGCACTAAATAAGAAAACTAGGCCGTCCAATACTCTTAAAGATCTGTTTACTTCTACTGTGAAATCTACGTGACCTGGAGTATCGATGATGTTAAAGTGGTATGGTTGAGTCTCATCAGTTGGCTTACCTTGTATAGTTGGGTAACTCCAGCTACAAGTCGTTGCTGCAGAAGTAATGGTAATACCCCTTTCTTGCTCTTGTTCCATCCAGTCCATGGTAGCAGCGCCATCATGCACTTCACCTATCTTATGACTTATCCCTGTGTAATATAGGATACGCTCTGTAGTGGTCGTTTTACCTGCATCAATGTGTGCAGCAATACCAATATTTCTGGTAAATTTAAGATCCTTTGCCATGATTATGGTTATAAGATTTTATAGATCGATTAAAAAATAATGTTTCAGAAAAAAAATAAATTACGCTTTGAAGTGTGCAAAAGCTCTGTTTGCTTCAGCCATTCTATGCGTATCTTCTCTTCTTTTAACTGCGGCACCTTCACCTTTGCTTGCTGCGATCAATTCTGCAGATAATTTTTCTGCCATTCCTTTTCCGCTTCTAGCTCTTGAGAATCTGATTACCCATTTCATTCCAATAGAAAGTCTTCTAGCTGGTCTGATCTCAGTAGGAATCTGGAAAGTCGCCCCACCGATTCTTTTACTTCTCACCTCCACAGCTGGCATAACATTTTCTAATGCCTTTTTCCAAATTTCATGAGGGTTTTCATTAATTCTACTTTCTATCTTATCCATAGCATCATAGAATATTGCGTAAGATACACTTTTCTTACCTTCCCACATCATGTTGTTTACAAATTGAGTAACCATTGGATCACCATATCGTGGATCTGGTGCTATTACTCTCTTTTTTGGTTTTCTTTTTCTCATCTTTCGATAAAATTATTATAATGATCTTAAACGATTTATTATTTCTTAGGCGCTTTTGCACCATATTTAGAACGGCTTTGCAATCTCTTTGCAACACCAGCTGTATCTAATGCTCCTCTGACGATAGTGTATCTTACACCTGGAAGATCTTTTACTCTACCACCTCTTACCAATACGATAGAGTGTTCTTGTAAGTTGTGACCTTCACCTGGGATGTAGCAAATAACTTCGATACCATTCGTCATTCTTACTTTGGCAACTTTTCTAAGTGCAGAGTTTGGTTTCTTAGGTGTCGTAGTATAAACCCTTGTACAAACTCCTCTCTTCTGAGGGCATGAATCAAGTGCTCTAGATTTACTGGCAACCACCACTTTCTCTCTACCTTTTTTAACTAACTGATTTATAGTTGGCATATGTGCAAATTTAAATAAAATTTTGATATTTTCTCGAAGAAATACAACGCTTCTTCAAAAAGAGACGCAAAGGTATTATTATTTTCCTAATGAAAGGTAGAATTTTGAAATATTTTTTTCAATAAAATGTTGAAATTTAATGCATTCCATTTTGAAAACACTTTTTTTGATACTCAAACCAATTTTAATGTAAAAACATATTTAAATATTTGAATGTATAAAAGTCTATCTATGTTTAATAAAATGATAATCATGTCTTAATAAGTTTTTGATAGCCACTAAATAATTAAATCGATTAAAATTATCAAATTTGGATATTAAATTATTGTAAATAAGGCTTTTTTCAGCTAAATCTTATCTCAAATGACTCAACTCAGATAGTTTTCTGATAATATTACGCCTAATATTTCAAATTTATCTGTCTTAACCTAAAAACTTAGCATAGAAATCAATGATCACATTTATCGACTTATAGATAAAAAGTACCATTTATGTATACCAAAGTAAAAAAGCTATAGGAAACCCTAAAATACTATTATTACACTCCCTGACAGATTAGCTATTTACTCTAAAGTCTTAAAAATTAAATGTACCCTACATCTTTTGGAGTTTATTAAAGCATTCACTTCAGATGATAATTTACATCAAAAATCCATTCTCAGCCGTCATTGGTTTTGGAATCTCTTTTTCATTTATCATTTCTTTAAGATCGATTTCTATTCCCCTAGCTATTGTCGATATAGGGACATCATTATAAGTACCTTCAAAAGGATTTTCAGAAAAATCACCTATCATCTCCATCAAAAAGAAAACCCAGATAAGTAAAGCTGTAAATGGTATGGTAAGCCAAACAGTATGACTTTCCTGATTATGAAATACACTAAGCAAGGCAAATGGGATCAATAAACAAAATATAAGCGTCATCCACAATGCCACTGACGCATATTGACGTGGAAAAGGGAAATTTTTTATACGTTCGCTCGCACCTTGGTTATCATAAAACCCTTTAATAAGTGTGTAAAATTCCATGTGTCTGAAATCTTCAAAATACCCTTTGTCTTTTAATGCTTGCAATCTCATTGACTGGGTATTTAATAGCTGTGCAGCCATATTAGCCTTTCCTTCATAAAGCTCAAACTCCTCATGACTGATCAATCCTTTGATTTCTGCCTCTAGTTGATCAAAATATCCTTCACATATCACAGGACTGTATTTCCCTTTGACCCTATACTCTGTATGTTCCCATTCTCTGGCAAGTCTTAGTTGATACCGCAATGAAGTGAGCCAGGCTATGTGCCTAAATATCAATTCCTTCTTAATAATATCACTTTGTTCTCCCTGTATGAAACTTGTAACTGCTGTACCAAAACTTCTAGAATTATTGACAATAGAGCCCCATATCTTCCTAGCTTCCCATGTCCTATCATAACTCGCATTATTTTTAAATCCTAAATAAAATGCTACAGCGATACCTAAGACACTGATTGGTTGCCAATTAACAGAAATATCAAAATTCTGGTAATGGTACAGGTATTCAAAGATTATTGTCAAAACTGCGGAGTATATTAACCCATATATAAATGGTAACTTACTCCAGTTAAAGGTCATCCAAAAACCATATCGTCTACGAGTGTACATATATTCGCTATTGTTATTAGCGCAAAAGTAATCAAATGGACGTAATTTAATGGAAGTTTTCATCTTGTTTTATACTTGTCAAGCAGGCTATATCATGGGATGGGTATTTTTCATAAATATATAGCAATACCAACTACAAGTATCTATTGATGTAATAAATATTCCGTTTACCATAAAGAAATCTCAAGTTAACTTACAGGGTTCGAAAACAAATTAATATATTTGTTGGTATAAATCTAAAAACATGGCAAACATCAATCCACACATTAATTTCAATGGCAATGCAGAAGAAGCATTCAACTTTTACAAATCTGTATTTGGAGGTGAGTTCGCAAAAATAATGCG
Organism: Saprospiraceae bacterium; assembly: GCA_035326365.1. GTDB lineage: Bacteria > Bacteroidota > Bacteroidia > Chitinophagales > Saprospiraceae > OLB9. Next base: position 2,106 of record DAOLFJ010000020.1, on the reverse strand, counting down.
ATTCAAAGATTTAGCAAGTGCAGATTTTCCAGTTCCTGAACATGAAGCGAATAAAATCATGCACATTGCTTTGCCTATCGGAAATAGTGTGCTTATGGCCAATGATGTACCTGAAATACTGGGACGAACAAACGAAAATGAAAACAGAAGTAAAATTGTCGTTAGTGCTGAAAGCAAAGATGAAGCGGACAAATTATTCAACGGACTTTCGGCAGGTGGACAAGTTGAAATGCCTATTTCTGAGAGTCCTTGGGGCTCTTATTTCGGTATGTTTAGAGACAAATATGGCATTGAATGGATGGTAGATTTCGACACAAATTATAAGGGACAAGTTTAGCCTTGCTTGCTTAGTATATGCAGAATTTCACAAAAACAATTGATTATCAATCAAATATCTAAAGATATTTATAAAAAAATGAATGTTAATAAAAAGAATGTCATCAAAACCCTAACTTTAACTTATTCTTGAAAGTCAACTGCAATCAGATAAGCTGAAATTCTATTTGGATTTATTCCCTTTTAACTATTATACCATTAGTTTTATTATTTTATAACTAAGTGTATGTTTAAATTCCTAATATTGCAACAAATATTTCTTGAAATACTGTTTCCCCGTTGATAGATTTCTGAACTCAATGATGTAGTAACCGGCATTCAACGAATATAAATCATGCTGTACGAGTGTCAATCCATCTACGACATTATAGGTATCTTGCTTGTGCACTAAACCTGTGATATCTCTAAAAATAATTTTATAATCTCCTGCATAAATCATATCTAGTGTGGTGTATAAAATACCCGAACCAGGATTGGGATAGATTTGTATTTTGTCAAATTCTTTTGTTGCTACATTCTCCACATCACTCAGTATCAATGATTCGCACGCTTGATCTATATTGTTGCAATATGCTCTCGAGACTAGTGAACAGTCCAATACAAAAGGATTGAGCTTTCCACCTTGATACGAAGCTATCTTTTGATTTCGTTGCCACTCCACATCATCCACAGGATCTAAATAATGCCAACTGCATAGGTCATTTTTCATAGTATTAAAAAAATTCGGCCCTTGCGCATCTGCTTGTGTCTTGTACATCGTATAAAAATAGAAAATAGACCTCGCTATGTTTCCTTTGACGGATTCTCTTGGTTCAAACTTACCATTCACGCCACGGACACCTTCTGAGTATAAATCTTTTCCTGTAGTAGGTGTTGTGTTCCTTTCAGAAGATTTTAGGTACCAAGTTTGTGTCTGATTGTCAGGTATGTCACCGAAATGAAAATTGCCCCTATCCGTATTTGCTTTTGTACGAGTAGGATATAAGTGATGCATATCGCTCTGTGCAGTGCCTTCTGCGCCTAAACCTTGTGGCCATGTATGTTCCGTATTTATACCATTCGGTAGCCCATTGAGATATACAGCTTCTGTCGGATCTTGACCTGGTTGCATATACAATTTCATACCTGTGTAGATACACTCTAGAGAATCTTGTACACCATCTATCTTAGAAAAAAGGGTATCTCTAGCTCTCCCATAATCGAGCACAATGGATGTTTTGTATTCAGTCACCAATGCATCTAGCAGAACCTGACCACTCAGATCCTTAAAAACATTGACATGATTTGTCTGCGCAAAAACAGAAGATCCCTTTAAAATAAAGAACGTGACTATGACTATATACTTCTTCAACACTAAATAAATTTAGGACAAAAGTACTCAAAATAATGGGAATGTCAAAAAAACATAAGTTCACAATCAATTACGGATTTGTCATCGTAATCTTATCCGCAAATAAACTTAATAACATTCTTACCAAAATGCCTTTAATCTCTTTTGTGGTGTCAAACTCATAAACCATCATACGGAGTCAGTCCATGTGACCTTCTATATTTCTACCGTCAGTACTAATATAAAAAAGTGGACAAAATGTCGGCAAGAACAAAAAGTTAACATATATTTCACACAAAAATGATTATATAATACATTATTAATCAAATTATTGCCTTACCTTTGCGGTATCTAAACCCCTTTAGAGTTATTTCACATTATTCCAATAAATTATTTTACTTTAACCATAAAATTCTGTTATGAAGCATTTATTTACATTG
>DAOLFJ010000298.1:0-5760 GCA_035326365.1 Saprospiraceae bacterium | reverse complement strand
GTGGTGAATGATGAGAGGGTGTATTATGGTAAGCAGGTAGTGAAATTATAGATGAGTGAAAAGATGAAGAATTCAATGTTATCAATTAGGAAGGTTAGTATTAAATTCTTTTAGATAAACACTACTATCGAATATCTTCTTTATATTTGTGAGCGGATGAAGGTAGTTGGTATAAGTGTAACTGTATACGATCATTTAAATATGAATAAAGGCATCTTAAATATATATCCAATGGACATGAATATATTCTTTTAAAAGTCTCATAATGAATAATGTAGTAAATGGAATATATGCGAGATGGCCGGAAAATTTCAATAGTCTAGTTGAAACCTGTAAGGTTAAAGCTTACCAAACTAAAAGGATAAATCAGCCAAAAATGTGAAATTGAATCGAAAATATGGAAAACAAAATAAAATGGATCTTTAAGAACTTACATCTTCTCATTTCTCTATCAATTGTAGCACCGACAGCCATAATTTACGGTTCACCATCAATTTTGCCACAACAATTAGACATTCAAGTCGACACAATTGACCTTTCAAATATGTTGAAATCTATTATGTGTCTTTATCTTGGAATTTCATTTGTATGGGTTTTGGGAATTTGGAAGACCGAGTTTTGGAAAAGTGCTACCCAACTGAATGTATTATTTATGTTAACTCTTGCGATGGGACGAGCGTTAAGTATTATGACCGATGGGTTGCCTACAGGATGGTATAATTTTGGAATAATAGCAGAACTTGTTCTTGGGATTTTCTCTATCTTCCAACTAAAAAAATATACACCATGATTAAAAATGCTAGAAAAAGCCTAGCCACTATCAACTAATTTTTCGTATATCCAAACAAAAGCGAATAGCACAAAATACGCTTGATAATTGATTACATTATCCCATCTTACATAGAATGGTAGCTAGAAAAAGATGAATTCTAAAAACTTTATAAGCTAAGAAATTGGAAAAATGGGAATGTGTTGTAGATTTGTGGTAGGAATGAAGAAAGTTGGCTACAAGCATTCAAATTCAAAATAATTTAAAGACTTGGCTTAATGAAATATAGATTTACAATACTTTTAACATCAATAAGATTTGTTTCGATTGTTTGCATTGGGTCAATGTATGTATCTGCGGTAAATCAATTATTCCCACTGGTTTACTTAATCGTTATAGGACCATTAATGCTATTTGAATGGAACGTATCTAAAATTAGAATGGCTGATATTTTAAAAAGAAACTATATCAGCTTCAATTATGCATTTTATTTTAATACCCAACCAATTTGACCCTTTTAACTGTCTTTAGTAATAATAACAAACTTTGTAAAATCTTAAATAAGTTCAATATGAAACATTTAATACCTTTTTTAATCACATTCTTTTTATTGGCATGTTCCAAAAATGAAGAACAATTAAATAAATTTTTAGAGTGTAGTCAAATAATAGAAAAATACAAACTATATAATGGCGAAAATATAGAATGCCAATTCCACTTCGCTCTCACAACATATAACCAACAAAAATATATTGAACTTTTTGCCCACTGCGCTGACTTATCAAGACCAATTGTGATCGATGAAAATTGCATAGATATCTGTGAAACATTACCCTATGATAAAGACTCACCATGCAGCAAATACCATAAAAGCAGAGAAATAATCAAAATTTTATTAATTGAAAAACAATAAAATTCAATCAAGAGCATTATTATTTTATTAAAACTTTGAACTCAGAATAACATATTGCATTATGAAAGTTTATTTTGCTTAGAAGTTGGAAAATTAGAATTGTTTTGTAGATTTGATGTCGGAAACAAAAATAAATTATGTTGAATAAATGAAATAGATGAAACGATATATAATAATATCTTTTTTATTACTCAGCGTGTTAAGTGGAGGTTTCGCTTCTTATGATTGGATTGTCAACTTTGTACTGTGAAATAGAACTAATAAACCACCTTTATAACAACCCTTATTCGTTCTACCCATCAAAAATCTACTACTTTTGGGTGAAAAACAACAAAATTCTAGCCCATATCTTTGCATCCATAAAATACAGAGATCATGCAATCAAAAATTTTACTCCTTTCTATATTTTTCTTAGTGATTTTAAAAGCATCGAGCCAGTCTTGTTTTCCTAATGGCTTATTCCTTAGTGTGCAGTCACAAGTGGATCAGTTCGCTAGCCAGAATCCTGGATGTAAGATCATAGAAGGTGGGCTCAATGTCAATGGAGCAGATATCACGCATCTCGACGGCCTATCCCAACTTACTGAGATCAAAGGTGATGTCTATCTTACCAATTGTGATAGTCTCCGTAATATCAACGGACTCCAAAACATAACTGAAATTGGTGGCGCTATCCGTCTACAAGGACTACCATCGCTGACTTCCATCAACTTCAGCAAGCTAGAAAAATCTACAGGTGATTTTTTTTACATATCCAGCAATCCATTGGTCTCATCCATCCAACTCAATGTTTTAGATAGTGTATATGGTATTTTCCAGATATGGTCGATGGACACGATCACAGATCTAAATGGTTTGAATAAGCTATCATACGTAGGAAAAGATTTTGCCATATTCAAAAACAGGAATATGATGAATATCAATGGATTGACAACTTTAACGCATATTGCAGATGGTCTTCGACTTTATGAAAATACTGTTTTACAGGATGTATCAGGATTACCTGCCACCTTAAAAATAGCCGGACCATTGGTGATCAACGACAATCCAAAACTAGCCATCTGCAACACAGCAGCGATCTGTGCATATCTTGAGAATCCATCATCTTTTGTGGTCATTTCTGATAACGACGATGGGTGTAATAACATCCCTGAAGTAGAAATAGCATGTATATCATCCACAGAAAATGAAGATATCGATTCGGCAATACATGTTTACCCCAATCCAGCAAATGATTATATTATCATAGAAAATCCAGTAGAGATTAATTCTACACTAAACATCAGAGATATCTCAGGACGTGTAATTATCCATCAAGCAAATACAAACGAAGCCATTGATATTCAGCACTTATCACCAGGCATGTACATCCTAGAAACAAGGACCAATAAAATGAAGTTTATTGTTGAAAGATAATTAAATACTATGGAGTGAAATCCTTATTCTTTCACTTCGATTTGATCAGGAAACCGCGCATTGATTTGGGGTTTACCTTTGTATTCATTGATGGTACCATTGACGCAAATACTTTTGTTTTTGTAATACTCTGAAGGTACAAAGGTAAAATTAGGAAGATCTTTCTCAAAGAATACGACTGTAAACTTGCTATTAGGATAGTCTTCTCCAAGATTAAGTAAAGTAACTTTGGATGCACTATTGGTAACAAAGGTTCCAGCTACTTTAGCACATACCTTGACATACTTTCCAATATTATAGGAAGTACTATCCAATGGTATTTCATTTTGACCTGAGATGTCGGTAAATGGAAGCATCAGGAACAATAAAGGTAATAAACGGTACATATTGATTTTTTTGTGGTTGGTGCAAAGGTAGGGAAAAAGATTGAGACTAAGACTAAGGTTAAGGTTAAGACTAAGGTTTAGATTAAGGTTAAGGTTAAGGCTAAGGTTAAGATTAAGGTTAAGGTTAAGACTATGGTTAAGGTTAAGGTTTAGAATGAGGAAATCCAAAAAAACTGCAGCACTTAAACATTAAACGATTCCACATTAGACTTTAAACAATTCGACATTAAACGATTAAAGATTACACATTCTCATCATTATCTCTTATCATTGCATCATAAAAGACAACCATATGCAAGAAAATGAAGTCATCATTGTCGATAAGATACTGCCAGATATCTACATGAAGCTCGCTTATCAAGCTGCCCGATATGCCATCATTTCTTCTGCATTTACCTATGACCGAATGGACAAAAACGACATTCAAAAACGAATCATCAATATTACCAAAGGAAAACTTGCAGAAGGTCTTTTGTACTTTTTTTGTAACGAAAATCAAATAACCCTAGATCATCAGTCATGTAGCACACCATTTTGGATGGCTGATTTTAGAGACTTCTTATACAAAAATGGCGAATGGGATGTCAAAAACAATTTCATCTACGCGTCAGATAAAACTTTCGATCAGCTCCTTTGTACAAATTTACCTACGCTTGTTCCCAATAAAAACACTCGAGATCAATGGTCAAAAAAAGATAAGCTCTTTTTGGAATATTCAAAATTTGGTGCTTACCTTTTCACCTTCATGCGTATCAGACCTGATCAAAAAGACTTTTTCAAAATCACATTCACTGGAGATCAATTGAAATTTTTGGAAGATATTAGCCATAGATTTCATAATACAGCCCACAGCAAAATGCCATTTCTAGAGTCTTGGTTTTGGGAAGAAATCCCTTCTTTTGATCTTGAAAAGCAGATGGTCATCCACTACTACCCTGAACTCATCATCACCGCCTGTGCCAATCCTAGGTATTGGCATTTATACCTAGATACGGGACCTACATGCGCTGGAAACAACTATTTGGATATCCATTCACCACATTGGTACGAAGTCATAAATCAGAAATTTGTACGATTTATGTCAGGTATTATGGCTACTACCATCACCAATAAAACATGTCCTGTATCTTTGCTACCATCCTTTTATTCATTACATCCACACTTAGCCCAAAGTATAAAATACGGTCGATGTAAATAATTTTCACCACCCAAGGGAGCGAATTCAATATTTCACTAGTCTTATAAGTATTACTTTGATTTCTTTAATCCATTTGTATTATGAAGACGTTAATATCCACTTTGTTTTTTACCTTATTTTTAGGTTTATACACCCTACAAAGCCAAGATAGGCTATATATCATCGGAGCTATGGAAACTTGTATAGGTTCATGCGAAACATATACTTTAGATCCTCCAAACAGTTTTATAGAAAATGTATCAATAACATATCTTGATTCACCGAATACAAATGATTGTTATAATGCTACTGTAAATAATCAATCTGGAATTTTCACGGTCTGTTATAATTGTATTGGAACTTATTACATTGATGTCTTGGCTTTTACAAATACAGGTACGATTTTAACCGATTCTATTTTTGTGAATGTCTCAGATATTTCCCAAATTAAAATTTTTCAAAAAGATAGTATAGAATGTCACCAAAACAATCCATCAGATGACTGCTTAAAAGCTTGTGCAGGTTCCACTGTTACTTATGGGTACAGTCTTTCAAATCCATTTCTTTTTGTAATTGCTGATGTGGTCGGGGCGACTTCTTATGTATTAGATCAAGTGAAAAATGAAATCACTGTCACATGGGGAAATGGTGGATTTGGTGGTATTAATCTAACTACATTAGGACAGGGAACCCAATGTTTTACATTCGGAAGTCAATGTATAGAAATAACTGATGACATAGAAGTTGATTTTAACATTCCTGGGTTTGATTTTTGCGTCGGCGAATCCATAGAAATCACACCTTTAACGCTTGATGGCATCTCTTACAGTTGGGACTTCGGCAATGGAAATATTTCATCAGATATAGCACCCGTCGTTTCTTACGATAAACCAGGAACTTATCAAGTTTCACTTACCATCATTACAGCTTGTGGTTGTACAGCCAGTATTACCAAACCTATCATCATCAAAGAAAGCTATCTACCTGTTATCGATTGTAAATCTACCGTCTGCGAAAACACAGAAATGACCTATACTACTGGAGCTGATTGTAGTCAGTTCTTCTGGAAAATCATTGGAGACGGCACGATAAAAGCCGG
>DAOLFJ010000297.1:0-5808 GCA_035326365.1 Saprospiraceae bacterium | reverse complement strand
AAGATTTGCAAGCACACGCAAATGCAGTGAAGGTTCGGTTAGAAAAAACGAAACTTTAATTATTCACGTAGTTTACCCATCCTAAATCCTTCCCTTAAAAAGGAAGGACTTTTGGACACCAAATAAATCTTTAGTAGTATGCTTTTATTGTTTTCTTTTCAAATAGCTTTAGTAAGATATCTTCTAAATAAATCGACATTATGACCATAGCATCCGTCTTGAATCTCGTTCGTCCCAATGTGGCGGCATTGACACCTTATAGTTCTGCTCGAGATGAGTTTACATCCGAAGCTAAAATTTTTCTTGATGCCAATGAAAATCCATACAATTGGGCATTTAATCGTTATCCTGATCCTTACCAAACAAAGTTAAAGCAGGCGATTAGCGCATGGCGTGGCATAGAGACGCAGCACATTTTTATAGGCAATGGATCGGATGAAATTATTGATTTATTGATTCGTGCATTTTGCGAACCGAAGGTGGATAACATCCTTACCGTGCGACCTTCTTATGGTATGTATAAGGTCTCTGCGGATATCAATGAAGTCAACATAAAATACCATGATCTTGACGAAAAGTTTGGATTAGATTTCGATTCTTTATTAGGATGTATTGATAATGAGACTAAAATTTTGTTTTTATGTTCGCCCAATAATCCTTCAGGCAACTGTATTTCCATAGAAAACCTGAGCCATATTTGTCGATCATTTAATGGTTTGGTGGTAGTAGATGAAGCCTATATTGATTTTGCATCGACGCCAAGTATGGTATCAAAATTAAAGGAATTTCCTAATAGCATCATCTTACAAACCTTATCTAAAGCCATGGGTGCAGCAGGTATTAGACTAGGTTTGGCCTTTATGCACACAGAAGTTGTCGCTATTCTCAACAAGATAAAACCACCTTACAATGTCAATAGTGCGACCCAAGAAATAGCCATTGACCTTATATCTGATAGAGAAAATATTGATGGTCAAATACAACAAATAATAGCTGAAAGAGACGCATTGTTTCAGTTTTTGAAGACTTTGATTTTTGTGGAAGATGTCTTTCCTTCCGAAGCAAATTTTATCTTAGTCAAGGTGAAAGATGTTTTTAAACTGTATGACTTTTTATTATCAAAAGGTATCGTGGCACGCAATAGAGACAAAGAATTCAGGTGCGAAAGATGTATCAGATTTACGATAGGCACACCTGAAGAAAACGAACAACTCAAACAATCCCTACTTTTATTTCAACAACAAAATTGATTTGATGCAAAAAATATTATTTATCGACAGAGATGGTGTAATACTCAAGGAACCACATGACGAGCAATGCGATCACATAGACAAGATGACCTTCCTGCCAGGTGTGTTTTATTATCTTGGAGAGATCGCTAGGAAGCTAGATTATTTGTTGGTGATGGTGACAAATCAGGATGGACTCGGTACAGCAAGTTTTCCTGAAAAAGACTTTTGGCCAGTGCAAGAACTGATGATCCGAACGCTGCAAGGAGAAGATATCGTCTTTGATCAAGTGTGTATAGACCGAAGTTTTGCCCACGAAAATAGCCCATATAGAAAGCCCGGGACAGCAATGCTTACTAAGTATCTTCAAGGGAATTATGACTTAGAAAATTCATTTGTCATAGGCGATCGTATCACCGATATGCAACTCGCTGTCAATCTTGGAGCAAAAGGAATTTTGTTTAATTGTTTTGATACAACTGTAAAAGGTCGCCCTGAAATCCACATCGAAGCATCATCCTGGAAGGAAGTTTGGCAATACCTTTCTGCTTTAGATCGTAAGTCGAAGTCGATAAGAAATACGTCAGAAACCAAGATCAAAGGAAGTATCAACATGGATGGTAGTGGTATCTGCAATATCCAAACAGGCTTGCCATTTTTTGATCATATGCTCGAGCAAATTGCCAAACATGGGCAGATAGATTTATTCTTAAATGCGGATGGAGATTTGCACATCGACGAACATCATACGGTCGAAGATACGGCTATTGTATTGGGTCAGTTGTTTTATGATGCTTTGGGTAAAAAAGCGGGCATACAGCGGTATGGATTTGCACTTCCGATGGACGAAGCAGAAGCGAAGGTTTTGCTAGACTTTGGTGGTCGGCCTTGGATGGTTTGGGATGTGGATTTCAAAAGAGAAAAAATAGGCGATGTACCGACAGAAATGTTTTATCACTTCTTCAAATCATTTTCCGATCATGCCAAATGCAACATCAATATATCGGCCAAAGGCACCAATGATCACCACATCATTGAGTCTATATTTAAGGCATTTGCAAAGGCGATTTTGATGGCCAAAACTCGGAATGTATTGGTAATGGATATACCTAGTACGAAAGGAAGTTTGTAGGAGTATGGGAGTAGATGGTTTGGTAGGATTTTAGTTTTTCAAAAAAAGACACACTTTTATACCCATCCTAAATCCTTCCCTTAAAATGGAAGGACTTTTTGAATCCCATAGACCATAAAATCTCAAAACATGAAAGTTTTCCTTTATCAGGACTTTTAATTTTTACTTATTTTAATTTAAACATCATGCTAAAATTATATAAAAATAAAATATGACCGCAATAGTAGATTATGGGGCAGGCAATACCAAATCAGTTACGAATCTCTTGGATAGATTAGGGCAGCAATATGTATTGACAGCTGATGAAAATGAGATAAGGAAGGCTGATAGATTGATACTTCCTGGAGTGGGTCATGCGGCATCTGCGATGGAATCTTTGAAGAAGTCGGGACTGATACCTACGCTCAAGACATATCAAAAACCATTTTTGGGTATTTGCCTTGGGATGCAGTTGATGTATGATTTTTCTGAAGAAGGAGAGGTAGATTGTCTAGGTATTATTCCTGGCTGCGTAAAGAAATTTGAAAGTGATGGCAAAATTAAAGTGCCGCACATGGGTTGGAATACGATACAAACCGATATTGATAATCCTTTATTTGAAAACATTCCCAACCATAGTTATGTGTATTTTGTCCATAGCTATTTTGCTGCCATATCTAAGGAGACCATAGCTAGTTGTGATTATATTTTTCCTTTTTCAGCAGCTGTTCAATACCGTAACTTTTTTGCTGTACAATTCCACCCTGAAAAGTCGGGAGCGGTAGGACAAAAAATGATGGAGAATTTTTGTAGGTTTTAACTACTAAGGCATAAGTATGTGTTAGGTTGTTATGCCACAAAGTCACGAAGGCGCAAAGTTGATTTTATTATAATGCCATTAAGAAACGAAGTCATAAAGTTGATTTTATAATTTTTCAATTTAATCTTAGTGTCTTTGAGATTTTGTAGCGAAATTAAAAGTAGTATTGAATTTTTAGGTTATCATGCCACGAAGGCAGGAAGTCGCGAAGTTGTTTTCATCATTATAATCTTAGTGTCTTAGAGTCTTTGTGGTAAAAATAGAAGTTAAAAAAATAGTGTCTTTGCGTCTTTGTGGCAAAAGAAAATATATAAGAGAATTTTCTAAAATTAATATAATGCAAACCAAACCACCAAATATTTACCCAGCAATTGATATCATAGATGGCAAATGCGTGCGGCTCACCAAAGGTAATTACGATACTAAGGTTGTTTATGATGATGATCCGCTTAGGATGGCGCAATATTTCAAAAGTAAAGGTGCTGATTACATCCATATTGTAGATCTCGATGCTGCCAAAAATCCTGCTAATCATAATCGGGAATTGATCGCTGCTATTATCACTCAGTCGGGTCTGAAAGTGCAGACAGGTGGCGGCATTCGCACAGAAGCGGATGTAGAAACTTTGCTTACATTGGGTGCGCATAGAGTGATCATAGGAAGTGCGGCAGTCCATCGACGTGAAGAAGTATTCCAATGGATAAAAAAATATGGAGCAGATAGAATTGTCATTGGTGCAGATGTCGTAGATCAAAAGATCGCAACACATGGATGGCAGCAAGTGACAGATGAAGATATTTTTGACTTTATCAATAGCTATAAAGCGCAAGGTGCGACTACTTTTTTGTGTACAGATATTGCGAAAGATGGTATGCTGGCTGGATCGTCGAGACCATTGTACAAGGAGATTTTACAAGGCTTCCCACATGTACAATTGATAGCTTCAGGTGGCGTACATGATATGGATGAAGTGGGTAGATTGCAGCAGATGGGTATGGAAAGTATCATCATCGGCAAGGCCATTTATGAAGGGAAAATAAACATTGATGACCTATTCGCAAAATCTTAAAATATGCTGACAAAAAGAATCATTCCTTGTTTGGATATCAAAGATGGACGGACGGTAAAAGGCACCAATTTCCTACAACTCAGAGATGCAGGTGATCCTGTAGAACTCGCTGCACAATATAGTGTGGAAGGCGCGGACGAATTGGTTTTTCTGGATATCGGGGCAACCATCGAAAACCGAAAAACACTCATTGACTTGGTAGAAAGGGTAGGAGCGAGCATCCATATTCCATTTTCGGTAGGTGGTGGCATCAGTGATGAAAAAATAGTGTATGATCTGCTCCAAAAAGGTGCCGACAAGGTCAGTGTCAATTCATCCGCTTTAAAGGATCCAAGTCTCATCACAACGATCGCTAAGTTGTATGGAGCGCAATGTCTCATCGTAGCCATCGATGCAAAATGTATCCAAGGAAATTGGAAAGTATTCACTCACGGTGGACAAAAACCGACCGAAAGATCACTCTACGAATGGGCAAAAGAAGCCCAAGAACGTGGTGCCGGAGAGATATTGTTTACATCTATGGATCATGATGGCACCAAACAAGGATTTGCCCTAGAAGCTTTAAAAAAGCTGAACGACACCTTGACCATTCCCATCATTGCATCAGGTGGCGCTGGAAATCAAGGACATTTTGTATCGCTTTTTCAAGAGACGGATGTCAGTGCAGGATTGGCAGCAAGCATATTTCATTACCAAGAAGTGCGCATTCCAGAGCTGAAAAAGGATTTGGCAAAAGAAGGAATCGCTGTTCGGTTGTGATGTTGGTAAATCTTTTATGAACAATATTTAAAGAAATAAAAACAAACAAATCATGTTAAACATATCAACCATAAATTTTGAAAAAGGAAACGGACTCGTTCCCATCATAGCGCAGGATATCTCCACGAGACAAGTGCTGATGTTGGGATACGCCAATGCCGAAGCACTCACCGTCACGATAGAAACGGGCAAACTCACTTTTTATAGTCGAACCAAAAATAGATTATGGACCAAAGGCGAAGAAAGTGGTCACTTCCTGATGGTAGAAAGTTTGACCTTAGATTGTGATCAAGACACTATTTTGGCCTTGGTAAAGCCGAATGGTCCTGTGTGTCATACGGGAGAAGACACGTGCTGGGGACAAAAAAATGAGTTGTCGCACCTACCATTTTTGCAAAAACTAGAAGACACCATCACAGAAAGAAAAAGTAGATTTAACATCCAAAACTCTTATGTAGCAGACTTGTTTGCCAAAGGTATCAATAAGATCGCCCAAAAAGTAGGCGAAGAAGCTGTAGAGCTCGTCATCGAAGCCAAAGATGACAATCAAGACCTATTCCTAGGCGAAGCGGCCGATTTGTTATTCCACTACCTGATCTTATTACAAGCGAAGGGTTGTACTTTGCAAGATGTGGTGGAAGTATTGAAGGAGAGGAAAAGAGGGTCATAGTTTCTGAGTGGGAAATGGAGAAGGATGGTCACATCATTACCATGGTCAATGCCAAAATGATCTAGTCATAGAATGGTATCTATCTATGGAATGTATTGGCTCAAACAGTTTTCGCTTCTTAACGCTATTTTGTGAAGTTTTGACTAAAAA
>DAOLFJ010000019.1:0-31293 GCA_035326365.1 Saprospiraceae bacterium | reverse complement strand
GAATTTAAAAAAGGTGCTTTGTATGCAAGTGTAGGATATCACACTAGGGGAAGTTCCATTCAGTTTTTTAGTTTTAACAATACGTTTTTGCCTCGGCAAGGCTATAAATTTAATAATGTAGTGCTAGAATTAGGCGCAAAACGATCTTTAAACCTTGACAAGGATTTTGACCCATATTTTATAATTGGAATACGTGGAGAATATACTGTAAGTACAAACTTTAAAGACCTTGAGTCTCTCAACAATCCGTTTACACCAAATGATGTCTTCGTAAGAAAATTTAATTATGGTGTCACTGCTGGCGGAGGATTTGAAATGGAAATGTCGGAACTCAGCAATGTCTTCTTTGAGGTTGCTATTCAGCCAGATTTATCCTTTCAATATGAAGCTCCACCACGCGCAGTCATAGATCCCTTTCAAATAGGTCAAACTATAAATTTACCTTTGGAAAGAGTACGGAATCTTTCTTTAGAGTTGAAGGTTGGAGTTAGATTCCTTAGAAAAGTAGAATACATAGATTAATAATCATTTAATATCTTTGAAATGAAATTTTTAAATACACTTTTTTTAGTCCTTTTGTCAGTAACAATGGCGTCTAGTCAGATAACCGTTACGAATACGACTTTCCCAGCTATCGGAGATACATTAAAGTATAGAACGACAGGCAACCCATCATCACCTGTAAATGTTGGAAGTACGAATGGTCCACAAACATGGAATTTTAATTTCTTAAATTCTGGTGGATTTGAGTTTACTGAAATTTATCTCAATCCAATTCTTGGCCAATTTGAAGCTTTCCCTATTTCAAATTTGATGATACTGACGGAAGATGGCCAGGAACAATACTTAAGAACATCCGCTACAAAACTCGAAGCCATAGGTTTCGCAGGTGAAAATGGCTTTTTGCCTACAAATCTCGCAATAAAATATACTGATAAGCCAATATTGAGGGTTGCGCCACTTGATTTCATTACAAGTAATAATTCAAATGGTAAATTTAATGTAGATATTAGCACCGATATTCTACCAGACTCATTATTAGGTAATTTACCAATCGATAGTATTAGAATCCAGTTTAGTGGAACAACATCAGGACTAGTAGATGCTTTTGGTAGCTTATTGATCCAAAATAAAACATTTGAAGTTTTGAGAGAAAAATCAACTGTGACCACCAAAACAGATTTATTCGTTAAAATTCCTTTTTTGGGATGGCAAAATCCAGCAAATCTCGGTTTTGATATCCCTGGTGGTTTTGGAGAGTTTTTTGGCATAGACACCAGTATTGTGTACAACTTTTACACTAATACCAGAAAAGAAATACTCGTTTCTGCTGAATTCAATGCAGCAAATGAGTTTCAGTCAGTTTCATTTGCAGATGTAGGAGGTATCATTAGTTCATCATATGATATATCGGTCAATCATGCTATGACGCTTTATCCAAATCCTGCAACACAGTTTATCAATATCGAGACCAAAGACTGGAAAGAAGGTTTGTATTTCCTTACCATCACGGATATGAGTGGAAGAGTAGTCTTTTTCGAAAATACTAAATTGTCTGAAAACGACAAAAAACAGATATCTACAATTGGACTTTCAGCTGGTCAATACATCTTTACAGCAAGAGATAAGTTTAATCAAGGAGTTAGGTCTATAAAGTTTGTAATTAACTAATGACCACGATCTATAAAGACAAATTCAACCTCACTGGAAAAGTCGCTATCGTCACCGGCGCGAGTAGAGGTATAGGAGAATGCATGGCTCGTGGTTTGGCAGAATTTGGTGCCAAAGTGGTGCTAGCTAGTAGAAAACAAGAAGATGTAGATCTCGTGGCAGCTTCTATGACAAAGGATGGATGGGATGTATTGCCAGTAGCGTGTCACGTAGGTAATGAAGATCATCTTCAAAACTTGGTAAATAAAACCATTGAAAAATATGGTGGCGTCGATATCCTAATCAACAATGCGGCGACCAATCCTGTCTATGCTCCGATAGAAGATATGAGTTCTGACCTCTTTGATAAAATGATGAATATCAATGTCAAAGCAGCATTCACGCTTTCTAATCTGTGTATGAAAAGTATGAAGGAACGTGGTGGAGGATCTATCATTCATATTAGTTCAGTAGAAGGGACAAAACCTAGTCCGGGATTAAGTCTCTACAGTATAAATAAGGCAGCGCTCATCATGCTTTCAAAAACACAAGCAAAAGAATGGGGCGTTTATAAAGTCAGATCTAATGTCATTTGTCCTGGACTAGTAAAGACAAAATTCAGTAGCGCGCTTTGGTCAAATAAAGAGATTCTAGATCATTGGAATGAAAATATTCCTCTCAATCGTATGGCAGAACCCGAAGAAATGGTAGGTCTAGCTTTATTTCTTGCTTCTAATGCATCAAGTTATTGTACAGGTGCGTCATTTACTGCTGATGGAGGATATCTTATTTCTTAGGATAAGGAAAATAAATTAGGTTAATACATCTTTGTTACTTTTCAATATCTAAACAAAAATCCAACCTTATCTCTTCACCAACAGTATTCTTTACAATATTCCCATTGGTGTCTTTGGCTAACCACCTGATACAAACCGCTGAATTTCCGTCATCGGTAATCTCCACAATACCAAATTGTCCTGGCTCTTTGCTATAACCATGAGAATATGGCCCACCTTTGTACGAACCAGGTCGATCAAGAGCAGCAGCATGAAATACCTTTATTGGCGCTCCGCCACCCGAAGCATAATCGCTATTTGTGCCATCATCCATAGCCACCATATGCGCATCACCACTTAGGATAAAAACAGGTATCTTGTTTTGTTTGATAAAATTAGCTATTCGCTGTCTTTCTTCAGGATAGCCTCCCCAATTGTCACTTTCTTTACATTTATAATTGGGACCACCTGGCGCATTGATCCAAGGATATGAACTGACCCAAGCCACAACTTTACCGTCCTTCTTAGCTTTCAACATAGCATCAAAAAACCATTGCAAATGTGCTTCATCACCAAAATTAGTACCGATTTTTGTACGTTCACAATCTTTATACTCAGGTCTTATTTTCTGAGATCGAATATCTGTAAGTAAAAATACAACTCTACCTACATCAAAAGATTGAGAGATCGGTCCATCCTTCCTATCAAAAACCAATGGATAATGTGGTACATGAGATTTATAGGCAGCAATAGACTCCGTTTTACATGGATTGGTAGCATCCGCATTATTTGGTCCAAAATCGTGATCATCCCACATATACACAAAGGGAACACTTCTGTACAACGCAGATTGTGAAGGAGAAGTGAAAACTGATTGGTATGCATTTTGAAATCTTTGGGTACAATTAGAATCAATATTTTCATAATGAAGATCGCCTATTTGGAGGTAAAAAAGCGGATTTTCCTTTAATATTGTATTAAAAATAGGGCAATTAGATCCCGTCTCTGCACAACTACCAAAGACAAATTTATAAGACATTGCTTTGTTGTCAAAAGTGGTAAAAACAGAGGATGACACAGATAGATTAGATCCTTTAGGAGTAATCTCATAGATATATTTAGTAGAAGCTTTAAGGTTTTTTAAAATAATTTTTGATTGATAATTTTTTTCTGCAGTCAA
The DNA here is from genome assembly GCA_035326365.1 of Saprospiraceae bacterium. Classification (GTDB taxonomy): domain Bacteria; phylum Bacteroidota; class Bacteroidia; order Chitinophagales; family Saprospiraceae; genus OLB9. Next base: position 27,687 of record DAOLFJ010000019.1, on the reverse strand, counting down.
TATTGTTTTCTGACTAGTCACCAATTTTTTAGAAACTTCTTCTTTGATACTTATTTTAAACTCATTTTCCACATTTCCTTTTATCAAAATAGTACTTTGCTCATGAGTGACACTTCCAACGAGCGCATATCGAAAACCATGATCTGACAAAGTTGATGTAGCAACTTTTTTAGTTTGACAACTTGAGATTAACAGCATAAAAATCAAGGATCGAAAAATATTAGATAATGTCATATTTATAACTTAACTAGATAATAAAATGACAAAGGTAATTAGGCCAACCCAACAAATAGCAGGTACGGCATATTAATCTAAAGTGTTAACTCAAAATTAATAGTCAAAAAGACAAAATCTCTTCTTGTAAACTTATTCTTTCTCGGATTCTATTTGATCTCTTGCTATGATCTTTTCTTGTACTGTGGCTCCTGCTGTAGTCATGGAGACTGTGTGCACACCTGTGTTTAATCGTTTGGTTCGGATTCTTTTTCGATAATGTCCCTTATTCATATATTCGTGATCTACAATGGAATACAAGATATTTTTATCATCTTTCAATTGCAATACTACATGACTTGGTTTTTCTATATAAAAATGGATATCTACTAGATCAGAATTGGATATAGGAATGACTTCCAGTCCTTTTGATTTATCAGGAGCTCTAGGTTTTAGTTGTTCTTTTGCTGATTGGGTTTGTGTCAATAATCCACCAGTTTCCGGATCACATGGATCAATAGATGCAATAAATACAGCATTTGGCATGGTTTCAAAACCTACATCTAGCAAAATGGATTGACCAGCTACAAAACCAACCGAACTTTCATTATCTATAGTGCTCAAGGCTGTCACTTCCTGCACTGCTGAATACACATTAGAATATAGCGTACTATCTCCCAATGATAAATTCATATCTTCACATGCATTGACCAATAAATTGATCCCTATGCAATTACAATTATTATCATACTTATCTTCTACAGTCGTTGGGTTATTATCATCACAAAGCGTGCCTGCCACAGGACATTTTACAGCTTTAAAAGCAATTTTACCAATACCTCTACAAGTTGCAGTACCATCCATAGATGTTATTAAGATGTATCTTGCAAAGATTCCAGACAGGTCTGGACCTACAAAACCACCATAATTCGGTTCGCCTGAGGCTAGCGGCCAGTTGTAATCACCAACATTTGACCACGAAACTCCATCTTCAGAATAATCTATTGACACGGATTGAAATCCTTTATTGGTTTCATTTAACACATTATAATTCCATACATGTGCATTGATCAATTCGTATCTTCCGCCAAGATCATACTTGATCCAATGACTGTCTTCTCTGACCGGGTTTGGATTTTCATTTACTGTACAAGATAACCAATTATTAGATGGACTATTACTCAATTGATCCGTAACATTACATTTTTCATATGGTGTATAATTGGCGAGTGGGCTATCACAATCAGGTCCGTTACATGGCGTTCCGACGCAAGTACAGTTATTATCATATTGATCATCATTGGTAAATGGATTGCCGTCGTCACATAGCGTACCTTGGGGAATACAAGCAATTTTACATCCGTAGTCATATAGATAAAAAGATGGAATCCGCTTCCATACTCCTGCAGGTGTAAATGGTGTTTGCCAGAAAGCTCCGAAGTGCTCACTTCCTGTACCTTCTTTGTGATTTACTTCAAAATAATAAAAGGTTCCTGCTTGTAAATTTAGAAACGACGTACTTTGATAGATGTACTTATTGTGTTCTGTCATACCAGTATATCCTGTGACCAATATTTGATGGGCTTGTTTATTCTCAGGATTGTCATCACTACTTATAAACAAAATGACATTGTCATCCCCCGTAATGTTAAATTTATATAATCCAGAAACAGGAACAGTTAAATAACCTTGAACCAAATTTCCAACATTATTCTCCACCGATGTGCTTCTTGTGCCTAAGATAGGCAGCGATGCGCTATAATTAGGTATTGCTGGAAAATCAGGACTCAAGTATAAATCATTCAGACTGCTGCCTGGGATATTATCATATCGATACCGATCTATCTTCGTGCTCTCTCCCACACAATTATTGGTTGTATTGGCTTTACCTACACAATTGCAGTGACCATCTTCTTTATCATCAACAGTATTGGCATTACCATCATTACACACTGTACCTCTTTCAGGGCATGGTTCCGATTTGCAACCTACATTATTTAAATATTGCGCTGTAATTACATTCCAGTTTTGATTCGGTAGAAAATCTGCTTGCCAAAAAAGCCTGCAATGATCTCCTCCTGTACTTTCTACATACCAAAGTTCAAAATAGTAGTATTCATCTTGATTTAAAGGAATAGACGCTGATGTTTGCTCTGGATATTTGGAATATTCAAATTCATTGGTAGAAGCATTGGTATATGCTCTTAACGTCATATTTGCAGGAGAGCTATTGGTACTCAAATAAAATCTCACTTTACTATTGCCCGTCACATTAAACAATACACTTCCCGAAGTAGGCACATGGATGTAACCAGAAATTTTAGCTCCGAAATAGTTGTCATAATTGAGTGGTGCATTGATACTATACAATGTTTGGCTTACATCTGGTTTTTGTGGAAAAAACTCATTGGCTGTGAGTTCAGAGAACTGATCTTCGTAGATACCTCTCCAACATTCCCACTGTACACTTCCCTGCTCCCCGACACATACTTGAGCTTGAGCATTTGGTACTAAAAATAACAATAAAAAAAGTATAAAGTGCTTCATTTTATTAATCGGTTTCTTAAGAAAACATACCCAATGGCATATAATTAGTTGGTAAATCTGCTGGACATGTGGGTGAATAAAAATTGCATAAATTGGGCAAAATATACCCTAAATCATTAGGTGAAACACCGTACCAAAGTGCTAACTCAGCATAAAATTCATCTACTGATGTCGTCGGTAGAATACGTCCTCTTGTACTTAAATTAAAGTCGTTATTTGTGAGTGCAAGTGATGGATAATTTCCATAAATCTGTGATCCAGTAATCGGTCCACCCATGACCATATGATTGCCTCCCCAAGCATGATCTGAACCATTGCCATTGGATGTCAACGTACGTGCAAAATCAGAAATAGTAAAGGTGACCACATTGTCGTGCTGATTGATTTCATTCATTGCATCGTTAAATTCTGCCATAGCATTACTCAAAACTGGTAACATGGCATTTTGATTGCCAATCACATTATCATGATGATCCCAACCGCCATATGTCACGTAGTAAATCTGTCTGCTTGCACCTAAAAAAGATCGTACGCTAATAAGCTCAGCTATTTTTTTCAGATCTTGTGATAGGCTACTTGTAGAAAAAGTAGTCGTAAGTGGCACTACGTTTTCTAGCGCTATTCTGAATTTTTCGATGCTTTCTATGGATTGTTTGGTTAGCGTACCGATGGTCTCATGAAATACGTTACTATACTGCTGCTCTACCATGCTTTTGATGGCATTGTTTTTAATACTTGTTTTGTATCCCGCATCGCTCCACCAAGATGGAAAAGGTGTAAATCCTATATTGGCACCAGTTGTACTTCTACTGATCGAATATTCGTTATATTCATTTCCAGTCTGAAATCTGTTTTTTCCACTTAGTGAAATATTCATGGAGATTTCAGGAATGGTATTCATATCATGAAGAATATCTGCAATTCTTCCTGCCACGCCTACAGCTGACCTACTTTGTGGTACAGATGTCTGCCACTGCATGATCTGATCTGAATGTGAATATAGTCCGAGTGGAATTTTCTTTAACCCCGAATCATATTCTGATTTATTGGCAATTGGCTCAATAAGTGTTCCTATATTAGCAAGAAAAGAAAGATCTCCTTGATCAAACATATCTCTTACTCTAGTCATACCAGCATGTACAGCATATGTTTTTCCACCATTATTATAATTAAGAGGAAGGAGTTGCGCAGGATTTGCATTATTACTTAAAGCCAATGATCCTCGCGTAGCTACATAACTTGCGTATTCGGATGATTCGGTAGGCACGAGTACATTGTGCGTATCACAACCACCCGCAAGGAGAATACAAACCATTGCTTTATAATCTCCTGTATTCCCTAGTATATTTGGTCTAGCAGCCAAAGTATTGATTGCCCCAAGATTTAGTACTGATGATAAAAATGCCATCGAACCCACTGTTGCACAACTAGCTTCACCCAAAAACTGTCTTCTATTTATATGTCTTTTGCTCATGATTATCTATTAATTAAGTATTCGGGTGCTGTCATGATCAAGTAAATCGCAAGTTTTACTTTATCCGCCTTTTCTGTATCTGTTGTATTCGGAAATTCTTTTAGAACACTAATAATAACTTCCAAAGATTGGTCAGAGACTCTACCTTGAGCCAACAAAAGATTTAGTTTATCCATCAAAATATGCAATTGATCATTGGTCGTCAATGCGAGATGATCCGTAATATCTAGAGTTGATATCTCATCTGCATAATTTGCATCTGTTTCATTGGTAAAAAGATCATATTCGTCTGCTACATCATTACTTATCACCCATCTATACAATCCGTTGATATATCCTGCAATTGTTTGCGCATCTGTGATTTGAAATTCAGGTCCTTCCAAACCTGCTTCTTCTATGGGTCCAATAGGTTGATAATCCTGTTGAAAAAAATTAAAAACACTTGGTGATGTTAATGGTCTTTGTCCTGTATATTGGTAGACATAACTCATATCATTGCGATAATTACCGCTAATAGTATAAGCATTGAATGCCTTATTTATTTGTACATATCTTATGAATGGCTCCCTCAACATTCCAAAGTCTGTATTATCTCCAGAATCGCAACTCAATGCCTCTGGATCGAGTAATATTGCCTTTATTACAGCAGCAAGATCGCCTCGCACTCCTTGTCCGTTATTAATAAATATATTGGCTACTCGCTCCACAAAAGCAGGGCTAGGATTGGAAGTGACCATCCTTTTGATTAGAAATTTAGAGACAAATGGAGGTGTATTTTGATGATTAAATAGATTATCCAATGCATCTGAAATATCAGCGACACCATCTACTGGATTTCTATTGGGAACTTGTGTCCCGTTCAATAAATTTTTCACACCTGGTTCATGCCAAGTATTCCACATCACCATATCTGCAATATAACTTGTATCGTTAAGTGCACCACGATTCCATTGTGTTCGATCTGCCCACGTCAAACCCGTAAATATTTTTGAAAACTCTATGATGTCTTCATTATCATAAGAAGGTAAAGGTTGTCCATTTGCATCAGTAATCACGGTCCCATCATTATTCAACATAACAGTCCCAATGGTAAATAATTGCATCAACTCTCTAGCATAGTTTTCATCTGGAAACTGATTGAGCGCAGGATTTGACTTAGGATTATTCAGATAAGTAAGATAAGTACCCATAGAAGGATGAAACGTAACGTCACGTAGCAATTCTCTATAATTACCAAAAGCATTATTTAGCAAAATATCATAGTATGTTCCTAGGGCATACGCATTATTATTAAATCCTGACACTTCAGAGACGACAAGCATCTCACTAAGCGCAAAAGCTACTCTTTGTCTCAAAGCATCATTCGAAGTCATCAAGTATTGCCACCAAGCGTAGTCCCAAAGGCGATTACCTGCACCCGCTGTCGGTGTATTGGTTGAATCCTTTACCATTTGATGAAATGTTCTGATTTTTGATTGTAGTGTAAATGGTATTGGAATCGTAAGTTGATTTTCTATCCATGCTTCTACCCCAATTTGTGTCACTGAACTTATATCGGCACCGTTGTATCCTAATGTTGCTTGGGCTAGGAATCTAGATGCTGCGTTTTCGTTTGGCAAAAAGCCAGATTGATTTAGTGTGTTTTCTGGAGTACTTGGTTCAGTACTGCTGCTTGCGCTGACACTAACGCCCATATATCCACCATAACCTATTATAATGGTATCGAGCTGGGCTTTTAGGCTGAACATTATAAAAATGCTAGCAATTGTTAAAGCTGATTTTCTAGAGATCATTATTGGCTACTTTTGGGTGGATGATTGACCCATGTAGGATGCTAACTTTTCCTTTAAAGCTTTATTCTCTTCTTCTAACCTGATCATGTGTTGCCACAACCATTCTATTTGGGTCAATAGTTTTGCATCCATTGACTTAAGTTCGTACCCTTCTTTTACAAGATCTGCAGCTGAAGGCATGTCTACAAGGTGTTGATTGTTTTTAATAGATTCTGAAACCGCTACAATAGAAGGTGTCTTCTCAAAAGCATCATCTGCCCAATCTGCGGTAGATCTAAGAGAAACCTTAACCCTTTCTGTCAAAATTCCGTTTTGGACATACAGGTTATAATTTCCAGGTGTGGTGATTTGAGCGGTGTCGCCAATGACAACTTTGCCTGAAGTTTTCAACATCATTATTTCCTGAGCACTCAGTAAAAAAGTAAAAGATACAAATAAAATTGTAAAGATTCTTGCCTTCATTTTTTAAGATATTTTGGATTCACAAATATAAAACATTATTTTAATATATAAATAAGTGTTAACCATGAATTTTAACATAAATTTTCAAGGGTTTTAACGGATATTAGTACACTAAATTTATATTCTATTGTATTGAAAGAGTTTAATCAAATAAAATATTGCTATTTGTTCATTTTCTTGTACCCACCATGTGGTTTAAAAGATGTAGTTTGCCTATTGCAAAAATTGAAAATTTAAAAGAATTGTCCAAAAATTGACGCCCACAAATTAGAATAACCTTATCTTGCATCAGTTTATGTATAAAACGGTTCGAGATTTAGAACCAAAACACATTAAAATATGCGAATAATTAAATGGCAGAAACTGATTCTATTCGGTTTTATTTTTTCTATAGCAAGTTGTTATGATCTTGAAAATGAAACTCAGTTTGACTTAGGTAGTCAGGAATATGATCTTGCAGTTCCACTTATTGATTCCAAAATAACCCTTGGCAAACTTTCATCAGACTTAGACGGTAATACTTCTATAAAAATTAGTGATGATGGGAAAGCAACTATTTTTTATAATGGCGAAGTGATACGTCGTAGTACATCAGCAATATTCCCTCCATTCCCTGGACTTATACCTATACCCATACAAGATAGTATTTGGGTAGAAGAAATTTTTGACAAAGCAAAGTACTCCATAAAAAGAGCTGTTTTTGATGGTACAAATATTTGGTTTACCTTTGAAAATGCTTTGCCAGAAGATCTTAATATCAAACTTACGATACCTGAACTATCCCAAAACGGACAGGTATTTAGCCAAGATTTTGTTCTAAAATATAACAATACTTTACCAGCTAAACTTGTTACAGAAAAATTTTCAGTTGATAATTGGACGCTTACTAGTGTAAATAATTCGATCACATTTAAATATGAAGCTCGAACAAAAAATGGTACTCCTGTAAAACTTGGGTTAGCTCAAATGAACTTTGACTTGATAAAGTTTTCCTACCTAGAAGGATATTTAGGTTACCACATTTTCCCGATTGAAGGTAGTAATGTGGATGTAGGATTATTTAATAAGTGGCTCAGTGGGAGTTTTAGTTTCGAAGACCCAAAGATTACCATCAGAGTTCAAAATGCATTTGGACTGCCTGTAAGATCTCGTGTAAACAAAATGTCTCTTACATCTATTACAGGTAGCAATGTGAATTTAGAGAGCTCGTTTATAAATACTGGGATTGACTTTGCCTATCCTTCATTCTCTGAAATAGGCACTGTAAAAACTACTGATTTTATATTTGATAAGTCTAATTCAAATATAAAGGAGATATTTAATGAAAAAACTAAGACAATTGCTTATGATATCGAAGCATTGATAAATCCCGATAGAGATACCACAATTAACGGTTATATCTCAGATGGTGGATTTTTTGTAATCAATGTTGCTGTAGAAGTTCCGCTAAATGGTTCTGTAAATAATGTAGTACTGACAGACACACTAGATATCAATCTAGAAGATTATAATGAAATCATATCTGCCCAGTTTAAATCCATCACTAGCAATGACTTTCCTGCAGAAGTAAAAGTTCAGGCATATTTTCTAGATGAAAACGGTCAGAGGCTAGATCAGTTGTTTAATAATGATGGCATCACGTTGCCACCTGCATCAGCTTTACCAGATGACACCACTTTGCCAGGTATTGAAAAAATTAACTTTTTAGAATTTGATGATGTTAGATTTGCCAACATAAAACGTGCAAAAAAATTGGCTATCATAGGTGCAATTAATACGATAGACAGCCAAAACAATAAGTCTTGGTGGATTTACGAAAATTATGGTATCGGCTTAAAATTAGGTGCTATTTTTAAATACAAGAAGAATTAATCAGATGAGAGTTATATTATTATTTAGCTTTTTATTTTTATTAACGTTTAAATCAAAAGCTCAAGATATTTCATTACTAAATCTTCACGGACAGTTACCATCCACCTACCTCAATCCAGGTCTCAAGGTGGACAAGAAGTTCAATTTATCACTTGCAGGAGTAAATGTTTTGCTCGGAACAGATGGACCGACAATTAACCAGATCACAAGTAAAAATAGTGAAGGCAAAAGATATATTGATATAGCAAAATTAGATCAAAATTTAGACCCATATCAAAACATCTTTTTTAACAATGATATTCACACCATTGATGTTTCGTTAAAAGTAGGAAACGCTATGATTATGGCAGGACATGCATTCAGATCTACGTCTAATGTCAGATATCCTAGTGGATTGGTCAATATTGCAGCGCAAGGAAATGCTGCATTCGTCGGACAAACCATAGAAATAGCGCCTTTCATAGATGTCAATGCTTACAATGAAATTTATCTTGGTCTTCAGAAATCATTTGGTAATCTTACCATTGGTGCAAAAGGCAAATTGCTGTATGGTGTTGCTAATATTCAAACGGAAAAAGCTAATATAGGATTTACCACCGATGACGAAATTTATCAATTAAGTTTACAAACTGATTATGAACTTAGGAGCAGCGCTTTATTGAGATATAATAGTCTAGATAGTATTACCGTAGATTACAGTGGTTTTTCTTTTGATAATATGTTTTACAATAATCAAGGCTTTGCTTTTGACCTAGGCGCTTCTTACGCAGTAAGTGAAAAATTAACACTCTCAGCAAGTATGCTCGATATAGGAAAGATAAATTGGGATTTTTTTCCTAGAAAATACACAAGTAAAGGTAACTTCAGTTTTGATGGAGTAGACATTTTGGACTTATTGGTAGATTCTACATCCATTTCTATACAAGACACCTTGACAGACTTACTCAAAGTAACAGAGCAAATAGAAAACTATAGTACTACTCTATCGGGAACTTATACCTTGGGAGCAAGTTATTTATGGGGAGAAAAATGGCGCTTTAATGCTTTATTATTATATCAAAAGACAAATAACGCTAGTAGAAATATGTTTTCATTGTCAGCTGTTCGTAAAATTTCTATATTTGATTTGGGCCTTCAATACTCGATCACAAAAAACAATTTTGCTGGTTTGGGTATTTTTGGCAAGGTAAAACTCGGCCCTATCTCAGCATTTGCTTCCACTGATAATATTATAGGAGCTTTCAAACCATTTGATGCTAGATCAGCATCTGTACGAATAGGGGCAACTTTCCAGATTTAAGACTGTTTATTAATCACACCATTTAAAATAAAATACATGACTTTCAAAAATATTATATTTTTACTATTGGCAACTATGTTGGTCTTGTCTTGTGGGAAAGATGAAATAGAAGTAATTGAAAAAGATCAAAAGACCATAATTTGTGAATCTGACAGATACATCAAACCAATTTTTGCAGAAGTGGAAGTGAGTACCGTAAAATATGGTTCAAATATCAACACATCTGGTCTACAACAAGACTTAATGATGGATATCTATCAGCCCAAGGGTGATATCCTGGAAAAAAGACCCGTATTGGTATTAGCATTTGGTGGTAGTTTTATAGGTGGTGATAGAAAACAGCTTTCAGAATTGGCCATTGAAATGTCAAAATTAGGATATGTGAGTGTATGCATAGATTATCGGTTATTAAGTTTCAATCAATTTCCTTTCGATTCCATTAAGGCACTTGATATTGCTATAAAAGCATCTACAGATATGAAAGCGGCTATTAGACATCTTCGCAAAGATGCAGCCACAGAAAATAAATTTAGAATAGATCCTGATTTTATCTTGGCAGGAGGCATATCAGCTGGCGCGATTACTGCTATTCAAACAGCGTATTTTGATGCATCAGACAATAATGAAAGTCATATACAAAATATAATCGCTAATAATGGTGGCATAGAAGGAAACTCAGGCGATGCCGAAAACCTTAAATATTCTTCTAAAGTGCAAGGCGTAATAAATATGTCTGGAGCAATTTATAGATTACCGTTTATAGATAGTGGAGAGCCGCCTATCATCAGTATTCATGGAGATGCTGATGAAGTTGTGCCTTATGGATACGATGACGTTAAAGTATTCGGTTTCTCTATTATTCCATTGTATGGTAGTTCTGAAATAGAAAAAAGAGCTAAAGAAGTAGGGATAAAATCATATTTTGAGACTGTGATTGGAGGCGGTCATGAAGATATTTACACAGAAGCAAGTTTTGTAAGTACCTTCGAATCCTTCAGACAAATAGCTTTTGGATTTAACAAAGAAATACTTTGCCAATAGAGATTTGTAGATTTATTACTATATATTTTTATACTAACGAATGGTTTCTTAAATTTGAGCTTTAATAATATTCGCATGCTAAAGCATTTTTTTATCATTTTGATTTACATATTTGTAATAGGTTGTAAATCAGATAAGACTACAACATCTGTTTCGTCGGGAGACCCAGAAATAGATCAAATAACTGCTGCAATAGAAAAAAATCCAACAGATGCAAAGTTATATTTTACTAGAGGACAAAAATATTATGAAAAAGCTTCATTTGAAAATGCGATCATAGATATAAAAAAAGCTTTGACCATCGATTCTCTAAATCCAGATTATTACCATTTGCTTGCAGATTCATACCTAGATTATTATAACAGCAAGGAAGCTGTCAATACCATGAATCAAGTTTTAACGATCTATCCTGAAAGGGTTCCTTCATTATTAAAACTGGCGGAACTAAAATTTATACTTGAAGATTATGACTCTTCTATACTTACCATCAATGAAGTAGTACGTATAGATCCTCAAAATGCAGAAGGTTACTTCATGTTGGGTATGAATTTCAGAGCAATAGGAGAAAAAGAAAGGGCGGTTAATAGTTTTCAGACAGCTGTAGAAATGGATAGTGGGCTCACGGATGCATGGATGATATTAGGAGAAATGCATGAAGAAAAAAAAGACCCAAAGGCTTTAAAATATTATGAAAGCGCCATACTCAGTAATCCAAAATCCATGCAAGCTCTGCATGCAAAAGCATTTTACTTGCAAAATCATGGAGATGTGCCTCAAGCGCAAGAAATTTATAGAAACATAATCGTTACGGATAAAACATATGCAGAAGCTTATTTAAATTCTGGACTTCTGTATATGGATGAAGACTCAATAAGTAGAGCTTATGAGCAATTTGATCTTTTGACTAGTGTAGCACCAACCAATTATTTGGGCTTTTATTATCGAGGTATTGTAAATGAAAAGAAAGGAAATAAAGATGCTGCTAAAAAAGATTACGAATCGGCATACAATTTGAACAAAGAAGATAAAAGGGTGCAAGACGCACTCAATTCACTAAAAAACCAATAACAATTTTCATTTACAAACAAATTCAAATAAGATGAGTAATTTTTCTAAAGTAGTAGCGGGCGTCATCCGATGGGGTAGCTGGGGTGCGAAACTGTCATCTGCAAAGATGGCTGCCATGATAAATTCATGCGTTGAGTACGGTGTTACTACATTTGATCATGCCGACATCTATGGAAATTACACTACAGAGCGAGAGTTTGGTGACGCCCTTATCATAAGTGGTATACCAAGAGAACAAGTTCAGTTGATCACAAAATGTGGCATCATAAAGCCATGTTCAGAGAAACCAGGCTTCCAAATCTCTCACTACAACACTTCCAAAAGACATATCCTCGAATCAGTGGAGCAGTCTCTTGACAATCTCAATACCGATTATATCGATGTTTTGATGATCAATAGACCAAGCCCCGTTATGAATTATGAGGAAATGGCAGAAGCTTTCCAAATATTGTCAGATTCCGGCAAAGTAAAACAATTCGGTGCGGTAAATTTTTCTTCCGCTCAGTTAAGTGCATTCAGTAGATATTTTCCTATCATGTCCAATCAAGTAGAGTTATCAATGACCCACCTTGCTCCTTTGCAAGATGGCACCATAGACACTTGTATGGAACATCAGATAGTACCTATGTCTTGGTCACCGCTAGGAGGAGGATCTATTTATACCAACACTAAAGCAGGCAAAAAACTGGAGATGAGACTTCAGAAATTGGCTGATAAATATGGTTGGTCACTTTCTGATATGGCTTTGTTGTTTTTGATGTATCATCCAGCAGGAATTATTCCAGTGGTAAACTACTCAAAAGCAGACAAAATCAAAGAATCAGTAGAATTGCTTGACGTAGTCATTAGTAATGAGCAATGGTTCGAAATACTAATCGCATCTACTGGTGAAGAACTTCCATAAGGGAGACAAAGTACAAACTGAACATAATGTACAAATGGCTGTTATCCGTGGATGACAGCCATTTTAATTTCATTTATACTCATCACCACGGTCAATGTACTCGCTTACATTTGGGCATATAAGAATCAAAGCGACCATCTCACAGACATAAGTTACAGTGCTTGTTTTATAGCTGTAGTTTCTTATTTTCTTTTATTTGAAGGATCACTTTCAATGGGTAGAGTCTTGCTTTCTATGATGGTAATATTATGGGGATTAAGACTGGGTGGTTTTCTTTTTTATCGTATTCACAAAATGGGACGTGATATACGATTTGATGCTTTCAGAGATAGTAAATCTGGCTTCCTTAAATTTTGGTTGTTACAGTCGGTCAGTATTTGGATTATAGCATTACCTGCGATGATAGGTCTAACCAAAGAATGGAATGAAATAAACTTACCCGCTTTAATTTTGTGGATAATCGGTATGACCATAGAGTCAATTGCAGATTGGCAGAAATTTTCTTTTAGATCAAAACCTCAACCACTAGGTGCTTTTATTGATTATGGTCTGTATAAATACATCAGACATCCCAATTATTTGGGGGAAATCCTGGTTTGGGTTTCCATATTTTGGTTTGTAATTCCTTATCTAAATGGTTTAGAATTGATTTCAATCATTAGTCCAATTTGGGTAATAGCATTATTATTATGGATAAGCGGAATACCTCTAATCGAACTTACAAATGTAGAAAAGTACAAAGGAAATACTATGTTTGAAGCTTATGTAAAAAGAACATATAGATTAATACCAGGTATTTATTAACTACCAATAGAATCTAACACTTCTGAATCCTGACTTGTCCATTACACTGAGAATGTAGATACTGTTTTTAACTAAATTTTTAGTATAAATTACTTTTTGAACATCTGACGAATAAACTGTATGCTGTTGAATAACTCTTCCTGTCACATCTGATAAAATGATTTTTTGATTACCTACAATTTTTTGATCAAAATGTACAGTTATCTCATCTTCAGTTTGGGTGAATTTTATGCTTTTATCATTAATACTATTTTCAGAAACACTTGAAATTCCATCAATAGAAAAATCACAAATAACAGGTAGATGATCAGATGCTACCCCTACATCACTAATTAACAATCCAGATGAGCTAAGTTCTGCGCTATTTAAGCTTGGTGTCCATAAAGAGTATGCATTCTTGAGCTGCAAGACAGATCCTGTATAAAATACATAATCTAAACGACCTGCACTAAAGCTACCATTGGGATTGTTCCATGTAAATGTGGAAGGCAGATTGGTGACGATAGGTTTTGCATCTTCTAATGCCGTATCGTCCCAATCAGGATCAAAATCTATGCCATACGCAATATTGTTATTAATATCACCTGTAATTATTGTTTGCTGTTGCGCCCTCAATCCGACCAAATTAGTATCTCCACATATTACAATTGGTGTATTTTGTGCTACTTGGAAAGGTGAAATTCCGAACCTAACATTTCTGACAAATGCCATCAAATTATCCACTTCTCTTTGGCGATCAAAATCATTTTCACAACATGGAAAATGTACGACTATAAATACAATTTGTTTTGTGCCAAGATCAATCAAAAAAGCCCCATTACCATCTATACTACGCTTATCAATAATCGGATATCGGCTCACTACACGGATATCGGGATTCACTTCTGCGTTGTACCATTTTTCAGTTCCCGTGGTGGGAAGATAAGCCTGCACCCGATCTGCTGTCTGTTGTGATGAATAGTCATAAATCTCACAAAAACCAATAATATCTGGCTTAGTGGCTTCAAATATCCTCCTAAAAGCACCTTGTGTAAATGGCTCAAATAAATTGTCTCTCAACACATTATAACTCATAAAACGCACATGATTAGGGTCTTGTTTGTTGATGGTAAATGTTGGGTAATTGTTTTTTATTGAATTATCAAAGTTATATGCATATCCACCGTTTTGGTTGGGCGCTCTATCTCCATTAATAGTCTCATCACTTAAGATAACCTTAATACTATTTCCCATTACCGTTTCAGCATTCCCATAGGTAAATCTACGAGTAAGTGACATTTCAAACCTATCACTTGTGACAGTTGGTAATGTAATGAGATTGATGTCATTGTGGAAAATCTGTCTAGTAAATGTAGGACCATAATAAATGCCATTTCTTGCACCAAAAAAATACACTATCTCGGCTCCTATACCATTTTTTGACAACCCGGTATTGGCATTATTATCAGCGTCAATATACAGTGTGATATTATTTGATGATTGAATATTTATTTCTTTACTCAGGTCGACGTACAGAAATAAATGATCTTCATCATTACTTATCTTCACATCACTAAAATCGATTCCTGTAAAACTTGCATCACCTCTTGAGTCGGCAAATGATACAATATTGGTTTCACTCCAATCATTGAAATCTTCATCAAGAATAACCTGTTGACTAGAAAGTGCAAAAACTGATAAAAAAAATACAAAAAAAATGTTTAAAAATCTGAACATGAGGTTATTTGAGTGAAAAAGAATGTAAAAGTAGGATAAAAAACAAAGATCTTTGTAGCATGTTTGTTTCTTTGACAGAAACTTTACAAGTTTTAACATTCGACATCTCTAAAATCACAAAAAAAATGTCTTTACGAATAAAATTTAATTCTGAAACCACACTTTATCAAGGTTGGTCCACGCTCAAAGAATACATCATCGACTATACTCGACGTGATGGGAGAACAGAACAACAAACTAGAGAAATATATGATAGTGGTGACGGTGCTGCGGTTTTGCTTTACAACCCTTCTGCTAGGAAAATCCTACTTATTAGACAATTCAGACTACCTGCCTTGCTAAATGGCCATCCTGACGGATTTATCTTAGAATGTTGTGCAGGCATGCTCGACGAGTTAAATCCTGAGCAAGCCATCATCAAAGAAATAGAAGAGGAAACAGGTTACAAAGTCACAGAAGTAGCCAAGGTCTATGAAGCATTCGCAACACCAGGCGCGCACAAAGAAAAGATCCATTTTTATACCGCCCAATATGATGACAGTATGAAGAAACACGCAGGTGGCGGAGATATATCTGAGCAAGAAGACATAGAAATTTTGGAATATAGATACGATCAAATTCCGGATTTATTAACAAGTGGTGCGATTATAGATGCTAAGACTATTATATTATTGCAGTGGGCGATTATGAAGTTGGTGTATTAAGGAAGCATGATATTTCTTAATTTATGAAAACACGGGGTGTATCCCAAAATTACATTTAGTTTGAAATTCTTTTGTTTTACCCTGACCCTAAAGATGACAAAATGAATTTTAAATTAGTTTCGGTACAAAAATGGGATAGACCCAAAACACATTATTCATTGATTTTAAATTTCACTATGTCTTCTTCATTTTAGTTAAAACAAAGTTAAACACTTTATATCGATTTAAACTTATATTTGAGATCAAGGTCTCATTGGCGTATATATTTTTACATTCATCATTCAAAAACCTTCATCATGAAAAAGTTAGTAGTATTAGTCGCCATCTTATTTGTATCAATGTTATCAACATTAGACGCACAAAGAACTAGTGAAAGCCGACGTGAACACAGAGAGCATCGTACAGAAAGGTCCTACTCGAAAGCTGATAAGCATCGTGGAAACAAGTGTGGCAAAAAACATAAAATCAAACACAAAAAGCATAACCGAAAAAAGCATAAAAAAGAAGGGTTCGAAGGCAGAGCTCCACGCGGAGATCGCAAAATGAAAGGAAATAAAGAAAGAGGGGTTTATTAGTCAATAGAGCGGAGATTATAAATGTTATGATTTTCGCTCTTTTCGTTTTCAACCCAATAATATAAACCTCTTAGGTTCCCTCTCTAAGTAAGGATAAACGATTCTTGTTAAGTGTAGACCTTCAGGAAATGCCAATGTTCTAAATGTGAATGATTGGTTATTTCGGGTCACATCATTAAATTCTTCTATGGTTATCTCTCCTTGACCCAATGCCAAAAGCCTTGATACCATAATCCGTATCATAGATCGCAAAAATCGATTGGCTGTAAACCGAAAACAAAGCTGTTTTCCATCATCACTTACAAGTATATCTGCTTCATACATATAGCAAAAAGTATTGTGGAATTTATCTGGGGTCAAACATAAGTGACGGAAATCTGTTATATTTTTTAATCCTTCCACAGCTGCGTTCATAGAGCCGATATCTATGGTAGTAATATTATTATAATAGGCGCTCACAGGGGCTAAAAAAGGATTAATCTCTGTATGCATATGGTATTCGTAACTTCTTTTTATGGCGTCAAATCTACTGTGTGCTCTATCATGGACAGGTATCAGTTCGTACACAGAAATATCTGATGGCAACATTCTATTTAGTCGCTCAATAGGGTCATAATTCCATTCACCGTCATAATCAAAATGCCCAAAATATTGGGTAGCATGGACGCCAGCATCTGTGCGTCCACATCCCATAAAACTGATAGTTTTTTTGGTCATTTTATTCAGAGCATTTTCTAAAACCTGCTGTACACTTGGTCCTGAATTTGCCTGTCGTTGCCATCCTCGATATGCTGTCCCTCTATAGGCCAAATGAATAAAATACCTCATGTTATGTTTTTCGGAAAAAATATCAACGCCAAATATATGCTAAAAATGTAAAGAGTACTTACACTCTTAAATAAATACCTTTATAATTTGTAAAATGTTTTTAAATTTAGTTGAAATACAGCATTCAATCTAATTTAAACAAAGGAAAGATAAGAACTGAAGTTTAAAAAAATTACTGCCCAGGACATTTTTTACATCGTTTGCCCTTTTTATACTTCTTGCAGCATTTCTTCATAAAATAAGGAAAAACAATGCCATTTTGAATGACATTTAGTTCAAAATAAAGGTCTTTGGTAGATGGTAGTTCATTAATATAATCAGGCGAAATATGACCAATCTCTTGATAATTGAATATTAAATTTGATTTATCGTTATTAAACATCTATTTAGACTAATTAAAATTAGAACAAAGGTATGTGTTTAAAACAATACCTACAATACTTTTTGATAAAAATATTCAGTCTTTCAGAATTAACATCAAAAGATGCTGAAATCAATAATTAATTGAATCGCCAACACTTACAATTCCCTCGGATGTACACATTACATTCGTACCAAAAAGCACACTATTGCCTTCTTTTCTGTAGGTATTGAGCACTTTTAGTACTTCGTTTTGTATGGTAGCATCTTTTTGATTGATTGTAATGACATTACATCTAGCACAAGGCTTAATGTTGAGAAAACTAGCAGATCCAATTTGTATCTCGTTCCATTTATCTTCTTCGTGCGCTTCCGTAGTGTCTACGATAATGTTGGGTCTGAAGCGATTCATCTCGATAGGTTCGGACAATTTTTGATTCAAATATTGAAGACTCTCAGTTCCTGCTATTAAATAAGGATACCCATCTGCCAATGACACATGGATATCAATATTTTTGGTGCTGTTATGATGTATTCTTGCCTTATCATCCAATATACGTACAAGATCGACTCTCTGACCTAGTATCTCTGAAAACCAATCGGATACATCCTGATTCACTAACTGTACCAATGCATCATCATCCCATACTTTTGTCTTGATCACTTCATCATTTAGAGCTTCATGGAGATCAAAAGAAATCGTTTTTTCTTGATATGAAACGAAGAGCTTTCCTTCCTTTATTTTAGGGATAAACAAAGCCATCTTGGGTTGTGTCCTTTGAGTCACAAATTTTTGCTCTTCATCTATGAGCATCCATCTTCTATCATATTCAAATCCTGCAGGAAGCGCATTTGCTTTCTCTACTGAAATACCAGCTAAACCTTTGATTGGATAAATAATAAGAGCTTTGATTGTAGATATCATGTCAATTCTGGTCTTCCGATGAATACTTTTATTTCTGGCGAAAACTTCACTTCAAGACGCACAATTAGGACATCTTTCATCTGCGCTTTTGTTTTTTTGTGAAGCATAAGCGTTGTTTTTACAACATTCAGAAACAACTTAATAGATTTATCTTCCTTATAAACTTCTAATAAAGCTTCTATCTTTTCGTCATCAAAATCTGCTGTTTGGCCTGCCATTTCAGCTAGCATACATGGATTTATCGACATAGAAATACCGAAGGAAGTCAGTTCAAATCCCATGGCTTTGAGTTTTGGAAGGATTTCTACCCATTCGTCTACCATGGCCAGTGCTTTTTCTTTTGTCATATCCTTAGCTTCATTGATTTTTTCCTTGGCGGCATCATTAATTTCTGCCGCTTTTTCAAGCACAATATCACTTGTTTCTTGGAGTGTTTTTAAGATGTTTTTAAGCATTTTGGAGTGTATTTGAATACAAAAGTAAAAAGTTTAAGCGCAAAACCAATACGTTTTGACTACCATTAACCTTTGAATCCCAATAGCAGAGAAAAAGTATGGGGCACCAAGTGATTTGCCAAGGCAGAATCACTCACATTTGCCAATGCTCTGCTATACCGAAGTTCAGGACTAAAGATAAACTTATTGAATATTTGGTTTAGTCCAATACCTACATCCATGGACAGATAATTTTTTAAATCGACAGATGATTTTGTTTTAATGGGTAGACTGTACGAAGGTCCAATAAATAGATAAGGGTTGTTTTTATTTTTAGAAAGTGTAAATGATACATAAGTAGCAATGTCGAAATTGACAGGCATAATGTATTCAATTTCGGAACCATTACCAAGTTTCGCACCATTGAATGAAAATCCGAATCTTGGTAAAACAGAAACCGTTTGACTAGCTTTTAATTCTGATAAAATACCAAAATGCAAGCCAAGACCAGTTTCGGTAGAATACCCAAAATTTGGTCCATTTTTAGCTTTTAGATTCTGATAATTGAGACCTGTGTAAATACCGAAGATCCACTTTTTTACTGAAATGTCAGTTGTAGTGGTTTGTGCAAAAAGACCTGTAAAACTCCACAATAATGAAGCCACTAAAATAAACTGTCGCATTGTAAATAATAATTGGTGAAGTCGAAGATTCCTTAGATATAGGTCTGTTTTATTTCTGACGTAAACGATAGAAATATTCACATTATTACTGAAAGTTCTAGCATTAACAAAAACGGATTAATTACTCCGCAACAGTCAATTCGGAAAATTGCATATCATATAGTTTGCGATATTCGCCATCTTGTCTTGTCAATAGATCATCGTGTGTGCCTTGTTCCATTATTTTGCCATTGGACAATACAATAATGTTGTGTGCATGTTTGATGGTAGATAATCTATGCGCAATGATGATAGAAGTCCTATGATCTATGAGTTTTTCTATGGCGTACTGAATCACGGCTTCTGTTTCCGTATCGATAGATGATGTAGCTTCGTCCAAGATAAGAATATCGGGATCAAACACAAGTGCTCTCACAAAAGAAATCAACTGTCGCTGCCCTACGCTGAGATTACTGCCACGTTCAGAGACTTTATAATCATAGCCGTCAGGTAGTCTTTCTATAAATTCATGGGCGCCGATCATGATGGCAGCTTCTTTTACTTTATCGAATGATATATTTTTGTCCCTGAGTGTAATATTCTCAAAGACATTGCCTTCGAATAAAAAAACGTCTTGCAACACGATGGCAATGCGGTTTCTAAGTGCTTTGAGTTGGTACTCTTTAATATCTACATCATCTATCAAAATAGTACCTGAATGTATATCATAAAACCTACTCAAGATATTGATAATGGTAGATTTTCCTGAACCTGTACTACCTACCAATGCCAATGTTTGGCCAGGAGATAATGTGAAATTAATATCTTTTAAGACATCATTTTTATCATCATAAGAAAAATAAACATTCGAAAACGCTATTTTACCATCTAATTTTTTTGGGTTTATAGTGCCTTCGTCAGGTATAAAATCTTGACTATCGAGAATTTTGAAAACCCTTTCGGCAGCTACGAGACCCATCTGCATGGTGTTAAATTTGTCTGCCATAAACCTAATAGGTCTGAACAAAAGATTAAGGTACAAAGGGAAAGCCACCAAAGCGCCTAGACTCACATGATCTTGCAGAAAACCTTTTGCGCCCAGCCATATCATCAAAGCTAATGAAACAGCTGATACCAACTCCACTACGGGAAAAAACACAGCATAATAGAATACAGAATCAAGATTTGCGCTCGTGTATGAATGGTTTATTTTTTTGAAAACGTCTTTTTGGTTTTCTTCTGCATTAAAGATTTGTACAGTTTTCATGCCTGTGATGCGCTCTTGGAGAAAGGCGTTCATATTGGCTATTTGAGTACGTACTTTTTGATATGAAATCTTGACTTTTTCTTTGAAAATATAACTGGCAAGAATCATAAAAGGCATTGTAATAAACAAGATCAAAGTCAATCGCCAACTCGTATAAAACATGATGCCCACTACTGCAAACAATGTAATAAAATCTGCTACAATGGTAATGACACCTTGCGCAAAGACATTATTGATCGCTTCTATATCGTTGATCGTTCGAGTGGTGGAAGTACCGATAGGTGTCTTGTCAAAATATCTCAAGCGAAGATTAGTAATGTGACGAAATACCTTGACACGCATATCTTTGATGACCGATTGCCCTAGTTCAGCAGTGATGTAGATAAAATAGTATTTCATAACTACATTGATCAAAAGTACAACCATAAACAATACAGCCATCATGACCATACCATCTTTTTGACCATTGATGATATTATTATCTACGATTTGCTGTACGATAAACGGCTGCGCAATAGAAAAAGGCGTAATGACTACCGCGAGCACGATAGATTGAATGAATAAAGATTTGAAAGGTTTGGCTGTGGCAAGGACACGTCTCAATAATATCCAGTCAGTTCCTTTTTTTGATTCCATGCTACAGATGTGATTGATATTTTAACGTCTTTGGCATTAAAAAGTTGTAGGAAGGTGATATCGAGATGGAATTTTTAGAAAATTTGATAAAGTGAAAGCTGTTTTTAATAGACTAAAGTTAATAAATAAAATATAATTTAGTTTACAGTAAACTAAGTAAAATCCAACTACTCCACCTTCATCATTTTTACCAAATCCAGGAAGTATTGTTTGGACCAGATATCGAGATCTTTTGGGTTTTGGATGAAAGATGCAATATCGATTACTGCTTTTTCAATGTCAAGATTTTCTATTTTCTTTATTAACAACTCTTTGAAGGCATCAGCAGTCAAATTTTCATTCGAATCAGGCAAATGCTCAGAGTTTTTTGCTCTATCTAAAAATTCATTTAGTGGCAATGTCACTTCTTTGTTTACATACCAAACGAAATCATACCAATCCCTACCTTTAACTCTGTTTTTCAATTCTCTAAACAATACAGCATGCATTTTGCCTGCAAATAATGATGGCAAAGTCATTGTAGAAACATAAAATGAATAAGGTTTGTCCAAAACTTTTGTCTCTTTTGCAAATAGTAAAGGAGGTATTTTGTCTATTTCAATTTTTATCTTCATGATTGGAAAATTAGTTTTATTCCTAGACTTTTCATCCAATGTGATAAGGCCCCAAATGGTATTTTCTTTGAGAAAAGCTGACTCTACAGGGGAAACATTATGTTTCTGCTTCAAATTGATATCTACAGCTAATCCTAGAATATTAAACTCTTGTTTGATGGCATCAAAATATTTTTCTAGAGAAAATGAAGCATCTTTGTAATTTAAAGAAAAATCCAAATCTTCAGAATACCTATCTAAGCCATAAAATATTCTTAAAGCAGTGCCACCGTAGAAGGTAGCATGTTCAAAAAATCCACCTCTTGCCAGACCTGCCAAAGCCACTTGTTGCATGATTTCTCTTTTAGAGTTTATTAAGTCTTCCTGACTTAATATATTGTAATCTTCTAGCCACTGATTGATCATAAATATGTTTTTACTAAGTTATATAATATGGTAATTTGTCTTTTTTTCTCACCAAAATCCATCAATTGTTCTAATAACTTTATGTCTATTTCCTTGATTAAGTCTGTATCCATCCTGAGATCATCTTCTAGATAAGTTAAAAGATCAAGTTTTCCACTAAACTGTAAATTAGGTGTCATCAAGATATGGTCGTAAAGTGCTTTAGTAGGTGATGCCATTATACAACTCATTCCGGGACCAAAATTATAATGTTGGATTCCAAAATGGAAGACTTCAGTATTTAGGTGGAAATACTCAAATCTTCCAACAGGTGTATCTACGGATTTACCTCTTTTTATAGTCGCGGAGTGTATTGTTACCGCTCTTTCTGAGATCCATCCTAGCCACGAAAGTACGGTAATACCTGTTACATAAGACGGACCGTAAAGAACATTGGCAATTTGAAATTTGGAATATTTGCTGTTTTTTTGAAGATATAATCCTCTAATTAATGAACTGATCTCTCCTTTAGACTTAAGATATTTAATCTTTTGTTCTGGATGTTTCACATCACCAAGTTGAGATGCAAGGACATAATGCGGTATAGGTCCTGAAAAATTCATTTTTACAATTTTATGCAAAGATAAGTAGAATTTTTTAAAATTTCCACTTTTTATATCAATTGCTAGAATTTAACTTTTCAGGATAAAGTCTTTGAAACAAAAAAACCTGACCATCTTTACGACAATCAGGTTTTCATTAAAGCCACAATATATTTAATTACTAATTTCGAATGACTAATTAGAAATGATTATTGATTTTTAAATCTCTAGAAAATTCTAAAGTGAGCGTACTCCGAAAAGCCAATATTTATACTTCATTGAAAATCAACTATTTCCCTTTAGGGTCAGGGTAGAAAATGGTTGATTTGCAATGAATTTGTAATTTTGTAGTGGACTCAAATGTCTATTCTATTTCGTCTTATTTCTTCCCAAAAAAGTCAAACTTTACACCTAGATTGATTCTTGCGTTGTAAAACTCTTCTTGAAAAGTTCGCTCTTGGATGCCTTGATAATATCTCAATGGCTGATTCGTAAGGTTATTGCCTTCTACATATACTCTCCATTGTGGTGTGATGGCATAAGACGCATTTACATCGACAAAAGTTTGTTTGTCATAATATATATCACCAAAACTAGAGTCACCTACTTCGTCAATATAATCGCTAGCAAAGTTCAACGAAGCTCTAACCACTAGTTTTTTTGTCTCATAAGATAGCGATGCATTAAACATATTTTTTGCAGTTCCTGTCAATCTCAGGTCTTCAGTTTCACGACCTTGGATACCTGTAGTGCTTGATTCTGTGAACGTATAATTCAAATACACACCTAGTCCTTTAAGCGCTCCCGGTAAAAAATCCAATTGTCTTTGTACAGCTACTTCAAATCCATAAACATCCGCAGTACCACCATTTTCAGGTCTTGTTAAAGATCGAAGCTCTCCAAACTGTGGATCCGTGACATTCACATCAGTACGGGTATAAATGAAATTACTAATGTCTTTGTAGAATCCACCTACAGAAAGGACACCGATAGATTTGAAATAATTTTCGTACATCAAGTCAAAATTCATCGCAGTTGTTGCTTCCAAATCTGGATTGCCTCTCTCCAACTCCATATCATCAGGATTGAATGCCGCATATGGCACAAGTGCAAAATATCCTGGTCTAGCCAATGTATTGGTCCATGCAAAACGCAAAATTGAATTGTCATTAAAGTTATATTTCAAATGTGCACCTGGTAAAATATTGGTATAAGATTTTGTCGTTTCTGGCGTAGCTGATGCTTCTTCTGTTTCTGTATCAAACCTAAATCCTGAATATTTGATTGACGTATTCTCAATACGAGCTCCTACAATGGCCATCAATTTGGAAGTCAATTTATAATCTGCCATCACATATCCACCAATGATATTTTCTTTTGCTGTATAGTTATTGGTAATGTATTCGCCTAATGCGTCTTCTTTTTCAAATTTTGTTGCATCAGAAAGATTTAAGCCACCTAAGTATTCTTTATTTACAAATCTGCCTGGTACATATTGATCTCCATTTAAAAAGATTCTTTCATTTTGGATAGTGAAAGGAAGGTTACCTAGAGCGTTGCCACCTGCAGAAAGGTCTTCAATCGGATCATATACATCGTAAGAATCTACTCTTTCCTTATCCTTACCTCTATATCTTGCACCAAATTGAATTTTTCCTTTGTTATTGTTGATAGGCAATTCGAAATCTAATCTACCATTAATATCTGTTTCGTTGGTATTATTATTGGATTCATATATTTCATTCAACGAAAGTGTCAATTCGTCATCCAAATTCTTAAGGTTTACTACGTATTTTGCAGGGTCCAAAGTATTAACAGTAACCGTTTTGTTGCTTCTATGCGTGATGTATCTTTCATTTGGTCTGTCTTCTGATGCTTTTGCATAAGTGCCCGACCAAGTCATTCTCAATAGACCTAGGTTGTGATCTCCCGAAAGATTGTAGTTTGCCACTCTTTGGTCTTCTACTCTTGTGCCTTTATTTCTATCATTGTCTATACCACCTTTAGTTTGGATAGCTACTCTACCTCTCATTTCAAACACACCATTGGACAATTCTGTAAATTCACCACCTTCTTCAAATGGTTGTTCCAATCTATCCACTCTGAATCTATATCTGTTTTCCCAGTCGTCTCTCCAATTGTACATAGAGTTGAAGTAGATGTTGTGTCCTTTTGCTAGTTCGTAATCCAAAGATAACGAAGCACTTCTTCGCACACGTTGAACATCATATTTTCTTAGGTCGTATCCACTCAACACCACGGGATGCGCTGGATTGTCTGTTTGAGCCCACACACCTTCGAAGTTGTCCGAACCAAAATTGTGATTATTGTAAGATCCAGAAAAAATCACGCCCAATTTATTATTAAGGATTCTATCACCAAGGATGACGGAACCATTCCAGATAGGTTTATTGGATAATAAGTTTAGTCCTGAACCCAAAGTACCAGAAAGTCGCAATCCATCTGGTGCTTTTCTTGTGACCAAGTTTACGGCTCCACCTATTGCATCTGCATCCATGCTTGGTAGTACAACTTTGTTAACTTCGATCGCTTGTACCATATCCGCAGGTATCAAGTCCATTTGTACATTTCTGTTGTCACCCTCTGCAGATGGTACTCTTTCGCCATTGATCATCACAGAATTCAAACTTGGCGCCATACCTCTGATGATGATATTTCTAGCTTCACCTTGGTCATTTTGCATAGTGATGCCAGGTATTCTTTTCATCGCATCTCCTATATTCGCATCAGGAAACTTACCAATTTGGTCTGCAGCCACGATGTTTGTGATGTTGCTATTGTTTTTTTGTTGGTTGAGTGCTTTTGCTTGACCTCTGAGCCTGTCACCTAAAATTAATACTTCATCACCAAGCAATGACGCTTCTGACAAGGTAAAGTTTTGATCTATTGTAGTACCACTTTTGATCTCAACCTCCATGCTTTGATCTTGATATCCTAGATATGTTACCGTAACGGTAAAGGTACCATCTGGCAAACCTGCTATTTGATACTTACCTGCATTGTCGGTGATGGTACCTATGATAGGATCAGTATTAAAAAGAATAGTTGCTCCAGGCATCACAAGTCCTAAGTCATCTGTTACCTTTCCTTGAAGGCGCCCTGTCTGTGCTTGTATAGAAATAGCAGTCATAAGACATACTATAAAAATGTGTAAAAATTTTGCCATGATAATATTGATTAAATTAGCCGCAAGATTACGACAGTGATGTTACCTGAAAATTAATATTACATGAACCAAATGTTAATCTAAAGGAGGTGAATTAATCAAAAATTAATATAGTATTTTTATGTTTTAAACATGATAAAATGAACTTTGCGGCATTTATCAAAATGAACACATAATGTTTAGAATTTTAACCACGCTCGCCTTGGTATATTTTACTTTATTCGGTTGTAAAGAAAAAACCACGGACAAGGTTTCTGATGTCTTGATACCAACTATTACCACTGAAAAAGTGCCTACAGATACAGATGATCCCGCTATTTGGATCCATCCTACAGATCCATCTCAAAGTTTAATAATAGGTACGGACAAAGGTGGAGATTCTGGCAAAGGTGGTTTATATGTATTTGATATGAATGGCAAAATAGACACGAAAAGATCAGTTACCGACTTAAAAAGACCCAATAATGTAGATATCGCTTATGGATTGGTTGTGAAAGGTGCGAAAACCGATATTGCTGTTTGTACAGAACGAAATACCAATAGCATCAGGGTATTTTCATTACCAGAAATGGTAGCTATAGATGGTGGTGGTATTCCAGTATTTGAAGATGATTCGTTGCGATCTCCCATGGGAGTTGCACTTTATACAGACTTAAATACCAATGATATCTACGCCATAGTAGGTAGAAAAACAGGCCCGACAGAAGGCTATTTGTATCAATATCTACTTACTGCTGACCCTGGTGGAGTAGTAAAAGGCAGTTTGAAGAGAAAATTCGGAAAATTCAGTGGAAATAAAGAGATAGAAGCCGTCTTGGTGGATAATGATTTGGGATATGTCTATTGTTCTGACGAAGGTGTTGGTGTAAGAAAATATTTTGCGCATCCTGATAGTAGTAGTACAGAATTAGCACTATTTGCTACGACAGGCATTGCTGAAGATCACGAAGGACTATCTATGTACAAAGCAAACGATGGAACTGGATACATCCTATTGTCAGACCAACAAGCCAATCAGTTTCATGTATTCCCAAGAGAAGGTAGTAAGGATAACATACACAATCATCCATTGATCAAAGTCATCAAAACAAGTACGGATGAAAGTGATGGCAGCGACATAACGAATGTTGCGATCAACGATCAGTTTAAAAGTGGTCTTTTTGTGGCCATGAGTACAGATGGAACATTTCAATTTTACAAGTGGGAAGACATTGCTGGTAACGACCTTTTTTTAGCACCGAATGGCGTGAAAAAATAGTAGGTGACAAATGCCATGGTTTAGTTTTGTGAAGTTCACTATCTTTGCCACATGAAT
>DAOLFJ010000018.1:0-31353 GCA_035326365.1 Saprospiraceae bacterium | reverse complement strand
CATTGACTTGATTTATGGAAGCCCTACCACTTCGCATGAGATGTGGACTGAAAATATAAAGATAGCCCTATCGCTCGATATTCCACTCATATCTTCTTATTGTCTTACGGTAGAGGAAGGTACGGCATTGCACCACCATGTAAAAAAGGGTAAAAAAATGTCACCTGATAGTGATGTTGCAAGTAGACAATTTACAACTTTGATAGAAAATCTAAATGCTTCAGGTTATGAGCATTATGAAATATCGAATTTTGCTAAACCTGGTAAATATGCTATCCATAACACAAATTACTGGAAAGGTACCCAATATCTAGGCATTGGTCCGTCGGCACATTCATTTGATGGTAGGTCTAGGTCATGGAATATCGCAAATAATCAAAAATACATACAATCATTACTTGAAAATATCATACCATCAGAAAGGGAAGAACTATCTCCTTCTACTCGATACAATGAGTATATCATGACAGGCTTAAGAACGATGTGGGGCGTAAAACTTGATGAAATAAATGGATTTGGATCTGAATTTGTTCCCTATTTTTTAAAAGGAATTCAAGATGAAATACAAAAAGGATTTGTGACACACGACGAACACAATTATACCTTAACACAAGTAGGTAAACACTTTGCAGATGGCATCGCTTCCAATTTATTTTGGGTGGAATGATTAGACTTGTTTGATCAATAAGAACAAGTAAAACAACGATGGATGCCTTTCAGACATCCTATCGAAGAAAAACAGACTCGAAACTTAACTATTAGCAACCAAAATTTCGTGGTATGGCATAAAGTACATTGCCTGAATTGTAAATACTAAAGACTTTTTTATCAACGCTTGGTTTTATAAGATTCCATGTTTTGCCTTGGTCAGAAGATCTATAGATGCCATTTGGATGGCCACAAAACAGATATTTACCAAACGACTTTATTGAAGAAATAGATTCAGATGCATCAAGTCCATTATCAATTGCCTGCCAATTTTTTCCTTCATCCATCGAAACGCGAATCCTCCTAGATTTCGTTTGTGTATTATACGTTATTGCAGCAAAACCGCCTTCAATCTTTTCAATATCAATGCCTACGCCACCTTCGCTAATAACCCACTCCCAATGTGATCCATTATCAGTGGAGCGCATGATGCCTTTTTGACCTGTAGCTAAAAGGACATTTTTGCTCTCAACTATCTGCATCACCCATCCTTCATTTTGAACTTGTGTCCAGTTTTGGCCCTTATCTAAAGATCTAAAAAGTCCGCTGTCACTACCCACAAAGATAATTCCACCTGATGTTTCAAAAATAGAACGTATTTGTTGTTTTTTAAGATTAGAATAAATTGGCACCCAAGTTCCAGTAACATTTATTCTTTGGTAAATTTGACCTTCATAATTATAAGCCATCACTCCTGAAGGATTATAGGCGATAGTGGTAATATGTGGGCTCAATATCAATTCATTATCCCAAAGCTGGGTTTTAGATTTGCTTTTAGAATGATACATCGCATTTTTTTGACGAAAGTAAACATCAGTGTCACTTGTAAAAAAACCATCTATCGGTTCAATACCAGGTAATGACTCACTTATATCATCCCATGTTTCCCCACCATCTTTTGATTGAAAAAGGATATTGGATACATCAGATTTTGCATCTTCCATTTTGACAAAATCCATGCTTGAAGATTTCAATATCTTAGGTTGGGAATTAGTTGGATAATCTATTGCTTGATTGCAAGAAAAAATGCTCACCAAACAAAACAATTTTAAATAAACTAGTAAATGCATTCGAAATAAATTTATGTGAAATAATAAGCCAAAAGTAATGGGATACTTATTTCATACATACATTTTTCTGTAAAATGATGTAAACGATATGTAAAAGATTATCATGCAATTCCAAATTCGGTTGATTGCAGCGTATTTTTCTAAAAAAAAAGCTATCGACCTAAAAAATAAATCAATCCTTCTTATCCTTCTCTTCTAGTTCATCCCAGTACTCCACTGCTCTCCTTGTATGCGGTATACAAATGGAACCACCTACAAGATTTGCTACTGAAAACACTTCATAAATTTCATCTGTAGTAACTCCTAATTCATGACAAGTACCCAAGTGATATTTGATACAATCATCACATCTCAACACCATAGATGCCACTAAACCCAAAAGCTCTTTTGTCTTTTCGGAGAGTGCGCCATCTTGATAGGCTTGATTATCTAAACTAAAAAATCGTTTTAATACCTTATTGTCCTGAGCCAAAATACGCTCATTCATCTTGGTTCTATATTCGTTAAATTCGTTTATTTGAGACATAACTTTACTATTTTATATTTCTTTTTAAATATCAAAAATTCAGACCCTATCTGTCGTATTTGTTGTTCGCCAAAAAGAGATAATCATCCGGATGGGAACCATAGCGATTGTCACCAAAGCACCCACACAAAAAAACATAAACTGATATCTAATATACTTACCAAATTCGTAATCACTCATATCACTAGAACCTTTAAATAAGCTAATCGTACCATCTTCATCTAGAAAACGTTGGAATTCGTACAATGAATCTATATGATACAAAAATAAAGGTATAGGTAGAAAAATAAGCATAAACTTAAACCACTTTACCCTTGCAAATGGCGTAAAAGAAAGCAAAAAGATATACCTAGACAATGTGAGAAATACAACGATACAAATAAAATTCTGTATATAAAATGCATATAAATCTCCTACCTTCAGATAGATGGGGGCTACCATCAAAACTGCGAAAAGAACCGCAAAGAGCCAAGATAATAATTCAAAATTCCACTGTTTTTGCATTAGAATGCTTTATTTTGGGCAAAGATAGTAATTAAACTGCCAAATGTGTGGAAGAAAATAAAGGTATATTTCATGTATCTCGATTAAATCCCTACCTTAATAGCTTATCCATAAAATTGTCATTAGAATGTTATAAAAATAGAGTTACAATCATTTTTATGCGACCAAACGGAACTAATTGCCCAATAATTTCGGTTATAAAAACAATTAAAGCATAGAATATGAATGACGAAAATTTTGTAACCATTAGATCATACAAAGATCATATCGTTGCGGACATCATGGTAGCGACACTTCATAATGCTGGTATAGAGACGTTTACCACAAACG
The DNA here is from genome assembly GCA_035326365.1 of Saprospiraceae bacterium. Classification (GTDB taxonomy): domain Bacteria; phylum Bacteroidota; class Bacteroidia; order Chitinophagales; family Saprospiraceae; genus OLB9. The sequence goes on along the minus strand of DAOLFJ010000018.1, from coordinate 28,215 downwards.
AAAGTCAAACCATGTTACCTTTAGAAAATGTAGAAATAAAAGTTAAACAATCTGATGTAGAGCAAGCACTAGCAATCATTGAGGAGCAAGAAGGCATCTAACTCAATTCATATACTAATCTAATACTAACATTATAAGGACAAACTCTTCATTAACTCAGTGTAGTAGGTTGTGACTTAGCTTTTATATTTTCTATTTGGACCAAATGTCTACTTATATGGTTAATAAAAAACTGGAAAGTGTCTCCTAACTTCAGTTTTATAAATTTAGATATTGAAATATTGATTTCAACCTTGTTTAAACTCACTTTTCTTGACTGATGAAGTAGAACAAGTAGCTTTTCTTGCTGATCAATACAAGTATCAATGACGGATGCATTAAGCTCAACGTGTAAAGGGTTCTTATCTTTAAAAGTAGCCATTTTATTCAATTTTTCTTTTGGTGCCATACTTTTTGCAAAATAGCTCCCGAGCCAGCCACTTTTGAATTCAACATCAGCTTTGGTGTTTGACGTTTCTATTTTTGATGCAATTTCTGGAAGATAGAAATCTCCGTATCGATTGATGTGTTCTATACATTCTAGAATATTCCAAGAAAGATCATTTTCTCTCCAAGTCAAGTTTTGTATATCTTCGTAACGAAGTTTTTCCAATTGATAGATGATGACCTTAGTTTGTTCTATGAGTGTTTGTATTAAAACTTCTGACTGCATTAGATTTTATTTTTGCGCAAAGGTCGGTATAAAACAGGGCGTAAATCTTGATCGAAATCAAGATTTTTTTAGTCGGGATAAAGTTTCAGGACTCATCCGTAAGTAATTGGCAATGTATCTGTTTGGTACTTGTTGAAAAAGTTGCGGACTTCGTTTAAGTACACGGAGATATCTTTCTTTTGGAGAACTAGTTAGTATATCAACTTCTCTTTCCATTTGTTGCAACACTAAGTCTTCTAATATTTTTGTCCACAGGAGATTATTTTCTTCTTTATTTAAAAAGTTATCCATTTGTAGTTTTGTAATGACCTTGACAGTTGATTTTTTGATAGCTTGAATATAGAAATCTGATGGTTTGCCTGTCAGATAAGCGTCTAGAGCCACAATGATATTTCCTTGATAACCTAATCGAATAATCTGTTCTTCACAATCATCAAGGATAAAAAAACTCAAACTACCACTTTCTACATAATAGATATTCGTATCAATGCTACCTTTGACCTTCAAAAATTCATTCCGTTCTAAGGCTATGGTCTTTTGTGAAAGCGATATTATTTCTTGCATTGGGATGAATAAAGTAAGAATTTATTTTTCTTCAAAAACCCTTTTTTTATTTGATTGGATATCGTTTGCTAAAGCGTCTTCAATTTCTTTGTTGATATTTCGGCCTTTAACATGTCTTTTGGCCCATTCATACTTTTCTTTGAACAAAATAACTTCCTTATACTTTTCATCTAAAGAATGGTCAATTTTGGCATTAAGTTCCGATAAAACAATATTTTTCTTTAACATTATTCTGTACTTTGAGTGATATAAAAAGATGTGTAATCCTGTCCAATATTGAAACGTTCTATTTTATTATTCAGTTCACCAAATAAAATAAATTCTTGATTTATTAAATGTAAAAATTTTGATAGATACCTTCTTTAAAGCCTTGTACGTGAGTGGGTACTGCCTTTAGCTAAGACTAAAGTACCTTTATGAACTGCAAAAAAATCATAAATTGTGGATGCCACAGTTACTAAAATTTTATCTGTGTCTTTGTTATTGGTAACAATCAAATCATCAATAAATCCCAATTTTCCATTTGGTTCGCCAAAAGCTAAGTTATATAAATTTCTTTCTATATGTTGATAAACTACAATTTTTGGTATATTACCTTTCGGACCAAAACTTATAAATTCGAATGTCAAAACATCTGCTGAAACAATAGTTTGATATCTTTCAATGTTCATACTGCGTCAATTAAAATAATCATACCTAATTCCTATTTTTTGATTGCGATTTGCGCTAATCACTTCTAGGATGATCAATCCACGATCATCATAAAAATATTCTTTGCGTTGAGATTCTCCAGGTTGAAGTTCTATTTTTTTGTTTGCAAAATGATAGGTTGAAGACATTCTTTTTATATTAAAATGTTCTGTTACTTTCAGCCTATTTTGATCATCAAAAATCTCTCTATCCAACAATCTGACTTCACCTCCATTGTTAGATAATAGATAAAGCTCTACTGTAGTAGGGGCCGACCTGTAGATGTATTTGTAGTTTTCAATGTCCGTTTTACCCTTACGCTTGGTTTTAAATTGAACTGTTTCTAACTTTCCTTCTTCATTATATTTGAAAGAATATTTTCTTTTGCTGTTGTAACTGTTAGTTTTAGAATCTCCAAATTGTTGCTCATCCCTAGATTTCAATTGACCATTTTTTACATATTTGAATGTTGCTTTCATTTGTAAACGGTCACCGTCATAATAACTATGTGTTTTTTGTTTGAGATCTTTTGTGTAGGTGTACTTTGTGTATTTGGTTTTTATATTTGGCTCATTATGATGTATGAACTGGCTTTCTATCAAAATAGAATCATGCAAATAATTGTTTTTATTGATTGTAGTACGTCCATCACTACCGAATATATATTCCTGAATATTAAATCCTAAATGGTTAAGTTCTTGCTTGATGAACAAAAAATCATTCTCACCTGCAGTCGAGTCACCAAGTATTGTTCTTTCGATTTTTTTTATTCCCATTTTTCCAAATACTCTCCTTTGTGGTTCATCAAGCAATTGGGCGTCTAGGAGTTCTATTGAAAATACGTAGATTGTTAAAAATAAAAATATAGATTTCATCTGTTTATTTTTATTTTATTTTACATTATCAAATGGAATTCGCATGAAAATAATCATCATAGTTTGTGTGCTACAAAGATGGTTCATCCTCATTTCATACTGTGATTCTTTCTAATTAGCAAAATGGTCGATGTATCCATAAAACACACCGACCATATCTATAATGTTATCTAAATTTTAATCACGATTGAGCATGGATAATAATCTTAAAAACTCGATGTATAACCACACCAAAGTCACCATCAAACTAAGTCCACAAAACCATTCCATATATTTAGGGGCACGAGCTTGAGCTGCTTTGTCAAAATTGTCAAAATCTAATAACAAATTTAACGCAGCCACAGCTATGATGACTACACTGATACCAATACCGATCATACCGCCTTGGTGTAAATATGGCATATTCCAACCAAACATACTACCAACCATACTTACCAAATAAACCAAAAATATTGCTCCAGTTGCCATCATGACACCTGAGCGGAATTTATCTGTCACTTTGATGAGTCCAGATTTATAAAGTACTAACATTGAAATCAAAGTTGCAAAGGTAAGACTCACTGCTTGCAAAACAATGCCATCGAGCATAGTAGCATACATCGCTGAAATCGTACCTAAAGCCAAACCTTCAAATCCTGCATAAACAGGTGCCGCAATAGCAGAAGTATGTGGTTTAAAGCTAGCTACTAAGACCGCTATCAAACCACCGACAATACCTACAATCAGCAAAAACATAGATGGCATGGCATAACTAGCTGCACTTGTAGCCAATAAAATGGCAAACAAAATAGCAGTCTTATTGATTGCGCCTGAAATGGACATTACATCATTAACACTTTCATTGGTCAAAGCGCCTGACTGACCTAGTTTTTGAAGTTTCTCCTCGTTAAAAACAGGATTTCTTGATTCGAAAAAAGATTTTGACATGTTTATTAAGATTTAGGTTAAGAATAAGACTAAGGTTAAGACTAAGACTAAGGTTAAGACTAAGGTTAAGATTAAAGCATTCCAAAAACATTACTTCCCTTACACATTAAACAATTCAACATTAAACAAAAAAGAATAAGTGCTAAGTTTCACACAATTATTGAATACTTCGAGTTCTAAAATTTACGTAAAGATATTCATTTTTATTATTCGTGATTAAAATAATAGAAAATTATACCAAACTGTATCAAAATAATTATTGGAATACCAATCGTAAACTTCGATTTTGCAGCTTTATGAAAAAGTGGTACACGTGTCCCAAACCAAATGCCAAGACTTCCACCTACAAGTGCAAATATAAAAAGCGTCTTTTCGCTTATTCTGCTCTTCTTATGAATGGCTGCTCTTTTATCAATCCACATAAATATATAAGCCAAAACATTGATCAATAGTAAGATATAAATAAACTCATATTTCATAAAAGCGAATAAAGGCCATTGTTTTGGAAGTATTGTAATTCAAACAAAATACATAGAAGTAAAGTTTGAGAGCGGATGGATTCTACATAATTTGTCTTTGGCTATTATCAATTAATGCCCATTTTGAAAAATATTCTTAACTAAACTTGAATTATTGTTTCATTTATTCTAAATTTGTATTCTTTGGGTAAAAGGATCAATTAATAGTAATTATGCCGGTAGGAATCGCCATAAATGAAGATGAGTTAAAAGCAGTGAGGGCCAAGTTTGATGAAATACTCAAACTCATGGAGAATAGACTGCAAAATGAAGATAAAGCCGATCTCGAAAAAGCATACGAGCTAGCAGTAGATGCGCATAAGTACCAACGTCGTAAATCAGGTGAGCCCTACATCTTCCATCCAATAGAGGTAGCAAGAATTTGTTTTGAAGAAATAGGACTTGGACCTACAGCCGTGATTTGTGCTTTGCTTCACGATGTGGTAGAAGATACACCTGTGACGCTTGCAGAGATCCAAGAAATGTTCGGCCCCAAAGTCACGATTATCGTCGATGGCCTCACAAAACTTGACGGTACTTATAATCTAGAATCGACAGATAGCCCACAAGCAGAAAACTTCAAAAAAGTATTAAGCACACTTGTCGTAGATGTACGTGTGGTACTGATAAAAATGGCCGATAGACTCCATAATCTCCGTACTATAGGCGCGCAACCGAAACATAAACAACTCAAAATCGCTGCCGAAACTGATTATATTTATACACCTTTGGCCCATAGATTGGGACTGTACAATATCAAAACAGAATTCCAAGATATTTGTCTTAAAATCACCGAACCAGAAGTTTACCAAGAACTTTCAAATAAACTTGCGGAGTCAGACCAAGCAAGAAATGAATATATTGAGCAATTTATAAATCCACTCAAAGAAGAAATTGCCTATCTAGATGCACCATTCAGGGTCTTGGGAAGATCAAAAGCAATCTCGAGTATTTATACAAAAATAAAACAAAACAAGGTAAACTTCGAGGAGATTTACGATATCTTTGCTGTGCGGATTATCATTGATGTACCAGTAGAAAAAGAAAAAAGTTTTTGTTGGCAGATATATTCTATCATCACAGATGTGTATAAACCCATTCCCGAAAGGCTCAAAGATTGGATTACCACACCTAAAGGAAATGGGTATGAATCTTTACATACGACCGTCATCGGACCTAAAGGGAAATATGTAGAAGTGCAGATTCGGACAGAAAGAATGGACGAAATCGCAGAGAAAGGATTTGCTGCGCATTGGAAATATAAAGGTATCAAAAAACAAGAAAATGTCTATGATAACTGGCTCGATAATATCAGAGAAATCTTAGATACAAAACATGCCAATGCCCTAGAATTTATAAATGACTTCAAAACCAACTTATTTAGCGAAGAAGTCTATGTATTCACCCCGAAAGGCGATATGCGTATCATACCGAAAGGAGCGACAGCCCTTGACTTTGCCTTCGAAATCCATACCGACATAGGATACCACGCGACCGCGATCAAGGTCAATAACAAGCTCGTCCCGATGGGATACAAGCTCAATAATGGCGATCAAATAGCTGTAGTCACCAATAAAAACCAAAAGCCTAATGAAGATTGGCTCAAAATGGTAGTGACTGGCAAAGCTAGGTCAAAGATTAGGTCTGCGATGAAAGAAGAACGCAGAAAAGTAGGCGAATATGGCAAAGAAGCCCTAGAACGTAAACTCAAAAACCTTAAAATCGACTTAGAAGAAAATGTCGATACGATATCAAAACAATTGGGATTCAAGTCAAGGATAGACTTGTATTATGCCTTGTCTGTAGAAGATGTCAAGATATCAGACATCAAAAACTATACGATCGAGAATGGTAAAATCATCTTTAAGAAAGAAGACGAAGAGCCGAATAAAGATACTCCAATAGCAGAAGAGCTTAAGAAGATACAACGTCCTGCAAAAGCCAATAGATCTAATATTTTGGTCAATGGAGAACCAGCCGATATGTATCAATATTCACTAGCTGCATGTTGCAATCCAGTGCAAGGTGATGATATATTTGCTTACTTGACATCCAATGCAGGGCTAAAAATACATAGAACAAACTGTAGTAATGCGGTACAAATATTGGCAAATTATGGCTACCGAGTACTGAAAGCAGACTGGGAAGATAGTGTCAATACAAATTTTGTGGTAGAACTCTTAGTCACCGGTATTGACAGTGGACCAGGCGTGATCCAATCCCTGACCAATGCTCTATCTAACAAACTAGGCATCAATATAAAATCATTCAGTATAGAAGGTAAGGAAGGATACTTCGAAGGTAGGATAGGCATCGTAGTGTTGAACAAAGACCAGTTAAATATCGTTGTACAAACACTCGAAAAGGTGGAAGGAATCTCTTCGGTAGTGAGAACAGATAGAACATTCAAATGATATTAAAAATATGACAAGCGCACCCGCAAAATTGGAACAAATCGTTTCAGAAGTAAAAACTATATTTTCAGCACACCTAGAGAAACATAGCCTGAGAAAGACTCCCGAAAGGTATGCTATCCTAGAAGAAATATACCGGAGGACAGACCACTTCGATGCAGAAGCGCTATATATCCACATGAAAAATCAAAACTATCGCGTGAGCAGAGCGACAGTTTATAATACTTTAGAACTACTAGTAAGTTGTGACTTGATCACCAAACACCAATTTGGTAAAAACCTTGCACAATATGAAAAATCATATGGATTTAAACAACACGATCACTTAATTTGTGTGGATTGTGGTGCCGTACTAGAATTTTGCGACCCTAGAATCCAACAAATAAAATCTATGATGGGAGATATTCTAGAATTTGAAATCATGCACCATTCTCTCAATCTGTATGGGAAGTGTGCGAAGGTAAGTTGTGAGAATAAGAAGGGTTGATTTTTTTAACACTAAGTTCATTAAGATTTACATTAAGGTTCACTAAGGTTTTTTTCTAAGTGTTGCTTAGTGTATTCTCTGTGTTCTTAGTGGTAGATTTTTTACCTAGTAATGATTCTGATGATAGAAGTTTGTGAGAATAAGAAGGGTTGATTTTTTACCACTAAGTTCATTAAGATTTACACTAAGGTTCACAAAGATTTTTTCTCTAAGTGGTACTTAGTGTATTCTATGTGTTCTAAGTGGTTGATTTTTTACCTAGTAATGATTCCGAGGATAGAAGTTTGTGAGAATAAGAAGGGTTGATTTTTTTACCACTAAGTTCATTAAGATTTACAATAAGGTTCACTAAGGTTTTTTTTCTATGTGGCGCTTAGTGTATTATATGTGTTATTAGTGGTTGATTTTTTTACCACTAAGTTCATTAAGATTTACACTAAGGTTCACTAAGTTTTTTTTTCTATATGGCGCTTAGTGTATTATATGTGTTATTAGTGGTTGATTTTTTTACCACTAAGTCCACTAAGATTTACACTAAGGTTCACTAAGGTTTTTTTCTAAGTGGTGCTTAGTGTATTCTCTGTGTTCTAAGTGGTTGATTTTTTACCTAGCAATGATGCCGAAGATAGAAGTTTGTTTGACAAAATAAACATTAAACTGTTAAACATTAAACAGACTTAATCAAGTAATTTACCTTTCCAACCTAAATTTATCCATAGGAATCTCCTGCTTCTCGTGCTGTATAATTTGCTTCACAAGATATCCTGTGGCTGCTGCTAGCGAAATACCCAACATCGCATGTCCACCTGCTACGGTGACGTTGGTATGATGTGGACTATTACCAATATATGGCAATCCGTCAGGCGAGCAAGGTCGCAGTCCCGTCCAAACTTTATCCACAGTAGGCATATCGAGATGTAGGTTTTTATAATACTGATTGGCTGCATTTATGATAGGTTTGACCCGATTCATATTTATTTTGTCGTTGATACCAGACAATTCCATCGTACCTCCTACCCTTAGTTCGCTGCTCATAGGCGTCATCGCTACTCTAGCTTCTACGAGTATGGCAGGATGTTTAAGATTAGTAGTCCTATTTTGGTAAGTAGTGCTGTATCCCTTGCCAGGCTGAAGAAGTAAGGAAATACCTAATTTTTTAGTGATTAATTCTAGCCATCCACCCGCTGCTATCACTAGATGATCGCCATTGATCTTACCTTTATTTGTAATTACGGCATTGACCTTCCCATCGGAAGATTCGAATCCTTCTACCTCGTGGTCAAAAAGAAAATTCACACCCATAGATTTAGTATGAGATAGTAGGGTCTCCATCATTCGCACAGGATGTAGATGACAATCTATAGGAAAAAACACACCACCAAGTACATCTACTTCCACTTCAGGTTCCATATCTTGGATACCTTTTTGGGTTAAGACTGGTGCATCTATGTTGTATTTTTTTGCTTCTTGGGCAAGTTCGGCTTCATGGTGACCTGTCTCCTCAGATTTATAAAGCATGAGACATCCTTTGGTCTCTAGCTGAAATCCATGATTCAAATCTTTATCGAGATCAATCATTAAGTTTCTACTTAGCTGAAGGATATTGTTAAGGTGTGGTGCATTTTCTTGCACCTTCTTTTCAGTAGCATTTTGGTAGAACTTCCATCCCCATTTTATCAATGAAGTATCAAGTCTCGGTTTTATGTAAAAAGGACTAGTCGAACTGAGCATCCACTTCAATCCTTGTGCCACGATACCTGGTGATGCCAAAGGTATAAAATGACTAGGTGAGATATACCCTGCATTGCCAAAGGAACAATTATTACTGCCATCACCACGATCAATAATGGTAACTTCGTTACCTTCTTTCTGGAGGTAATAAGCGGTAGTGAGACCTATAACGCCTGCGCCGATGATGGTGATTTGCATGGGGAAAGTGGATTAGTGTAAAACTTAAAAATTATTAGATAATTATTTAAAAATGTAAAATTACCAAATGATAAATAGATTTCATCAATTTTATCACAAATTTGCCCATACTTCATTTTCTTCTTTTTTCAACCAATCAATACTTAAAATAGCTTCAGATGCGAACATATTGTGGGACAAATCATCCACTAATGATTCACTAGACTTAAAGTCAATTAAAGAAACGTCTTTTACAAAAGATAATTCTTTTAAAATCTTAAGATATTCAATAGTTTTATCATCTTCTATATCTAAAACAACCTTCATCCCTGATTAATTTACAAATTTATGTTCAAAACTATAATAATATTGACCAAAAAATCAACAAACTTTCAACTTTATAAGTTCATGATTTCTTAGGTATCCCGATTTTACGATTAAGCAGTTGTAGCCATTGGTTCTTGTCTAGCGATCTTGCAAACCATTGTCAGTATTGAGTTTCTGTTTCATTTTTGTGTCAACTGTGCGTTGCTTATTTTATTTTTATAAAGCATTGGAAATTTTTTAATAACAATTTATCTTTTAGATTGGCTTGTGAAGTTTTAATTGTGCCTGCAAAATGTATAAACTATCTCTTTTTTTGTTGTGATGTAAAGTCAATTCGTCTCTGAACATTCATAGGAATGTCAAGAAATGATAAAATTCTTTGTTTTTGTGTAGGAGTTGTCGGAAATAAATACAAGTAATTAATTACCATTCTTTTCATTATTTGTTGTGCCAATATAGATTTAGAAAAGTCCGCTTTAAGGTTTCGCATCTCTTCGTTTGGAAAACTTCTGAAATGGTCTAATTTTATAGAGAAGTCAACTAGTTTTACTGAATTGCAATTATGCTTTTCTAAAACTGATTTATAGGAATTCTCTAGGTTTTCAGTTCCAACTGAATCTGTAATTTTTTTAATGAAACTGTATGAAATTTGATTACAGATATTGAAAAGGATTCTTCTTGATACTTGTTCGATTTTCTTCTTATCAGTAATATGCTTTTCATTAATCAAACTGTTAATTTGATTAACAAAAAAATCTGTGTTTGTTTCAATTACTGAAAAGAATACACTTAATGTTCTCAAACCCATCAAATACGTTTCTTCTACTAAATCAAAAATTACTAAATTGGAAATTTTCCCATAATTATTTTTAAGTATTTGCCCAAGAATTTCTATTGTTTTGAAAGCCAAATTTAGTTTTGCAACGATGTCTAGCTCTGAAATATCTTCGTTTAAATCAGGGATGTTATTGTAGTTTTTCGTCAATTCAGCCTTTTCATCTGCTTCTTGCTCATCCTTTTTTTCATTGACTTCTTCTCGGTGTTCTTCAATTGTTTTTGAATCGTAAACAAGTTTTGGTAGTTTAACACCAAGTTTGTTTATTGATGAAATATCGTTTTCTAATTTGCAAGGTTCAAGGTCATTGAAAAGTTCTTTCGCATTTGTCAAAATTTCATTAAGCAAAAACTTGTCTTTAGAATGGTGTGTTAAAAACAATAAGATGTTTGCAAATTCTGATTTGTAAAGTCTTTTGCAAAGTGCAGATACTTTTTCTCTTATTTCGTCTAGTTCAATGTTCTCAGCCAAGTGCTTTGAAACAAAGAAATAGTATATGTAAAGATATTTAAACTCATAATAGCCTTCGTAATCGTCAATAATATTACCTTTTACAAGGTTTTTGACTATTGTGTCAAGTGAATCTTTAATTGTGAAATTATCTCTGTAGCTTTTATCAAATTTTTGTATTTCCTTTAAATCTATAGATCTTATTTTGTTTTTAAAGAAGTAATAAGCTAATTCACTTAAATAATTATTGTAACTCGTAATCTCGTCTTGACTTTTTAATGAATTACCAAATGCCTTTTGAATTAGAAATTGGTAGTAGTGACCGAAGGTACTAGCTGTTAAGTCTGCTGGGTTTCCTAATTCAATTGCTTGTAAAATGGTTAAAAGAAATAAAGGGTAATTCGGAACAAGGTTTTTACCTGTAACTGTTCTAATGATTATCTCTGCTTGATGAAGTTTATTGATTCTTTCTTCATCAGATATTGTTTCTATTGCTCCAAGTGTAATCCATTTATTGATTAACTTACTTTTCATTAGATTACCAAATTCTCTGATTTCATATGTACTAAATGAAGAAAACAAATCTTCATTTACTGCTTCATCTGTTACAATATCCTCCAACGACATTAGTTCATTGCCTGAAATAATTATGTTGGTGTAATTATTTATAAGGTTAGAGATAAGTTTACCCTTGTATTTTGAATTTAATGAGGTTTTGTCAAAATCATCAATTATTACAACCAATTTTTCTAAATTCAATTGTAAAATATCCTCTTTATCTGTCGAATCGTATTGAGTTAGAAAATGAGCAACAATCAATTTCTTAAAATCTTCAATACTTGTATTTTTGATTTTATGACCATCAATTAAAACTGGAACAAATCCTTTTGAATGAAGATTTGCAAAAGTGATTTTCAATAAAGATGTTTTGCCAATATTTTCTGAACCACTTAAAAGTATTCGAATATCTCCTTTTAACGATTTAATCAGAGCCTCTGAATCTTCAGTTAATATTGCAACTTCTCTGTTAGGATTACCCGAAAAATCCCGCAACTCCAAACGAGGATAAACAAATATGTCCGTTAATTTTACTGGTGCCACATTTGGATGTGAAAGATTAGCACCAACATCATTTAGAGCTTGTTTAAATGTTGCCTTAAGTTCATAAGGGCTTAATACTTTTGTAGAACCTCTTTCATAAGAAATCCATTTTGAATCAGTGTTTTCATTTGAATATTTTTCTCCATTCCATTTATAGTTTGCTATTTGGAATTTACTCTCCTCTAAGTCGAAATACACTAAATTAAAACCACTTGATTTAGAATTATCGTTGTCTTGCAACACATCACCTTCAACATGGTAAACCAAATTATCATCAAGGTTTGATATAAGTGATTTTGTATGCTCGTGTTCGTGGCCTGTAAAATAAAAGTCTGATGTTTTTTCAACGTGAAATTTAAACTCTCTTCTGTTTTCGGGCTTTAACCAATGTAATGGATGATGAAAACAAGAAATAATAATGTTTGCTTTTTCTTTGAATAGATTGTCATCAAATATACTTACAGGATAAATCATTTGTCCTGGCTGTTCGTGCAAAACAGATTGAAAAGCAGTGTTATATGTATAGAATACTAATGACTTATCGCCAAATTGAAATTTATAAATGCTTAGCAGTTCATTACTAAAAATTGGTTCAGGGTTGAAGTGTTTTGCAAATTCGAAATAATTAGTTTGTACGCTTGATAAAATTTCAATAACATTTTGGTCAATTGTTTCTGTTCCATTGTCCTGTATAAATCTTATCAATCCTTCTCTTGCTTTATTTTCCTCTGTTAGTTTTTGACAATCGTGATTACCGGGCAGAATGATTGTGTTAATTTTCTTTCTTGAATAATTTGAAAGGTACTCAATTACTTCATTAAACAAAGTCTTGCTTAATTCAAATTCTTCAATACTGCCTGAAAATGCAGTATCGCCAGTTATCATTAAAAAAACTTCATCAACACTTTTTGTTTCGTTCTGAATAGCCTCTAAAAGTTTGGCTTTTTTATTAAAGATGGAATCTTTCCCGTTTTTGATATGTATGTCTGACAGTTGTATAAATAGTGCTTTCATCTTATTTTTTATTTACACTTACCATTGGCTATAACGATTAGCACTGGCGACGGACTACCGCTAGGGAGTCTGTCCGTCCAGTGCATTGTTACCTGCTTTATCTTTTTTAATTTTGTTAATTATTTCTATGATTTGTATTGGTGTTTCTTCATTTAAGAAGTGTTTTTTGGTATGAAATAAAACATATTCATCAAATTCGTTTGTTGACATATCCTTAGAAACACAAATGAACATTGCAATTAAACAAGCCATTTTAAGATCTTTATCATTCTGCCAAATATTATCGAGATCTTCGCTTATTAGTTCATAATATAATTGTGGTTCGTTGTTAAGAATTTCTATATAGTCTGCTTTGAGACTCTGAATACTTTCCTTTCCAGAGATTTGTTTTGTTCTTAGTAATTGTAGTTTACTTATTGTATAATTAGATTTTTGATTTACTGTTTCCCAAAACTGAATTTCCTGGTTTGAATTCCAATTAAAGCCATATTCTGAATTCCAATATCCAGCGTTGATTGCCAATTTAAGAATCTTTATTGACTCTATTTCTAAGTATTGATAATTTTTAATGAGGTCAAATATTGAAATGAAATCTTGCTTAGAAATTAAATGATCTCTTATCTCCTTTGATTGAGGAGTTAAATTTTCATCTGTATTATATTTTCCTAATTGATATAACATTATAATTTAATAGCAGATTTAATTGTTTATATATTTCTTCTTTTATTTAATTGCAGGTAACTTACCATCAAACGAACTAAAATTCTAGAAACTTTCGGTTTTTTTATAAAAATTATTTTTGCTCTTGAAAAAGTCTCTAAGGTCATCATAAATTTCTATTGACTAATGTTTAATTAGATAAGCAAATGTACCACAACTTTCTAAGTTGTCCAAAAATATTTTTTACACCTAGTCAAAAAATTCATTGACCCCATGCAGAATAAGTTATATTTTCCAATTTATGGTGGACTAGATTGTATTTATAAGAAATATAATTTTCATTACCGTGATTTATTTTTCATCTACAGAATTTTATTTCATTTTAAGAATCACTTAATCTACAGCTGACATCACATCACCTGAAACCCACCAGCATAAGGATCATCTTCTGGATCTACCAAGATGGTATTGTAGCCATATACCTTTGCCCATCCTTCTATGCCCGGTATGATGGCATCAAAATCGCCTACTTTTGTGACACCTTCTATGGTTCCTATAAATTTGCTTCCGATATAACTTTCGTGGATAAAAAGATCTCCTTTTTTGAGTTTTCCTTTGGCGTGCCATTGTGCCATTCTGGCTGATGTGCCTGTGCCACACGGTGATCTATCTATGGCTTTATCACCATAAAATACGGCATTTCTAGCTGTTGATGTTGGGTCGATGCATTGACCTGTCCAGAGAACATGACTACACCAGTTGATGGCAGAAATTTCTGGATGTTGGAATGTGTATTTTTTATTTATGTCTTCTCTTATTGCTCTTGACCAAGCGATGAGTTGGTCGGCTGTGTGGTTTTCTATACCTTGGAAATTGGGTTGTGGATCGATGATGGCATAAAAATTACCACCATAAGCTACATCTACTTTCAAAATACCTAAATCAGGACATGTCACTTCCAGACATTCTTTGTACAGAAAAGAGCCTACATTGGTGAGTTTTACAGAACTAACTTTTCCATTGGGAGCCAACTTATAATCGATTTCTACCAATCCTGCTGGTGCTTCCATCCTGACTTTACCTGCCACCTTGGGGATAATGAGACCCTCTTCTATGGCAATAGTGATGGTTCCTATCGTGCCATGACCACACATAGGTAGGCAACCACTTGTCTCTATAAACAAGACGGCCACGTCATTATTTGGATCATGTGGTGGGTACAAGATACTACCGCTCATCATATCATGTCCACGTGGTTCATACATCAAACTCTTCCTTATCCAGTCATAATGCTCTAAGAAATAAGCTCGTTTTTCTTCCATGGTATTGCCTACCAATTCAGGTCCACCACCTGCAACTACTCGCACGGGATTGCCACAGGTATGGGCATCAATACAGAAAAATCGTTTTTTGACCATGATATTTACTTTGTTTATCGTTGGTATTGCCCATTCACTTTTCTAAATATTCCCAATGGATTATCTGATTTTAACTCATCGGGAAGAAGTGATTCTGGACAGTCTTGCCAACAAATAGGACGTACCCATCGTTTGATGGCATCCATACCCACTGATGTAAATCGACTATCTGTCGTAGCAGGATATTGACCACCATGTACAGTGGCATGACTAACTTCTACTCCCGTAGGTATGCCATTAAATACGATTCTCCCTGCTATATTTCTAGCAATATTTATCAGATCTTTGTGTTCTTCTAAATCTTGTTCAGACCCCATAATAGTAGTAGTCAGTTGACCTTGTAAGGTCTGCCAAACTTCTATGAGTTGTTTTTTGTTGTCACACACCACAATCAACGAAAAAGGTCCGAAAACTTCGTGATGTAAATCAGGATTTTGCAAAAAAGTGGTACCAGTCACCCTTGCCAAGACTGGACTTGCTGACAATTCTTCGGTAGCATGCGCATGATAAACAGTCTCTACACCCTTGTCGTACAGCACTTTATCAAGACTTGCATTATAATTATGATGGATAGAAGTACTCAACATTTTGTAAGACGGCGTGAGAGACAATTCCAAAGCTAACAAACTCGTAAAGTGGTTTAATGCGCTACTTTTTATGCCCAACATGATCCCAGGATTGGTACAAAACTGACCGACACCCATCGTGATAGAGCCAGAAAAAGCTTTGGCAATCTCGGGCGCATTATGATTGAGCGTATCTTTGAGAAGGATGACAGGATTGGTACTTCCCATTTCTGAAAATACAGGAATAGGCACTTCACGTTGTTGTGCATAATTATAAATGGCTCTTCCTCCAGTGAGACTACCTGTAAAACCCACACCTGCTGTCAGTGGATGTTGGGTCAATATTTTCCCTATTTCAAAAGAATCGCCTTCAACGTGTTGGAAAGTATTTGCATTCAGACCGCACTTTTCTAACGCATTTTGGATGGCAGATGACACAAGTTTTGACGTGCGTGGATGCGAAGGATGCCCTTTGACAATGACAGGACAGCCGGATGCTAGCGCAGAAGCTGTATCTCCTCCTGCTGTAGAATAAGCTAGTGGAAAATTGGATGCTCCAAAAACTACTATTGGACCGATCGGAATGGTCATCTTCCGCATATCGGGTTTAGGCAATGGTTTTCTATCGGGGATAGCTGTATCAATGACGGCTTCCACCCAACTTCCTTCTGCCACCAAATCGCCAAAAGCTCTCAATTGACCACAAGTACGCATTCGTTCTCCTACAAATCTTGCTACTGGTAAATTGGTTTCTTCAGATGCAGTTTGCAACAAGATATCACCTAATGCTTCTATCTCATCTGCAATGGTATTGAGAAATATTTTTTTATTTGCCCCTGAAACAAGCTGATACTCCAAAAAAGCCTCATGTGCTTGTTCCATTATTTTATTCAATTCATTGATCATATCATGGATATTTAAAGTTGTGGTAAAAGTGGTCTTTTACTTATGGCATCTGCGATTACTTTCTGTACAGCTTCTCATTCATCACCTATTAATGTCAATCTCGGTGCACGCACATATTCTGATCCGATGCCTTCGGCCACTTCTGCGAGTTTTATGTATTGAACCAATTTGGCGTGAATGTCTAATTCTAACAATGGTAAAAACCACCTGTAAATATCTAATGCTTCTTGGATTCTCCCTTGTTTGATTAACTCAAAAATAACTACTGTTTCTCGTGGAAAGGCACAAACCAATCCTGCGACCAATCCATCTGCGCCCATGATGATTTCTTCCATCGAAAGTGTATCAACACCACAAAGTATCTTAAATCGATCACCAAATCTATTTTTCAGTCTTGTGACATTGGATACATCTCTGGTGGATTCTTTGATCGCTTGGATATTATCGACAGATGCTAATTCTTCAAACATATCTAGCGTGACTTCAATCTTATAATCGACAGGATTATTGTAAATCATGATAGGCAGCGTCGTCGATGCAGCTACTGCTTTAAAATAAGCAACCGTTTCTCTGTGGTCCGACTTATATCGCATAGGTGGCAACAACATCAGGCCCTTTGCGCCCCATTTCTCAGCCAACGATGCTTGCCGTATCGCTTCTCTTGTAGATCCCTCCGCAATATTTAATAATACGGGAATGTGATCAGGGACATTTGCTACTGTATGTTTAACAAGGATTTCTTTCTCGTATTCTGTCAATGTACTAGCTTCTCCAAGTGTACCTCCTAGGATGATTCCTTTCACACCTGCAGCTAACTGAGCTTTGAGATTAATCGTAAAAAGTGGCAAATCCAACTGATCTTCAGCGTCAAATTTGGTGGTCAAAGCAGGAAATACGCCATTCCAATGTATCATGATATTAAATTTTGTGTTTGCCAATTGGAGATTCCCAATGTAGCCAATAAAAAGAACCAAATGTAGTAAAATTTCACAAAGTGATACTAAGAAAACACATAGATTTGTATGTTAAGTTTTAACGGAGTATCAGATTTATGCATAAAAATGATTCTAAATGAATCAAGGATCCATGATAACAATCTTTTTGACAGTACGATTGAAATTATAGTCTTCTATAGAAATGTAGTAAACGCCTGCCTTCAAATCTGAAAAATTAAAATGATTTATACCATTATTAATAACATAACTTGCACAATGACTACCTGTTATATTCATAAGATTCATCCTTACTTTTTCGCGTCCATCTGTTGGATACCATTCTACGGTAAATAACTCATTATTCTGTGTGGGTATTGGATAAAACTGAAATATTTCATCAATATTTTTAATACGTTCCACCCTTATTGGGGAATAATAAAAACTATTATCAAAGTCGACTATCTTAAGTCTATAAAAATTAAATCCAACACTGATATTTTGATGAATATAATTATAATTACCTCCAAGATTCCCTTTTGAAGGTATGGAATTGATTGTTTCAAATTTAATACCATCCATACTATGTTGGACTTCAAACAAATTGGTATTTTTTTCAGCAGCTGTTTTCCAACTTAATAAAACGCTTTGATCTTCGATATTATCAGTTGCAAATAAAATCAAATCTACAGGCAGTACCTTAGCAGATTCTGGTGCACCTGCATTGATCCAATCTCTGATTTTGGACACATCAACTTCCGTCATTTCCTGACCTTCTACCAACATTGGATCACCACAGACTACTTTGGAAGAAGCTATTTTTTGATATAAAAAACTTGAATTTGCGTCAAACTTCTTTATAATTTCATTACCACAATATGTCAATGTTGCGTTTTTAAATATTTGATTATAATCTGAAAAACTCCAGTTCTCTGATGTAGCATGGCACGTTTTACATTTATTGTCAACTAAAATTAATTTTATTAAGTCAAAATCAGATATACAATATTCTGGTGCACCGAAAGCAATCCATGTTTCAATAGCCAAAAGGTCTTGATCATTCATTTTACCCTGACCGAGGGGCATCGCATTTCCACAGGCTGTCGGTCCTCCATTAAGTTTATCAATAAGTAAACTCCCATTAGGATTGCCGTGGATTATTATTTTTGAATGGCAGTCTGAATCTAGAAACATTTCATCATATGAATTATAACTCCATTGATTTGTGTTGTTAGAGCCAAGATGGCAGTTTCCACATTTATTTTTATCTAAAATAAATTTTATGTCTGAATAATTATAATGCTTAGCACCGTTTATATCACAAGACTGACCATAAGACATCTTCAAAATGCTCAATAAGACAATCAAAAATATGGCTAATCTACGTGTCAAGGTTTCAGGATAATGGTAAAATCAATCAAATATATATCTTTTTTTATAGACCCGACTTTTTTTCGAATAGTATGTTAAAAATATTTTTTTAATGCTAACCAATAAATTATGGTTCTGATGATAAAAGTAATAAAGCGCTTAGCCTGTATACACACAATGTAAGAGAAAAACAGGTAAACTCAACGATCTGATTATTTTGAAGTCAGGTTTATAAGTTGCTGATTATAAGGTAATAATAACTTGCACACATGCTAATTGTCAAATTGTTTAAAAACTTACAAAACAAAAAAAGGAGGTCACCCTCCTTTTTTTGTTCTTAATATCTAATGACTAAAAAGATATTGTGACTATTTATTTTTTCAATAAATCTCTTATTTGCATAAGTAATTCTTCTTGAGTAGGACCTGCAGGTGCTGCTGGAGCTTCAGGTGCAGGTGGATTGATCTTTTTGTACACTTGCATGACATAGTAAAGTATTACAGAAAGAATAAGGAAATTAATTATGGTATTAATCCATTTTCCATAATTGATTGCTACCTCAGGGATATCGCCTTCAGCTGCTTTTAATACCAACTTCAGATCACCAAAGTCAACACCACCTACCAATAAACCTAGGGGTGGCATGATGATATCTGATGTAAAAGAAGAGACAATACCACCAAAAGCACCCGCTACGATGACACCAATGGCCAAATCAAGAATGTTACCTTTAAATAAAAAAGACTTTAAATCATTTAACATAATACATAAATTTTAGTTGGTTTAAAAAATTGATCTATATAGAGACGAAGGTAATCATAATAGGTAACACATTGTATGTGCGATTTCGTTTTTTTTAATTAACTAAAATTTGATGTTAGTTTACTTTAAAAAAAAAGGTCGCCAAAAAATGACAACCTTTTCTTTACTCCTGTTTTCAGTGAAAATCAAATGCTTATTTATTTAATTCGGCACGTATTTGATTTAGTGCTGATCCCCATTTCACCCAATCTATTTGTGCTTGATTATATGTGTGGGCAACTTCTATTTGTTCCTGAGTTCCATCTGCGTGGTCCAACTGTATGACTAAATTTTTGCCTGGTTGCATACTGTCAAAACCCAAGATAGAAATCATATCATCTTGTCTTATTTTATCGTAATCCGATACATTGGCAAATGTAAGCGCTAGCATACCTTGTTTCTTAAGGTTGGTTTCGTGGATTCTGGCAAAAGACTTTACAACTACCGCTTTTACACCCAAAAATCTTGGTTGCATCGCAGCATGTTCTCTTGATGATCCTTCACCATAATTCTCTTCACCAAATACGATGGTGCCTAAACCTGCACTTTGATATGTACGTGCTGAATCAGGCACAGCCATATATTCACCTGAAGTATAATTTAATACTTTATTTGCTTCATCATTAAAAGCATTAACGGCACCTATAAGTGTATTATTTGCAATATTCTGGAGATGACCTCTATAAGTCAACCATGGACCTGCCATCGAAATATGGTCTGTCGTACACTTACCTTTTGCCTTTATAAGTAAACGCATATTTACCAATTGGTCTGCAGTGATAGGCTCAAAGGGTTTCAGCAATTGTAATCTATCAGAATCTGGTGCTACCTTTACAATTACACCACTTCCATCTTCAGCTGGAGCTATAAATCCTGCATCTTCCACGTCAAATCCTCTTGGTGGTAACTCCATACCTGTCGGCTCATCAAGCATAACAGACTGACCATCTTCATTGATCAAAGCATCTGTCATTGGATTAAAATCTAATCTACCTGCAAGTGCAATAGCCGTCACAATCTCTGGTGAAGCTACAAATGCGTGTGTATTTGGATTACCATCTGCTCTTTTTGAGAAGTTCCTATTGAAAGAGTGGATGATGGTATTTTTTTCCTTTTTGTCTGCTCCGAATCTATCCCACTGACCGATACATGGACCACAAGCATTTGCAAACACAGAAGCTCCAATATTCTCAAATGTATCTATAAATCCATCTCTCTCAATCGTAAATCTTACTTGTTCAGATCCTGGTGTTATCGTAAATTCAGCCTTCGTTTTAAGGTTTTTATCCAATGCTTGTTGCGCTATAGATGCCGCCCTAGAGATATCTTCATAAGATGAATTTGTACAAGAACCTATCAAACCTACTTTCACTTCTACTGGCCAATCTTGACCCTTGTCAGCAAGGACTTCTTTCATTTTTGAAATAGGCGTTGCTAAATCTGGTGTAAATGGTCCATTGATATGCGGCTCCAATTCTGATAAGTTGATTTCGATCACTTGATCAAAATATTTCTCTGGAGATTCATAGCACTCTTTGTCAGCTCTTAGATCATCTGCTATTTGATCAGCAAGTGCGGCAACATCAGCTCTACCTGTAGATGCTAAATATCTCGACATAGATGCATCGTAGCCAAAAGTAGATGTCGTAGCACCGATCTCAGCACCCATGTTACAAATTGTACCTTTACCTGTACAAGACATAGCATCAGCACCTTCACCAAAATATTCTACAATTGCACCTGTACCACCTTTTACTGTCAGTATTCCAGCTACTTTTAGGATCACATCTTTTGGTGAAGACCATCCTGACAACCTACCTGTAAGTTTTACACCTATCAATTTAGGCATTTTAAGTTCCCAAGCCATGCCTGCCATGACATCCACAGCATCAGCGCCACCAACTCCGATAGCCACCATACCAAGTCCACCGGCATTCACTGTGTGTGAGTCTGTACCGATCATCATTCCACCTGGAAATGCATAATTTTCTAAAACTACTTGGTGAATAATACCTGCTCCTGGCTTCCA
This sequence comes from Saprospiraceae bacterium, assembly GCA_035326365.1. Lineage (GTDB taxonomy): Bacteria > Bacteroidota > Bacteroidia > Chitinophagales > Saprospiraceae > OLB9. The sequence continues at coordinate 6,710 of DAOLFJ010000018.1, read as the reverse complement.
GAAACCGATACCATATTTATTAGAAATCGACTGTAAAAAGTCGAATACTTCCGAATTCGTATCCAAAGCACCTTTAAGATCTACATCAGCATTTACTTTTGCTTGGATCAAGTGATCGCAATGTACCGTACTAGGCACAGCGACTTTAGATCTACCTGCCGTCATAAATTGTAGCAATGCCATCTGAGCAGTTGCGTCTTGCATAGCCACTCTATCTGGAGCAAAAAACACATAATCCTTACCACGTTTATAATCTTGAAGAGGTGAATCTTCGTGTAAATGGGTGTAAAGTATTTTTTCAGAAAGGGTCAAAGGTCGTCCTAACACCTTACGGGCTTCAGCTACTTTTCCAGAAAAAGCTGCGTAAGCCGTTTGAATCTTATCAATGTCAAATGCCATATTAAATTTCTTTTATTTTTGAATAGGTCCGCAAATTTAGTTTTATTAACAATAATATTACCAATACGTTGAATAGATTTTTATGAAAAGCAACAAATGGGCCTTTTTTATTGGGAATTTGTGGATTTGTTTGAGTTGTGTATTTGTGGAATTTGTGGATTTGGGGATTTGATTATTTAGGGTTAGCTTCGTAATATTTGGGAGTTATACTCATCCCCTAACACCTTTTCTTAAGAAGAGGGGGACTATGTAGTGGGCTTCACTTAGTGTTTAGGCACAAGTTACAAACATGCGCCAGTAAGGGGCAAAGTATGTGGATTAGAGACTGATTGTACCTTTAGGTACAAAATATGGGTAGAAAAAATTATAAAACCCAAACATTAAGTCCCGTAGGGACGATACAAAAAGGATAATCAAACACAAATCCATGGTTGCAACAATGGTGTCTTCCCTACGGGACTTTTGAGGGTTGGGGCTAATATTTTTATCGATATTTTGTCCCTCTGGGACCGTAAAGTCATGTGAAAATTTTGAAAATATCGCTAGGCATTACCAAAGCTGGAAGCTTTGGCTACATTACACCAAAAAAGATAACATAAAGACCTAATACATAAGACTACTAAATAAAAATAACTTGGTATCAGATTTTATGCTAATTTTGTTAATTCTTAAGCGAACGTTTTACTCCAACTTAACTATTAATATTCATGAGCGCTAAAAAACAAATATTGTTGGTAGATGACGATAGGTCATTAAGCCCGCTAGTAAAAGAATATCTCGAAGCTAAGGACTTCATTTGTCATCTTCACCACAATGCCTATGATGCAATGGATGACTTTAAAAAATCATCTTTCAGTCTTTGCATCTTGGATATCAGGATGCCCATGAAAAATGGTTTTCAAATAGCTGAAGAAATCACGGCTTTGAGACCTGATACGCCTTTTCTATTTCTCACAGGACAGACCGAAAAAGAAGACCGCATCAAAGGACTAGAAGCAGGTGCTGACGATTATATCACCAAGCCTTTTAGTATGCAAGAGTTGTATCTCAGGATCAAAGCTATTCTAAAAAGAACAGAAAACTACCAAAACATCAAAAAAGGAATCACCCAATATGACATCGGCAAATATAAATTTAATGCCGACACTAGAGAAATAGCTAGTACACTTGTTCCTGTCAAGTTGAGTGCCATAGAAAGTAAGTTGCTCAAACTTTTTTGTGAAGCCGAAGATGGCATTGTCTATCGTGATGCCGCACTCAAACAAATCTGGGAAGACGAAAATTCATTCAGGGAGCGCAGTCTCAATGTGTATGTCAGCAAACTTAGGCAATATATGAAAGATGATCCCAATATCGAGATTCTTAATATTCATGGTACAGGTTACAAATTGGTTGTGAGGTGAGGTGGAAGGTTTAAGGTGGAAGGGGAAAATGTTGAAACCGAAAAGTTAAAATAAAAAAATGCCACTAAGTCTCGAAGTCCCTAAGATTCAAAACAACTGTTTGTTAATTGTTTGAAATTACTGATGCTGTGTGCTTTTTGTGCCTTTGTGGCTAAAATTTTATATTCGGAAATGAAGCAATGTTTAAATTGGAATTGTTTAATCCCATCACTTTTCTACTAAATAACGATCTATTTTGCTAAAAATATGAATTATCTCAAGATTTATCTTATCTATCAATTCTTGTAGTTCGATCGCATCATTTCCATGTGGTTCTTCACATCTTCTTTCAATTTCGTAAGCTAGTTTAGAAATTTCATCTTCCTTCAAATATTGGAGTTGACTTTTCAGACTATGTGCTGTGATGGAGGCATTATCCCAATCCATATTTTTAATACTTTCCTTTAACTCATCCAAACTCATAGGCACATCTGATCTAAAGACCAAAAGATATTTTCTGATCATGGCATCATCGTCAAACAAAGTCTTCAGTAAGGACACATCTATCATCTATCGATCAGTTTTGAGATTTTATAAACCAGTTCGTCTGCATTTATGGGTTTAGTGATACATTCGTCCATGCCTGACTCTAGACACAAAGCAATTTGTTGTGGTATGGCATTGGCAGTAAGTCCGGCTATTGGAAGTTTTTTGAAATAGTCGCCTTCCATACTTCTTATTTTTTTGGTGGCATCTATTCCATTCATGATGGGCATTTTGACATCCATGAGTACTAAATCATAAGTTTTTTCTTTTACTTTTTCCACAGCGATGAGACCATTTTCTGCCACATCTGTCTCCACATTCTTTATATACTTTTTTAATAACTCGATGGCGAGCAACTGATTAAAAGGGGTATCTTCTACAATTAATACTCGCAAGCCAGATGGTAGTTGGATGTTTTCAATGTCATTTAAAAATGATTTGGTAGATTGACCTATCTCAAAAAATAATGTGAATCTAAAAACAGATCCTACGCCATGATCGGATGACACGTTGATACTACTGCCCAATTGTTCTACAAGATTTTTGACAATGCTAAGCCCTAATCCTGTACCTTGTGTGCCTACATTTTCATATTCATTGACTTGATCAAAACTTTCAAAAATACTCTCTAATCTATCCGCAGGAATGCCTATGCCCGTATCAGATACTTCAAATACTATGTGACACATGTGCTCATCTTCAACACTTGGTTTTACAACCAATTTGACTTCACCTTCTTCTGTAAATTTAATGGCATTGCCAAGTAGATTGGTCAATATTTGAAATAATCGGACCTGGTCACCGACCAAGACATTCGGCATGTCTCCTATAATTTCTATAATAAATGATAAGTTTTTATCCTTTGCTCTGAAGGCGAAAAGGGTTTCTAACTGGGATAATACGACAACCAAATCAAACGGTTTGTGAACGATAGTATATTTTCCACTTTCTATTTTTGCTTGATCTAGAATATCATTAACAATCCACAAAAGATTTTCACTTGACGCTTGGACCGCTTGTACATATTGATTTTGTTTTGGGTTGAGTGGTGTATCTAGCAAAAGTCTATTGAGGCCAATAATTGCATTCATTGGTGTCCTGATCTCATGACTCATATTTGCGAGAAACATACTTTTGTATTCTGCATTTTTTTCGGCCAGTTCTTTCTGTTTATTAAGTCTAATGGCTTTTTGATTGATTTTATAATAGATGTATATTAAAAAACCAACAATACATGCTATGAAAAGAAAAAATGGTAGCGTGAGGTAGTAAGGTGGTTTGATATAAATGGCTATTTCCAATGGAACTTCAGAGGCAATTCCATCTTCAGAAATGGCTTCTACAACAAATGTATAATGCCCCGGTCTTAGGTTTGTATAAGTGACAGAGCGTTCATTACCACCATCCATCCAGTCTTTGTCAAAACCTTTGAGTTGGTACCTATACTTTATTTGATTTCTAAAAAGAAAATGGACGGCTGCAAATTTTAATGTAAATACCTTATCATCAAAATCTAGATTTATATTTTTTACAAATTCATCTTCGGTATCAAGTTTAATGGGTTTATTGGCAATTTCTAGTCCTGCAAATACAACTTTTGGCGCAAGGGTATCTTTGTATAAGTTGTAAGGATTAATTAAAATAGCACCATTAGCACCACCGAAAAGCAAAAACCCTTCTCGACTTGTGGCGCCTATACCATTGACAAAAGAAGTAGGCGATTCGTAATGTCTTGTAGCTTTGGAAGATGATTCTATGACCGTTATTTCAGATCCGGCGATACTCCATGCCACACCTTTTTCATCTAACTGTAGACCTACACTTTTTAAATCGGTGATACCATCAGATCTTTTGAGAATATTCCATGATTTATTTGAAAAATTATAAACATAAACATTGGCCGTAGTTGCAATCCAGATATTATCGTTTTTGTATTGAAGTGCGTGGATACTTCCCTTTATTTTATATGATGGGTCGATAATCGAAATAGATGATTGATTTACCATAAATTGACACAAATTACCGCCACTCAAAAACAATATATCACCATCTCTGTCTTGTGCAAAATGGATAATACTATTAGACTTTAAATTTGAATTTAGAATTTGTGGTTTGTACCAAATAGTATCTTTGGTCGTAATATTGAGTTTACACAAGCCATTAGAACCACTTAACCAAACCATATTGCTATCGATAACATCTGATTTGATCGTGAATACATATTTTTCTCTAAACATCTCCAAAGGACCAAAAGGGGCAATTTTCTGAGAAGAACCATCAAATTGATACAATCCATTGGATCTTACATTAATTAAAACATCACCTGATTTATATCCTACTATTCCTCTGACGTCATTAAAACCTGACTTAAAAAAAGGTGGTTTGAGTACACTTATGTATGGACTATATAATGATTTCCTATAAAACAAACCTTCCATCGTATTAATCCAATAACCTCCTAAAGGATCCTGATAGATAAAAAGGGTGAAGTTTTTGAGATTGTTAAAACCACTTCCATTTTGCAATAAAGGAAAGCGCTGACTTTGTGGGTTGATTCTGTTGATTCCATAAAACAGACCTATCCAAAGATTATTAGCTTTATCTACGAATAATGAATAAACCGAAGAACCAGCAATTCCTTTTGGATCTGAAGGTGAATAATTAAAATTATTAATGACTTTGCCTTGAGAAATAGAATATAAAATCAAGCCGTAACCAGCAGTTCCTACAACAAGTATATCGTTGGGATATTCCTTAATAGCTGTCACGTCCAAGACAATACCTAAAAAATCAACAACTTCAAACGCACCAGTAGCTATGTCAAACTTTGCCAATCCCCTATTATATCCTGCCCAAATATTTCCGTATGAATCTTTATACAATTCTTTCCCTTCGAGCGATACATCAGCTTTTATATCTGGACTTCCATAAAACTGAAGCTGGTTTTTTTCTTTAATTACTTTGAATAATCCTTTTGCTCCCATCAACAAAATATCCCCGCTTTTAGTGATTAATACATCACCATCGTGTCGTAAAAGAGAAAATTTTTCATCGTAATAATGCTCAAATATTTCTGTTTCTGGATCAAATTTGTCTATTCCTTTACCATGAACTATCCATAACTTTCCATCTGCATCTTCAGCTATCCCACGCGTGCTGTTGTGACCCAAAGTTGAATCATTTTCACTATGGTGAAGATATCTTTTAAACTTGCCAGTTTCTCTATAAAACCGATTAAACCCTCTTGATGTAGATACCCAATATCTTCCTTTACTATCTTCAAAAAACTTATCTGTAAAAGATGAAGAAATAGTAGTAGAATCTTCTTCTGAGTAGTAGTAATTAGTAAATGTAAATCCATCATATTTGGACAATCCACCCATCGTACAAAACCACATAAAACCATACTTATCTTGATTTACACTGAATACATGATTTTGCGCAAGACCATCTGCGGTATTGAGGTACTCAAATTCTGTCGTAAACTGCTGACTTGCCACTCTTAAAGATAGGCAGGTCAGTAATAATGTGAGTATATGGATTTTAAAAATTTTCAATATATTGTTTTAGTAACGCAAAGATATTTAATTAAAAATATCCAGATCAAATTATAATCTATCTCTGCACGGTAAATGAACGTGTTAATATATGATTTTCATCATTAAAAGTTAGAAAATACATACCAGAAGGCAAAGAGCTAACATCTAGGCTATTGGTATCATAATATCTTGCAATGGTTGTGCCAAATACATTTTTCAAAACCATTTCTTTTGGAAGATTTGCGTTTTCACAATTAATGTTCAATATATTACTTGTAGGGTTAGGGTACATTTTGACTTGAGCAAGGTCAAAATCCTTAATCGAAGAACTGATACATGTAAAATTGACATCAACATCGTCTTGTGCATTGGGCAAAGCACAACCCGTGGGATCATTGGATGTAAGAATCCTAAAATTGAGTCGCCCCACAGCAGGGGAAGTAGCATCTACCGTAATATCGAATGTAAATGCACCACCTACAATCAGAGAAATATTACTAATGGTGACACCTGAAGGATTGCCATCTATAGTTACATCCATCGCACCCATAAAACTACATCCTGTAGTGGCAGAGACAGATGTTGTACCGCAAGGAAAAGTAGAAGGTGTCAATTCTACCGTAATGGCAAAAACAAAATGTGCCAAAAAAAGTAAAATACCAAGAAGCGAAAATTTGATTTTTGAATTCATTTGAATCTATATTTTATTTGTGTTTTTAATGCTATTTTTTATGGTGTATCCCAAAATTACAATTCCCCTAAATTTACCCATCCTAAATCCTTCCCTTAAAATGGAAGGACTTTTGAAGCCCAATAAAAGGATTTGTCTTGTAAATTGAACTGT
>DAOLFJ010000296.1:0-5830 GCA_035326365.1 Saprospiraceae bacterium | reverse complement strand
CTCCGAGTTATACATATGCTTGGAGTAATGGTGCTACAACGCAAAATTTGTCAGGTTTGTCAGGAGGAACATTCTCGGTGACAGTAACGGATACCAATGGTTGTCAAGATATCAAGTCTACGACATTGATACCAGTCGGCACACTGCCTAATCCCCCATCAGCTATTATTAAATAACAAATATGAATATTTTGTCCTTAACATATTACTTTAGTTTAATGCTCCGTTTTCTAGTATTACGGGCATTAGCTATTTGTAACAGGACGAAATTATTGAATATATCAATGATTGTTTTTTTAACAATTTCTTTCACTGGATTTTTAAATACACTACATGCACAGACGACAATTACTAAGAGTATTGCAACAGGTACCGATGATGTAGAAGAAGGTGGCGTTGGAAGTACTTTTGGTACAGGGCATGGATATATGTATAATATAAGTCCTAGGATAGAACTCACTAGAGATGATCAAGATCCATCTTCGGGAAATCAAACAGTTGGATTGAGATTTACGGGGATGACAATTCCCAAAAATGCTATTATCACAAGTGCCTATCTAACATTCAGAGGAGTAACACCTGTATCTCCAAATTCTAATTCAGGCACTACAAATGTCACAATTAAAGGTCAAGCAGCTGATAACCCTGGTACATTTACAACTACTGCATTTGACGTTAGCAATAGACCGAATACTACTGCATCAGTTGCTTGGGCACCTGCTACATGGTCTGATGGGATCAATTATAACTCCCCTTCTATCATCAATATCGTCCAAGAACTGGTCAATAGATCAGGATGGAATTCAGGTAATGCCATGGTTTTTGTAATCAGTGGTACAGGTTCGCGGTCAGCCTATGCCTACGAAGGTAGTACCACTTATGCGCCAAAGCTCACAGTTACTTATTCCACAGCTGACCCCATAAGTCTTTCTACATCAGTGACAAATGTATTATGTAGGGGCAATTTGACTGGAGCAATTGATCTATCGGTATCTGGTGGAATTTCTAATTATACGTATGACTGGAGTAATGATGGACCTGAAGCACCAGACAATGATACGCAAGATTTATCAAGTTTAGCTGCAGGAAGTTATGTAGTTACAGTAACTGATGCAGTAGGTACAACTGCTACAGCAACAGCTACCATCACGCAGCCAGGATCGTCTATTAGCTTATCATCTGTAGTAACTAAGGTCAGTACATTAGGAGGTAACAATGGTGCAATAGACCTAAGTGTTTCTGGTGGTACGGCAGGATATACATATCTTTGGTCCAATGGAGCTAGTAGCCAAGACATTTCAAGTTTGATTGCAGGGAACTATAGTGTTACTGTATCAGATTCCAATGGATGTCAAACAAATTTATCTGTCACTGTAGAAACAAATACAAATATTAATATTGTAAATAAACAATTGTATTTGAGTGAATCCCTTGGGTTAGATAGAATAAATCCTGCGGCTCCTCCATTAGATAATACCACGAGTGTGACTCCTACATTGAGTACTGGAGCTTCAGGTGTTGTGTTAGAAAACACAAGTACCACTACTGCGACATCAGGTAGCACAGTAACTTTATCCCATACAGTGGGCAATGGAGAAAATAGAGGGTTAGTTGTTTCAGTATCTAGTAGAGACAGAAGTGTAAGTTCTGTTACTTATGGAGGTGTGGCTTTAGTATTGATAGGAAGTACAACGTATGCATCAGATGCAAGGTTATATATCTATGGATTAATTAATCCAAATATTGGTACTGCAAACGTTGTTGTAACTATGAGTGGATCTGTCTCAAATGGTGTAGTGGTCTCTGCGTCATCATTTTTTGGTATAGATCAGACTGTTCCACTCGGCACTTTTGCGTCAGCTACTGGAAGTTCATCTACCGCTACTGTAAATGTATCGTCTGTCGCAGGAGACTATATTTATGATGCGGTAACCTACCGAAATACATCAAATCTAACGGTAGGTGCTGGACAAACAGAAAGATGGGACCTTAGTAGTGGAACCATTAGAGGAGCAGGTAGTAGTGAATCAGCAACATCTACATCTACTACTATGAGTTGGTCAGGGTCTTCTGCCAGATGGGTAATAGGAAGTGTAGCTATAAAACCTGCAACTTTTATTAATACATTGACATTTACAGAAAATCCAGTATTGTGTAGCGCATTGACAATTAAAGCTAATAATGCCATTACTTTTAGTGCTTACATCAATGTAGTAAGTGGTGCAATGCCAGTAAATCCAAATATTACGGCTGTAATCAGAAATGGTGGTACCAATGTTATAACACTCACTAATCCTACATACAATAGCGCTACAGGTTTGTTGACTTGGTCAGGAACTAGGGGAAGTGATGTAACCATCCCAAGTGGTCAAGCAATATCATTAGACATTACTACTAATCAAGCAGGGGTAAGTTTCCAATTGAGACATGACAGCCAACTTTATCCATCCAAGATTACATTGCCAGTAGGAACATTTATTAATGTGAATACTGTAGGTGTTTACAATGCATCATTTCCAAATGGACAATTATTGACAGATATACCTAATGTAGGAAACTCATACATCAGAGTAGCAGTTACGGACCCATTTGGAGCAAGTGATATTACAGGTGTAAACTTAGTATTGACAAGACCTGATATGTCTACAATAAATATTGCATTAGATGAATCATATGTTGTGGGTGCTATCAGCTGTGGTAAAATTTATCAATATACATGGCCTAATCCTGGGAATCCTGGCACGTGGAACATACAAGCTACTGCCAATGAAGGATCAGAAGGTGTTACTCATTCACTATCGATATCAAAAAGTGTTATTATTCCTACTGGTCCCATTGTCCAGACAAAATCTCTTTATCTTTCTGATCCATCACAAGCACTAGACAGAATAGATCCTGTAAACACAGGTGATGGTACTACATCTCAATCTGCATCATTGTCGGCGACTGGTACTACCACTGCGACTTTTACGCAGAATCCTGCAATGTGTGGAGCATTATCACTTGCCAGTGGTGGTGCAATCTCAGTAAAATCTTATGCTTCTATTATCACGGGATCTAGGGCAACTGTAACAGCTGCAGCGACGACAAGTGGTTCGGCTGCATCCGTATCAAGTGGTAGTTCTTTAACATTTTCTCATACGCCTGGTACTGGACCAAACAGACTTTTATTAGTCGCAGTTTCTGTAGGTAATACAGGAGTGAGTGATGAAGCAGCACCTGGGACAGTGACAAGCGTTACATTCGGAGGGACACCTTTGACTTTGGTAAGTGCTGTCCATAGTGGAGTGGCTGTGAGATCTTACATATATCGACTGATAAACCCTACAGCAAGTCCATCTGCAAATGTAGTAGTCACGATCGGAACTAAAACTTCTGGTGTTATTGCATCAGCTACTACGTTTAATAATGTAAATCAGTCTACACCACTAGGCACTGCTCAGACTTTTCTTGCAAATGGAGGTGATTATTTTGTAGCGGGCAATGCCACATCTGCGGTGGGTGAATTGATTTTTTCTGCTGGAGCCGTTGATGAATATGTTAACGTACAGCAGGGTATTTCTGCTAATGCTGGTCAGACAGAATTGTGGAATAACAGTGGATTTAATTATGTGAGTGGAGCTAGCAGTATCATAGAAGGTGCATCATCAGTGTACATCAGGTATAATATGTTGGATTATGAAGATGGTTGTATTGCCGCTGTTTCTATAAAACCCGCAGCATCATCAACTTTAGTTTCAAATCCAAACATTACTGCTGTATTAAAATATGGGTCTACAACTTTTGCTACTTTAACCAACCCAAGTTTTAATAGTAGTACAAACTTAATTACGTGGACATCTACATTGCCTTCTAATGTAACTATTCCAGCAGGACAAGCTATTTCATTAGCCGTAACTACGGCTGAGCCAATGGCAGTATTCAGATTAGAATATGATAGTCAAACGAAACCATCAAAAATCGAACTTCCAGTTTCTAATTATATAGATATTACTTCATTGGACTTTTATAATGCAGCTTATCCTGGTGGATCCATAATTTCTTCGGCTAATAATGGTTCTACAGTCTACCTTAGAGCTACCGTTACAAACCCTTTCGGCACGGGTGACATCACAGGCATGGATTTGAATATATCACCTCTAGGGATAAATGTTGCTGCCACATCTGTAGCAACTTCTAGTTGTACTCGTACATATCAATATATCTGGAATACTCCATCTTCACCAGGTGAATACAATATTACAGCTACTGCAAAAGAAGGGTATGAAAATCAGGTAGTAGATTTTGATTTTGTCGATTTTTCATTATGTCCACTTACTGTCAGTCCAGTTGTTATCGCCACACCGACTTGCAATATTCCAGATGGTGGAGACGTAGATCTCAATATCACAGGAGGTAATGGGCCTTATACTTGGTCATGGAGTAGAACATCTCCGATAGGTAGTGGTAGTGGTACAGGATTGCACATGACTGGTTTAGAAGCTGGTTTGTACTCCATAACTGTTACTTCAGTAGGTGGTTGTACAGGAAGTGCCAATGTAACCGTAACAGGTTCTGGTGCACCAATAGTCGAAGCAGTAGTTACAAATACAGGTACATCATGTTTTGATGGAGGTATTAATCTTTCGGTAACAAGTGGATCAGGTAATTATACGTACTTTTGGGCAGATGGAGTGTATACTCAAAATAGACTTAACCTTACGCAAGGACTTTATTCGGTCACTGTGACAGACCAAGATAATGGTTGTACGGCTACAGCTGAAGCTGAAATTCTCTCTGGAGCACCAATAGATGCTGGTGTGTTTATATTATATCCAAGTTGTGCAGGTGGCAATGATGGTCTTATCAATTTGTCACCAGTAGGAGGGACTGGTGACTACACTTACCAATGGGCAGATGCTGCGACGACAGAAGATAGGTCAGGCTTGTCAGCAGGTAATTATACTGTAACCATTTCTGACAGCGGAACTTGTACTTCAGTATTTGTATATACACTATCAAATCCTGAAGTGTTAAATTTAACGCTGACGAAAACAGACCCAACTTGTATTTCATCTGGTAGCATTATCTCAAATACAACAGGTGGCACAGCGCCATATCAATATAACTGGGAAGATATCTCAGGCCCGAATAATCCCAAAAACAGGACTGATTTATTACCCGGAAATTATACACTGACGGTAACAGATCAAAACGGATGTACCACTTCAGCTGTTGGTATCATCGAAGAAGCTGATTGTGACCTTGATGCATATCTTGTCTGTACTTCTAATGTATCAGACGTTTATAAAGTAGATCCAGATCCAACGATTTTATCTTATCAATGGTCAGTGCCAATGGGAGCTATTATTGTGCAAGGGCAAGGGACCTCTCAAATTACAATAAATTGGTCAAATGCTACTCCTGGTTTTGATCAGGTTTGTGTGCACTCTACCAATGATTGTGGTGAAAGTTCTGATGTTTGTACACCAGTTTATATTAAAACAGTGGTGCCAGGTATAGCTTTTTCAAATCCTGTTTGCGTAGGACTTAACATTAATTTTGAAGGAAGTGGCGGTGTATCTTATCAATGGTCTGGACCTAATAATTTTACATCTAATCTTGCTTTTCCAGTTATATTAAATGCAAGTGCAAGCAATAGTGGACTTTATCAAGTAACTGTGACAAGTGAAGATGGTTGTACTGCTAGTACTTCTGCTAATGTGGTTGTTCATACCAATCCTAATATCAGTTTATCTGCTTTCGAAACATCGACTTGTGAATCTGATAACGGCTCTATAAATCTCACGGTATCAGGTGGTGCAACTCCATATACTTACCTTTGGTCCAAT
>DAOLFJ010000295.1:0-5840 GCA_035326365.1 Saprospiraceae bacterium | reverse complement strand
CAATTGCGTAGCACCGTTCATTCTCGTTACAAAATGCTTTTTCTATTGCCATTTTTAGTCATTCTTTTAAAATTTTGTGTATGTATGGCAATAGACGCACTTTTGCAACTTCATTCACTATTGCTGGTTTTTGAACAAAGGTCTCCGAAATAATACCCCACCAAATGAATAGCTGACGTTTTCAGCAGATACTATTTATTTTATAAGTCCATCAAACATGTTTTAACATCCTTATTAGCTCGAACAGTTTTCGCTTCTTAACGCCATTTTATGAAGTTTTACCTAAAAATGAAAAGGACGGTCGACAATACTTCTGGTTTTGAAGATAACAAAAATGTCCATTATTGTAAGTGTATATTTAAATTTAGGTAATCAATACATTAAGTAAATTTATATTGTTTTATAATAAATGTATATTCCGAATCAAAATATTTTTTATGAACACCGAAACTTTAATTAATAACATTGCTCGGCAATTTTTAGATAACCATGAAATTGGTATTCCTGTTAATGTAAATACACTTCATCTTAGATTTACCAATATATAAACTGAAGCCCAAAACAACAAATAAGCAAATCACAGTGTTGTAGATTTATACAAAAGCGTTACCTTTGCGCCTCAATTGAAATGATAATAAATACTCCGAATGAGTGACCAGATAAAACATGAATGCGGTCTTGCAATGATCAGACTGCTCAAACCACTCGAATACTACCACCAGAAATACGGCACAGCGCTTTATGGGCTAAATAAAATGAACTTACTCCTTCAGAAACAAAGGAATAGAGGACAAGATGGCGCAGGTCTAGTAACAATAAAGCTAGACTCTACGCCAGGTACAAGATATATCAGTAGGCGAAGGTCTAATAGTCCACAATATTTAAAGGACTTGTTCGAAGGTGTATTTTCTCATTTTAATGATATCACCAAAGAACAACTCAATGATCCTAAGTGGCTGAAAGACAACAAACCATATACAGGGGAATTGCTGCTTGGACACCTTAGATACGGGACGCACGGTCCTAATACGATAGAAACTGTCCATCCATTCCTACGGCAAAACAATTGGATAACAAGAAATCTAGTACTGGCTGGTAATTTTAACCTTACAAATGTAGATGAACTTTTCGGAGAGTTGCTTTCTTTTGGGCAATATCCAAAGGAAAAATCGGATACAGTTACTGTTTTGGAGAAAATAGGTCACTTCCTAGATGATGAGGTTCAACGACTTTTTTCATGGTTTAAACCTGAGGGATACAGCAATCAAGAGATAAATGGCTTGATTGCAGAACACCTTGATGTACAGCGACTTTTGCAAAGAGCAAGTAGAAAATTTGATGGTGGCTATGTGATGGCAGGTTTGATTGGTCATGGGGACGCTTTTGTGCTTCGTGATCCTGCGGGTATACGTCCTGCTTTTTATTACCATGATGATGAGATCGTAGTGGTTGCATCTGAACGACCTGCAATCCAGACAAGTCTTAAAATCAGGTATGATCAGGTCAAAGAATTAACACCTGGTCATGCATTGATCATCAAAAAAAATGGGACGGTCACCGAAGAGCTTTGCAAAGACAGGTTGCCTTCCACACCATGTAGTTTTGAACGAATTTATTTCAGTAGAGGCACAGACAGAGATATTTACCTAGAGCGTAAAAAACTTGGTGAATTATTAGCAGGTCGCATCATGAAAGCCATAAATAATGATATAGAAAATACAATCTTTTCTTTCATTCCCAATACTGCAGAAGTCGCTTTTTATGGCATGATCAAAGGTCTGGAATCCAAACTTAATGAGATCAAACAAGATCAAATAAAAGAGGCTGCTCAAAGTGGAGCACTTACAGACGATAAATTAAATCAGATACTAGCCCAAACGATCAGGGTAGAAAAACTCGCTGTGAAAGATGAAAAACTTAGGACATTTATAGCAGATGACGCATCACGTGGCGAGATGGTGTCACACGTGTACGATGTGACTTATGGTATTGTCAAAAATGAAGTTGACACGCTCGTACTTATAGACGATTCTATTGTGCGAGGTACTACATTAAGAGATAGTATTGTGTATATACTCTCTACACTCAGACCTAAAAAAATTATTATCGTATCGTCAGCTCCCCAAATCCGATACCCTGACTGTTATGGTATAGACATGAGTAAGCTGAAAGAATTTGTTGCTTTTAGGGCTCTTATAGAATTATTGGAGCAAGATGGGAAATCTCATATGCTCAAAGATGTATATGTAAAATGCAAAGAACAAGAATTATTGCCTATAGAACAAATGCAAAATCAGGTGAAAGTTCTTTATGACCAATATACACAAGAGCAAATATCTGCAAAAATATCTCAGCTCATTACGCCGGAAAACATCACACCTGATGTACAAGTTATTTATCAGACCATTGAAGACCTTCATACCGCTTGTCCTAATAATAAAGGAGATTGGTATTTTTCAGGAAATTATCCGACACCCGGAGGTATGAGAGTAGTGAATAGAGCCTTTGTCAATTTTATGGAGAATAATGAAGGAAGGGCATATTAAACAATGAGTTTATATCTATTCATTATAAAATTTGCCATCGAGGTTAGATTCTAAATGATGATGAAGATCATAAACAAAGGACACTAATAAGGTTTATTTTTGTATTTTTAAATTGTAAAAAAATCATCATGTCATATAGAAAATCAATTTTCGAAAGTGTATTATTAGTTTTTATCGTTGGGCTTTTTAACTTACCTATTCATGCTCAATTGCATGATACAGAATATTGTAATAAAGCACATGCGGCTAGGAATTTGTTTAACCCACTTCTAAAACTTAACGCACTAACAGAAAATTATGATTTAAAATACTACCGTTTTGAGTGGGACATAGATCCTGCAGTTTATGGGATTTCTGGTACAGTGACGCCATATTTTCAGGTTTTAACCGAAAACTTTGGTGAAATAAATTTTGACTTTTCTAATCAGCTTGTTGTAGATAGTATTATGTACAAAGGACAAAAAATGTCTTTTTCTCAGCCATCTGAATATTTACTGAATGTAAAATTTCCAAGTTCATTAGCTTTTGAATCTATAGACAGCCTTTCTATTTCTTATCATGGTGTACCGCCTTCTGGTGGTTTCGGATCATTTATTCAGAGTAGTCACGATGGTGCGCCATCACTTTGGACACTTTCTGAACCATTCGGGGCGCAAGATTGGTGGCCATGCAAAAATGGGTTGGACGATAAAATTGATAGTATAGATGTCATAGTAAGGACTTCTGAAAATTATAGAGCTGCTAGTAATGGATCACTTGTCAGAGAGCTAAATCTTCCTGACCAAAAGAAGTTGTATCATTGGAAACATCGATATGCTATAGCTCCTTATCTAGTAGCTATTTCTGTAACGAATTATGTGGCATATACAGATGATGTGCTGCTCGGAGATGGGAGTGTCATGCCTATGGTAAACTATGTCTACCCAGAAAGTGAAGCAGCTGCAAGGGTAGGTACTGCCAATAATGTAAAAGTACTTCAATTTTATGATAGTCTTTTTGTAAGATATCCATTCAAAAATGAAAAATATGGCCACGCACAGTTTGGTTGGGGAGGCGGTATGGAGCATCAGACCATGAGTTTTGTCATCAATTATAGTTGGTCTTTGCTTGCGCATGAGCTGGCGCACCAATGGTTTGGAGATTATATAACTTGTGGCGCTTGGGAAGATATTTGGTTGAATGAAGGATTTGCTACCTATCTTGAAGGTCTTTCTTTGGAAAGATTTTATCCTACTAGTGGGTGGGCAAATTGGAAAGTAGGAAAAGTAAACTCCATCATATCTAGCGATGGTGGTTCAGTATTAGTAGATAATACAACTTCTGTAAATAGAATATTTAGCAGTAGATTGAGTTACAATAAAGGCTCTTATTTGCTTCATATGTTAAGGTGGAAAATGGGTGATGAGCAATTTTTTACCGCTCTAAGAAATTATCTAAATGGCAAATCGTATGATTTTGCGAGAACGGATGAACTTCAAAGTTATTTGGAAGATGTATCTGGAGAAAATCTAGATGAATATTTTAATGACTGGTTCAGGGGCCAAGGTTTTCCCAATTATCAAGTCGTTTGGGATCAGAACGATAACGAAGTCCTTATAACGTTGGGTCAGACTAGTTCGCACCCTTCTGTAAGTTTTTATGAAATGCCCGTACCTATCAGATTAAGAGGTCAGGGCAAAGAGCTTATGTTGCGTTTAGATCATACCTATTCAGGTCAAGTATTTAATGTTGCTACAGATTTTGTGGTAGAAGAAGTCACATTCGATCCTGAATTGTGGTTGGCAGCAAAGAGTACGGTCAAAGAAGAAACAATTTCTAGTATTGATTTTGTGAGTGAATCATTTTCGATTTACCCAAATCCTGCGAGTGATATCATGTATATAAAAACTGATAAAATTCAAGATTATACTTGGTCTATCATAGATGGGACGGGCAAACTGATCGAAAAAGGAGAAGGCCATAAAGATGAAGAAAAAGTGTCTTTAACCAAACTAATGAGCGGTTTATATTACTTGAATATTATCAAAGATGGTAGCGTTTTGTATCATCATTCTTTTATAAAACGATAAAAGTATTTGATAATTTATGTGACTTTAATGAAAGTATCTAATTTCATAAGAAGTTCAGTTTTTGTCAAGTTTGCATAAAAATAGGGTATAATTATAAACAATTTATCTCTTTTTGGCCTTTATCTAGGCTAAGAAATTTTAGTATATGGAATATAAAAAATTAGGAACATCAGAGATTGATGTCAGTGCAATTTGTCTAGGTACCATGACATGGGGCGAGCAGAATACGGAAGCAGAAGGTCATGAACAGATGGATTATGCCATCACGCAAGGCATCAATTTTTTTGATACAGCTGAGATGTATTCCGTACCAGGTAGGGCAGAGACCCAAGGGTCGACGGAGCGCATCATAGGTACTTGGCTAAAAAAGACAGGAAAAAGAAAAGACATTATACTAGCTACAAAAGTGACAGGACCTTCTGTGCCGATGAGACACATTAGTGACAATTTAGGTTTTAGTAGACCACGCATTTTAGATGCTATCGAAGGAAGTTTTAAGAGATTGCAGACAGATTATATTGATTTGTATCAAATGCATTGGCCAGAAAGAAAGACCAATTACTTCGGACAATTGGGCTACAATCACCAAGTTGATGACGCATGGAAAGACAATTTTGAAGAAGCCATAGGTACTATGAACGACTTGGTAAAAGAAGGAAAAATAAGGCATTGGGGATTATCGAATGAAACGTCTTGGGGTATAATGAGAACCTGTGCAGTCAGTGATGCAAAAGGATATCCACGACCACTTACTATTCAGAATCCTTACAATTTGCTCAATAGATCATACGAAGTCGGTCTAGCTGAGATGTCCATAAGGGAAAATATCAGTTTATTGGTTTATTCTCCTATGGGTTTTGGTTTGTTGTCAGGTAAATTTCACAAAAAAATAGATACTCCTAATGACAGAATTAACAAGTTCAAACAATTAGCAAGATATAATAGTCCACAAAGTTATGAAGCTACGGCAAGGTATATAGAAATAGCAGAAAGTGCAGGTTTGACACCAGCGCAGATGGCTTTGGCCTTTGTTAATTCCAGAACTTTTGTCACATCCAATATCATAGGTGCGACGAGTATGACCCAATTAAAAGAAAATATTGATAGTATTCATGTGAAACTTAGTCAAGATGTATTGGCAGCGATAGATGTAGTGCATAAAGAGATTTCAAATCCTGCACCGTAAAATAAAAGGCATCAATTGATTATTTCTATCTTTTTAGTT
>DAOLFJ010000294.1:0-5904 GCA_035326365.1 Saprospiraceae bacterium | reverse complement strand
AGTCTCAACCTTAACCTTAATCTTAACCTTAACCTTAATCTTAACCTTAGTCTTTACCTTAATATATGGAACTTGATCTGACCTTGGGTATTTATTTCTAATGCAGGAGACGGTATTTTAAAAATATTGAACACCGAACAGATAGTTTTTAAAAAAGGATTTTTGGGGTTTAATTTGGGTAGGTCCACGTCAAAACCTAGATAAAACTGATGATACCTTGGGTATTTATCATCCAATGAGAAAGTATATCCATCTTTTTCCCAAGTATTACTGTATCCGCCGTACATGTTTTCACCACTATGACCGACAGCGAGATTGAGCCATTTTGGCCATTTATTTCCGTCGTGCAAAAAGGAATGTACATTCACAGATGCCCAATATGTCTGTGCATTATAATCCTTGAGGAATCTCTCAAAAAAATTGGCACCAAATAAATCATTGGCTCGATCAAAGGCAGAAGTTGCTGATTCACCGTTGTTTGCATTAAATAATTCTCGGGAATAGGATTGAGGAATAGAAGAAACTTTGATGGAAATGCGCTGCTCATCCCAATAATGTTGTTGCAATGCAAAAATACTAGTTCCTGTCAGGTTGGCAGCCATGTCGGGTATAGAAAAGCCCCATTTGGAAGAGAAACCATCCATGACTTCGATTGTAGACTGAAATAATGTGCCACAAACCATTCCTGTGAGCAAACTCTTTTTTTTGCTTAATCCAGTCCATCGTGCTCCTTGAAAACAAAGCACACCTTGGAGATAGGCTGTATGGATATGACCTAATTTGTCCATATGTCCCCATTCGCCCCAATCATTAAAAAGGTGAAAAGGTTCTTGGTCAAATTTTTTGTACCAAGTATTGTAAAGCCCAATGGAAAATGCTGTGTATGTGGTAGCTGTAAAAATTAGGGCAGTATTGTATCGCTTTTTATGCAAAGTGTCAGAAGGTATCAGAAAAGATTGAGACTTTCCTAACACATGTATTATTAGAATAAAAGAAATGGTAAGTAAATAACACTTGCTTTTCAAATTAAAAGTTTTCACAAAGGTATTCAATCAACCTTAAATCAATGTCATTTTACGGTTAAAATACGTGTAAGGAAGACAGTATGATCATTTTTAAACAATCAGATTGGGAGTATATTAATTTTTTAATTACTTTTGCATCTTAAACAACAGAATAACTCTTCTCATGAAAAATATATACTTATTACGAGTCACATTTGGTTTTGTTGTTTCATTTTTTCTGATGTTTGAAGTAAACGCTCAGATATTACCTCCTGTTACAATTAACAATAATCAAAATTTTCAATATTCTAATTATAAGTTTGCGCCTTTAGCTATTAATCCTGCACTTGCGGGTTCGGAGGGTTTGTTTAGGTTTTCATCTATGATTGGTGATAAGTTTAATGATGTCTATAGATTGCCTTCGAGACAACTTAATTTTTCTTCTGAATATACCTTTATGGGAGGATCTAAAGATAATGATAAATTTGGAATTGGGGTGAGTGTGGATTTGATACGGTTTGCTAGGTCAAATTCTTTTGTATATCCTATTCCAAATGGTACTAATTACTCCTTCGGAGCAGCGTATCATTATAGTCTGAATGCTTCTGCTAAAGATTTTTTATCATTTGGAATGCAATATAATTCGGCTTCAAGGTATTTTGTTGAAAGTCGGTATAACTTGGGTGTTTATCCAGAAGATTTTATTTACAATAGTCCTAATAGAAGTAATTTGTCATTTGGCTTATTATATAAATCTAGCATTGGCCATAAAGAAAAATCATTTGGAATTGCCACTTATTGGTTAAATAGTATTTTACCTTATCTTCCTAATACAAAAAAATTAAACCGCTATGGTTTCAATATACACGGATCGTATGATATTGACCTTTATAAAAACTTTAGCATCACACCAGGTTTCTTGTACTCCAAGTTTGAATTTTCCAAGTTGCTAAATATCAATGCAAATGTTTCTTATTGGATAAATAAAGAAAAAAGGTCTAAAGTATATCTAGGTTTGGGGTTAACCGACATCAAGAGAACAATCATTTATGCAGGAGCGACACTACAAGGGGTAAACTTCAGTTTTGCTTATGACATAAATAAAACATCTGATGACCGTTTCTCAAATATTCAAAGGGGAATTGAACTTGGAGCTTCGTACACGGGATTGGCTAGAAAAAATAATTAAGTTTTAGGTTTCAGATGTTGGCAAATCAAGAAAAGCTGTGATTTGAAGTTGGTAAGTATTAATTTTACAATAAAAATGGAAAAATGTGGTGGCTAAGAGACTATTCTGCTAAAAAATACTGTTAAAATGGGTGTTTTTTGTTTGATATTAAAAAATTGCCTTATCTTTCGTGGTCTAAATAAATAAAATATCCGGTAATATGCGGTTTAAAATTTTACATATAGTATTGTTAATCAGTTGTTTGAATGTGTATTTGATAGGTCAGGATCTCCATTTTTCTTACTATCAGTTTACTCCACTCAATGTAAATCCAGCAAATGCAGGTGCGTTTTCAGGATCTTATAGGGTAAGTGGTATTTTTTCTAACAAACAAGCGGCGATCACGCCACGGGCTTTCAATACTTTCACTTTGTCAGCTGATGCACCTATCATAAGAGGTATCAGGAAACAGGACTGGATAGGTGTAGGTGTACAAGCAGATATAATCGGGAGTTCTGGTTTGCACGACGATGCAAATAATCAAGGAACTGCAGCTAAAGGTAGTCTGCAAAGTTTAACTTTTGCAAAAGTAGGATTAGCATACCACTTGTCATTAGACAAAAAACAAACCAATATTTTGACATTTGGTGTTCAGTATGCTAGTGGAAATAAAACGTATCAAACTTTGTCGCAACTAGACGGAAGGGTAAATCCCCAGACTGGTTTATTAGATAAGGATATTGACGCGTTAGCTCAGATTGCCAAGAAGGATCCTAACGGAGAAGTAGGGTTAGGTCTTAGAGACTGGAGTTCAGGTATATTATTTAATGCTAGAAGAAAAAATTCAGATTTAAAGTTAGGTATCGCATTGGAAGGGGTTTTTGCCCCAGTGGTGAGTTATGTTCAACTAACAGATTCTACAGAAAATAAGTACAGAGGTATAAATTTCCATGGAGAATACGATATGACTATAAATCCTAGGGTTCATATCATCCCGGGATTTTACTATTACAACCTTGGTCCAGCAACTGCATTTAATGTGAATACGCACGCGACCTATCATCTTGATCCAGAAAAGGACCTCAAGCTGACAGCAGGTCTAGGTACTAGAAGTCTTAGGGCCATAATTTTTTATGCGGGAGCAATCATAAAAGATATCAAGGTTGGGATCGCATTTGACATGGATATATCCACAGCGGTCTTGGGATCAAATAATGTAGGCGGTTTCGAACTCTGTGCTAGTTACATGGGCAAGATTTACAAAAAGCCGAAGCCTAAACCAGTAATATTCTGTCCTAGATTGTAAAATAATTTGTTAGATAAATAAAGAACTGAATAATTTCTCAAAAGATGACCTTAAGATTTATTATATTTTTATGTAGTATGTTTGTGCTGAGTGTTGTGACTTATGCACAACCTGTCTCGGCAACTAGCTATGAAACCATGATCGAAACTGCCGAAACCGCAGCCGCTAATTACGATTACCAAAACGCTATTGAGTGGTTTGACAAGGCATACAAAGAAAGCAAAGACCCATATTTACAGATTGCCATTTCTGACTTGTATATGTTGCTACGCGACTATCCGAAAGCGGAACGTGGTTATGACAGAATCTTAAAAAAAGATAGGACTGAAGAGTTCACAGATATAAAATTGGATTATGCACGTTCATTAAAATTCCAAGGTAAATACAAACAAGCCATGGATGCTTTGAATGAATTTATATCCATTATAGATAGTGATTCTCTTAGAAATGAAGCTAAATTGGAATTAAAAGGCATTTTAGGTCTTGAGAAATATCCTGAAAACATAGAAGCAGCGGTAAGTTTTGCTAATGAAAGTATCAACTCTCCTTCTGCGGAGTCTGCACCTGCTATGTATTCTGATGGTACACTTTATTTTTCAAGTTTAAATTCAAAAACAACAACCGTCATTGATGGTGAAGAAGGAGATTATCATGCTAAATTATACAATGCTGCAAGAACACCACAAGGTGACTTTGCAAAAGCAACTGCATTAGAAGAGTCCATTAATAGGGTAGAGTATCATATTGGTGGTGTTTCTTTTTCTGCAGATGGACAAAGAATGTATTTTACCAGAGCTAAACCACTTAATAATGGATTGTCCACATCAGAAATTTTCTTATCAAATAGAGTAGGAGATAAATGGGGAACACCATATGCTTTGGATGTTGTGAATAGCGAATTTAGATCACGTCATCCATACGAAGGTGAGCTTTTCGGTAGTAAGGTATTATACTATGTGTCTGACATGCCTGGTGGTTTAGGTGGGTATGATATTTATTATTCTCCGATTACAGGTGATAAATATGGCAATCCTATTAATCTTGGACCTGTCATCAACACATCTAAAAATGAAGAATCACCTTTCTTTAAAGATGGAACCTTGTATTTTAGTTCTGCTGGACATCCTAGCATGGGTGGAATGGACAATTTCTATTCATCTTGGAATGGTTCTAAATGGGAAGAACCTACCAATATGGGTTATAATTATAATTCATCTTATGACGATACTTTCCTAAGGTTTAATGCAAGTGGAAATGCTGGTTTTGTAGTTTCGAATAGAACACACAAAGACAAAAAGAATTTTAAAGGCAATGAAACTTGTTGTGACGATATCTACCTGATCCAAATCAGAGATTTAGTGATAGATTTACAAACATTGGTGACCAATGATAAAGGGCCTCTAGAAGGAGCAACTGTAGAATTATTTGAAAAAGGTAAAAAAGTCCCGACAGACTCAAAAACTAATTTCACTTCAAATAACTTTGGTTTTCTTCTTGATGCTGATAAATCCTACATTGCTTACGTGACAAAAGAAGGTTATTATCCAGATACCATTACGTTCAATACTAATGGTATTTTTGATGATTATACTGTAAAGAAAACGGTAGTCCTAAAACCTAAACCATTCGAATCTGACACGGAAACATATGCTATAAACGAACCGATCAGACTTAATAATATCTATTATGATCTTGATGATGATAAGATTTTGCCAGCTGCTGAAAAAGATTTGACTTATTTGATAGAATTGATGGATCAATATCCTGATATGGTTATTGAGTTGTCATCACATACAGATAGTAGGGGAGTAGGCGCGTATAACCAAAAGCTTTCTCAAAGAAGAGCAGATTCTGCAAAAAGATGGTTGGTCGCTGAAGGTATCCAAGGTGATCGTATCAAAACCGTGGGTTATGGTGAGAAGCAATTATTGAATAGATGTAAAGATGGCGTCAGGTGTACCGAAGAGGAACATCAGCTCAATAGACGTACAGAATTCAAGATAGTGGCAGGTCCACAAACCATTCAAGTAAAAAAATCAAGACTAAAGTCTGACGGATCAGAGAAATAGTTTTGAGTAATAAAAAATTGAAAAGTGTTAGGAGATTAGATTTTCTAACACTTTTTTATTTTATATAAGATTATTAATAGGTAAGCTCTGTTGAAAAAATCAGATCTTCTTAGCTCAAATAAGTCAATTTAAATTCTATTTCAAACCAAAGTACCTTCAAAATTATATCTTTACATTGCATTTGTTTCGTCTAGATAGGTTACACTATACTTTTTACAAAAAGACTTTATTCTTTGGCCTTTTGGCTTTTATGACTAAGGTCTAATAACTTATTTGGGTTAAAACATCTCCTTATCTCAAAAAAAAGCCCATCGATAAATTACCGACGGGCTCTGAGATTTTTATTCAATTATTATA
>DAOLFJ010000293.1:0-5919 GCA_035326365.1 Saprospiraceae bacterium | reverse complement strand
AGCGCAGTTTTTGGCTAATAGAGGATATGCTGTATTACAACCAAACTTCAGAGCAAGTGGTGGATATGGTAAAAAATTCCAAAATGCTGGTGACCTTCAATGGGGCAAACTTATGCAAGATGACATCACTTGGGGCGTAAAACATTTGATCAAAGAAGGAATTGCTAATAAAGACAAAGTGGCCATCATGGGTGGAAGTTATGGTGGATATGCTACATTGGCAGGCTTAGCTTTCACACCTGATGTGTATGCTTGTGGTGTAGATATCGTAGGACCAAGTAATATATTCACTTTGTTGGAATCGGTACCTGCATACTGGGAAGCAGGTAGAGCATTCCTTTATGGTATGGTGGGAGATCCAAACACTGAAGAAGGCAAGAAGATCATCAAGAATGCAAGTCCATTATTCAGTGTAGATAAGATCAACAAACCATTGCTCATCATCCAAGGCGCCAATGACCCAAGGGTAAAACAAGCAGAAGCGGACCAAATAGTCATCGCATTGAGAGAAAAAGGTAAAAAAGTAGATTACTTATTAGCTAAAGATGAAGGACACGGATTTGCAAAACCATTGAATAAAAAAGCGATGTATGCCAAAGTAGAACAATTCCTTTCAGAGACTTTGGGAGGTAGATACCAAACAGAAATGGCAGATGATGTGAAATCAACCCTAGAAAACTTGACGGTAGATATTAGCAAAGTCACTTACACGCCAAAAGCTGAAATTAAAACATCTAGCGCATTTCCGAATATTAAAAACACAATTACGGAAGGTACTACTGAATATGATATGACTGTAGAAGTATCAGGTCAAAAGATTCCTATGCAGATGACACGTACCATTACTAAAGATGGCGACCATTGGTTGATCAAAGATGAATCAAAAAGTCCTATGGGTGATATGTCAGATATATTGAAGTGTACCGCTGATTTCAAACCAGTATCTCGTACTATGAACCAAATGGGACAAGAAATTCCAATGACATTCACTGATAAAAAAGCATCAGTCAGCATGGCTGGTCAAAAAATGGACATGGAGTTTGACGGAGCATTTATGGCAGATGGTCCTGGATCAGATTATGTGATCGGTGGGCTAGACCTGAAACCTGGCTATACATTGGCCTATAGCATACCTGATATGATGACCATGAAAGCCAAAAAAGTAGTACTTACCGTAAAAGATCCTGAAAAAATGGGTGACAAAAGTTATCACGTAGTGGAAGTAGTGAGCCATGAAAATGAAGCGGACAAAACCACTTACTGGATTAATCAAGCTAACAAATCAGCGGATAAAATAGTCCAAGTTATACCTGCTATGCAAAATGCAGTAATGACGATGACGAAGAAATAATTATGACATTATTTTTAAGATAAAAAAGTTGCATTTCGGTTTTCTGAAATGCAACTTTTTTTTTTGCAGTATATAGAAAATTGACACTCAAAATAAAGACTATAGCCCTAAGACTGATTTAACTTGGTGGGTGTAACTTTCGGATGTAATGACCGTAGTGCGTTCTTTATCATCAATGACAAGCATCAGCCTTCCTTTGAAATATCGATGTATCTCTGCAATCCAAGTTTTATTAATAATAAATGACCTGTGTACTCTGATGAAGTGATCAGGAAGATTTTCTTCGAGTGTACCCAATGATTTTTCACAAAGATAAGTTTTGTTGGTGGCCGTAGATACTGTTACATATTTATCATCCGCTTTGAGATGAGTAATATCTTCATAATCGATGAGCAAGATTTTTTGGCCAGATTTGACAGCAAGCGTTGTTTGTTTTGGTTTGCGTTGGGCTTCAAAAAATAGTGTTGCCATTTTAGCATAATCAGGCACAGGCACTAGATGCTGAAACTGGCTTATTTTATCAATAGCTTTTTTGAACCGTAAATCATCAAAAGGTTTGACTAAATAATCAACAGAAAAAACTTCAAAAGCCTGTACTGCATATTCTGCGTAAGCCGTCGTAAATATCACCATCGGATGATAATCTAGTGCTTGTAATATTTCAAAACCATTCATATCTGGCAGATGGATATCTAAAAAAACTACATCAGGACGATATTTATTGGTCATTTCTATGGCCACTTTCCCTATGTCGGCATGACCCAGCACTTTGATGGTAGCTTGGTGCTGACTCAACATCTGGTCTAGTCTGAGTCTGGCTGGATATTCGTCTTCTATGATGATAGCTGTGTACATAGTAGCAAAGAAACAATCTTAAGGTGATGTATCCAAACATTTTCTGACGAAACGGGATATATAGGTGTGAAATGGTTGGTAGAAAAATTACTTTGGTAGTTTTTTGGCATGTTGCCTATTATCAAAAATTGTAACGACATAAACATGGTCATCCTTAAAATAAGTAAAGTGATGATAATAATTACCAACAATTAGCTCAGAATAGCTGCTAATAGATTTCAGTTTAATAATCACAATACTACATTATGCTCATCTAGTAAACATTTGTCATTATTGTTAATCATATTTAACATTTTATGTTTTTGTTATTTATATTTAACTATTTTATATTTTGTATCTTATAAAAGCATTATCTTTGCATTAGTTTATAAAATATTGAATATGGCTAACGAAATATTAGAGCATCTTTTGGAAATAAGTAAGCGCAGAATCGCAAATACAGAGACTGTTTTTTTTCGTCAATTGTATAGAGATGTAGAATGGAAGTCTAGAATAATCCTACTGAAAGGATGTCGTGGTGTGGGCAAAACCTATATGATGCTACAATATCTAAAGACTTCAAGCGATACAAGTATCTATCTATCATTGGATAATATATTTTTTCTTTCTAATACATTGTCAGAAACGATTGATGCCTTGTACAAAAAAGGATATCGCATTTTCGGATTAGACGAAGTGCATAAATATCCAAATTGGTCTATCGAAATTAAAAATATTTATGATAATTATACAGATGTAAGGCTCGTCATCACATCTTCGTCAGCTCTAGACATTATAGCGGGAAAAGGAGATCTGAGCCGAAGAATGGACGAATATAGAATGCGTGGCATGTCATTTAGTGAATTTGTAGCTTTCGAATGTAAAGAAGAAATACCTAATTTTCCATTAGACGAATTGATAGAAAACCATGTAGAAATCTATGATAAGTATTATGAAAAAATGGACCTAGGTAAAAAATTTAATGCGTATCTCAAAAAAGGATATTACCCATATTATAAAGAATCTGGCAATAAATATCACGATCGACTACAATCTGTCATCTTGCAAGTGATAGATTCTGACATGACGGCCATTTTCAATATTGACTATGAGTCAGCACGTCAAATCAAAAAACTGCTTGCCCTGATCTCTAGAATTGTACCATTTAGTCCTAATGTGTCGAAGCTTTCTCGAGACCTCGCAATGTCACGCAACAGTGTATTGACTTATCTAGACTACCTCGCAGAAGCAGATATAATCTATGGCCTAAAATCCATGACAAAATCAGATAGTGCACTCACCAAGCCAGACAAAATATATCTAGAAAATACAAATCTCCTCTATGCATTTGATGCAGCTTCTGTCAATAGTGGTACTATCAGAGAGACCTTTGTGATGAACAATTTGAGTAGAGCAGGCGTGGTTTCTACACCAACAAAGGGTGATTTTATGATCGATGAAAAATATGTCATAGAGGTAGGTGGTGCCAATAAAACCTTTCATCAACTCAGTGGCATGCCCAATGCGATACTGATTAAAGAAGGTATCAGTAAAGGCGGGACAGGCATTATACCGTTGTGGATGATAGGTTTATTGCAGACAAAAAGGTAGAATTCAGTATTAAGAAAAAGATTACCCCATTATTGTCACAAATGAAAACAATTTACTTTATTGTTAATTATAAACAACAATTTATATTTATGTTAACTATAAAGTACATTTAATATTTTTTTTTTGTAGGTTCCAATTATTAATTGGAAAACTTCGAAAATATTATACGACAATAATTCATCAATGTAATACAATAATTCATTATTTTTCATTCAAATATTCCAGGCTTAAACAATCTTAAGAATAGAAAATTTCTACTTTTCTGACGATTCAATTATGTAAATTCGGAATTATTACTTAATTTTACATTCGGCAATCTGCTCATCGCCATCACACAATAGGCAATTTCATATACCCATACTTCGACGTCTACAGTCTTTTGGGTTTTATTTCCAGAGCTTTTATATTGCTTTTCCGGCGCAAGACAATAGTCAGTTTATTATTTAATTAAACCCATAAAGCCACAAGCAATGAAGTACAAATCTTATAGTTTACACAATTATTTATCTATTCCTCAGGTAGCACATTTAACAGAAGAAACAAAAAGAGATATCAATGTAGTTGCCAATGTATTACCTTTTAAGGTCAATAATTATGTTTTAGACCATCTTATCAATTGGGATAACCTAGAGAACGATGCCATGTATCATCTCACCTTTCCACAAAAAGGGATGCTGTCTGAAGATCATTATCAGGAGATGGCAGCAGCCCTAGATAAAACAGACGACAAACTCTATCTAAAAACGGTTGCAAATAATATCAGATACCAACTCAATCCGCACCCTGCAGGCCAAAAAGAATATAATGTACCCGAAATAGATGGCGAAAAACTTTGGGGCGTACAGCACAAATATAGGGAAATCGTATTATTTTTTCCTAGTGCGGGACAGACGTGTCATAGTTATTGTACCTTCTGTTTTAGGTGGCCGCAATTTGTCGGTATGGACGAGCTAAAATTTGCGATGAAAGAAACGGAACTTCTAGTCAAATATCTCGAAAAACATCAAGAAGTAACAGACATCCTTTTTACAGGAGGTGATCCGATGATCATGAGTTTCAAAGTATTCGAAAAGTACATCGAACCATTCATTTCTGATGATAATAAGACCAATATCCAGACGATAAGAATAGGCTCCAAAGCACTTGGATTTTGGCCATATAAATTTGTGAGTGATCCTGATGCAGACCAGTTTCTCCAGTTGTTCGAAAAAATAGTAAAAAAAGGAATCAACCTATCATTTATGGCGCACTTTAGTCATCCAATTGAGCTTTCTACAGACGTGGTAAAAACAGCCATCTCACGATTGCGCTCTACGGGAATGCAAATCAGATCGCAATCTCCAATCCTACAACACATCAATGATGATGCAGAAATATGGTCAGAAATGTGGCGCGAACAGGTCAATCAAAATGTGATACCTTACTATATGTTTATACCGAGAGACACAGGTGCAAGAGATTATTTTGCGGTACCACTTGTCAAAGCCTGGGAAATATTCAGAGAAGCTTACACATCAGTCAGTGGTATATGTCGCAGTGTCAGAGGACCCAGTATGTCATGTACTCCAGGTAAAATTCAAATACTCGGCGTAAGCGAGATCAATAATGAAAAGGTCATGGCATTGCGTTTTCTTCAAGGAAGAGAGCCTGACTGGGTAGGTCGTCCATTTTATGCAAAGTACGATCCAAAAGCGCTATGGATAGATGATCTCAAACCTGCATTTTCAGAGTCTTTTTTCTTTGAAAATGAGATGGCCGAGATGTTTTAATGAACATGATGAGCAACCAAACGAAGAACAACCGAGCATCCGAATGATGAGCAACTGAGCAACAAATGATGTTTACTTCTTTTCCTTAGCTTCTATCGCTGGTAAATCGAGTTTATACTGAGCTGGATCCCACTTTATCTGCCAATTGCTGACATAATCTGCTAGGGGTGGCAGGCCTACTTCGGCACGTCGTTTGTCCACATTGTCAGGATCGTCTAAAGGTAAAACATAATGTTTGCCAGTAGATTCATCTCGCCCTATTTGGCTACCATAGATCTGCCTTTTGCCTTGTCTCAGAGCGACTCTATCTTCTAGTAATGCGAGACTGCTACCCTGAGCATTTTTGTTTTTTAC
>DAOLFJ010000292.1:0-5927 GCA_035326365.1 Saprospiraceae bacterium | reverse complement strand
GTAAACTAAACGATGAGATTATTTTGAAGTCAAGTTCATAAGATATTGATTATAAAGCAATAAAAATTTAAACATACTCTTAATACAAACAGTCCGTAAAAACGTTTTTCAAGCTTTTTTTATCAATCTATCCAATACATCTTGTTTTTTGTTTCGAGATACAGGCACGTGTATATCTGAGGACATGACGATTTCCATTCCTTCACCTTTAATGATCTTCTCGATATAAATATCATGAATAAGCCACGAGGTATGAGGTCTAAAAAAATTTGGGTTACCCAATAATTCTTCCATATCCCTTAGATTCTTAGATAATAGATAAGGTTTATCTTTACCATTACAATAAACAGAGCAATAACTGCCATCAGCTTCACAACAAATGATGTCTTTTACCTGTACAAAAATAATTTCATTCCCTATGGGCAAAAGTATTTTTTCAGGTACTTTGGTGCGACTGAGATAGTGTAAGTGCGTGATTTTCTCAGGTGATAATGTAGTTGATGATTTTTTAACCGCAGCTATCAATTCATCTTTATCAATAGGCTTTAGCAAATAGTCTATTGTGTTAAACTTGAATGCCCTAATGGCGTATTGGTCATAAGCTGTGGTAAAGATCACCCTAGATTCTAAGGTATCTAGCTGCTGGAGAAGATCAAAACCATTCAACTGTGGCATCTCAATATCTAGAAAAATTATATCTGGTTGATGTTGCTTTAAATACTCTAAGGCCTGTAGCGCATTATTAAATGTAGCTTCTACAACCACTTCAGGACAATATTTTGCCAATAAGATGTTGACTACATCCGTGCAATATACTTCATCATCTATAATAACAGCTGTCATGATCCCGAGTGTTTATGAGTGAATAATTATGATAACCTTTGTGCCTTTAGGATGGTGTTGTTCATCGAATAGGTCTTCTATTATGATATCTGTTTTGACACCTTGTATTTTCTCCATGAGTTTGATCCTTTCTTCCGTTAATGATATCCCATAACTCTTGTGTCCATCCCCAGTTTTACTTTTGAGTTTTTGTGCCTTTTCCCTCCCTATGCCATTGTCTTCAATCTCAATGATGATACCTTGTAACTCTTTGCAAACACGAATATCCAAGTACTTTATGCCCCAATCAGACGGAGCTTGCATTAGTCCATGCCAAATGGCATTTTCTACATAAGGCTGTAACATTAAAGGTGGAAGCATAATATTGTCAGTAGCAATGTCTTTATCGACGTGAATTTGCCATTGGAAACTATCCTGAAATCGCATTGACTCCATTCCAATATAAAGTCTTAGTGCTTCTAATTCTCTATCTAAAGACACAAAATCTTCTCTACTTGCATCAAGAATCATTCTAATGAGCCTCGAAAATTTAGTCAAATACTCAGAAGCAGCATCCATATTACTAACTAAGATAAACCTATTGATAGAGTTTAGGCAATTAAAAATAAAATGTGGATTCATTTGTGCCCTAAGCGCCGTCATCTCTATTTGAGTGATTCTTTCTTTGAGTTTGTTCTTTTCTGTTTCTTCTTTTCTGATATCTGAAATTCTCTTTTTATACGCTAAATATCCTGCTATGAATATCAATAAAAACAATACCGAATAAAACCAAATAGTCTTCCACCAAGGGGGAACTACCACCACTGTTAAAGTAAACAACTCGTTCTCTTCATATTTATTTCCTACTTGAATTCGGTACGATCCATGATCCAAGTTGTATAAACTAATAGCATTATTCTCTAGTGATTGCCATGATTGACCATTTATTCGGTATCGAAAATCTTGTTGTCTTAAACCAGTTAAACCTAAGTTTCCAAACAAAAACACAAAATTATTCTCATCATATGTCACCCTAAATAAAGAATCATTAGGAATAATCTTACCTGATAACTTTACTTCCTTTAGATAGATTTCATTTTTAATCTTTTGGCTTGTAATACTGTTATTTTCGAAAGAAATGATTTGATCTGGGTATAGATTCTGAGCAATATTTCCCTTTTCGTCTTGAAATATTCTATAATTAAATAGTTTTGAATCTTCTTCACTTTCAAAAGAATAGAATCTTTCATTTTTGTAATCAAAGGCCATCAAACCAGACTCAGATGTAAACCAAAACTTATTATGATTACCCATAAAACCATATTTTACGGCGTCACTCAATAGTCCATCAGAAGTGGTATAAAGTTTGGGAATCATATCACGACTATTGATCCTTATCATACCCCGATTAGCCACCATTAAAAAAACATTGCCATAATCATCTCCAGATATATCATAGACAAAGCCTTTTTGTTTGTGTGACAGACTAGGCA
Organism: Saprospiraceae bacterium; assembly: GCA_035326365.1. Lineage (GTDB taxonomy): Bacteria > Bacteroidota > Bacteroidia > Chitinophagales > Saprospiraceae > OLB9. Next base: position 3,612 of record DAOLFJ010000292.1, on the reverse strand, counting down.
GAGGATAGTTTTTTGAAGTTCGTGTATTAGGATCTATGATGTACAATCCACTTTTTTCGGTAGCTAGCCATAGCTTATCAGTCGCTTTATCATAATACAAGGCACTGAAGTTATTCCCTACAATGCCACAATCAAATAAAACAAGTTCGTTTTTACCTTTTTTGATTATAAAAATTCCTTTACTACGCTCTCTGATGTAAATATTACCACGGATATCTTCTACAAAGTTTCTAAACTCTGTTTGATTTTCTTGAATGTAGTGCTTCGGGCAGTCTAATGGTTGAACCAAATTCTCAGATTCGGACCATTTGTACACCTGAATACTAGTAGAAAAATATTGATTGGCATCTTTAGATACATAATACAATTGCAAATTCCCTAGACTATCGTTTCCATCAGGTGTTGTGAGAACTTTACATTTTAAAGTGTCACAGACCAAAACAGCATTTTTATCCCAGTCACCTGTCAATATTTTTCCAGATTTAGTCACATAGCTATGATTATTAACAAAGGTTTTTGGCAGTGGAATCTTTGCTTTTTTTATCAAAGTCTTTGTTTTCGTCAAATGGATGAATGGCTCATCTCCTGATTTTAGAACATATATGTCATCACCCGAGACCAATGTATGTGAATAATTACCTACTTTCGATCTCTCATCCTTCCCACTCCAATTAAAAAATTTAAATACTTTTGTTTTAATATTGTATGACAAGATTTCATCGGTTCTTGTTATCAAAAGTGTCTCTTCATCAAACTTATTAATATTAAATACTAGATCTGAAACGCCCTTACTTCTAGGTGGACACGAATGGTGGGTCCACTTTTGGTTTTTAGGATCATAGGTATAAAAACACTGGTCATAGGTACCTATCCAAAGTACACCATTGTCGTCCACATATCGAATTACAAACGCAAAATAATCTTCTATATCAGCATTGGGATGATAAGTAAAGGTTTTGGTCGGTGTGTGCACGGAAAAAAGGCCATAAACGGTCATCAACCATAGTTCTGTATCAGATTTCCTTACCACACTTTGGGAGATATTATTTCTTTTTTCTACTTTTACAAGGCCAGAATTTACCGCAAAATCATACCAACCACTTTTTTCAAATTTTTCCGTAATAGGATTAAAGATTAAGACATCATAGTATCCGCCAATCCATATTTTCCCTGCATGATCTTCCGCCATTTCAGTATAGCTGATTCCGATGTTAGGCATTACGGTCGTATCTGGATAATAATTTTTGAAAGTTTGTTTCTTAGCATCAAACAGACTCAATCCATCATCCGTATTAATCCAAATTCTACCTTTGTGGTCTTCTAATATCTCATTACAACTATTATTTGCAATAGAATACTTGTCGTCAGGACGATGTCTGAATGTATAAAAAGAATTACCGTCAAACCTATTAAGTCCTTTGTCCGTAGAAATCCAAACAAATCCAGCCTTATCTCTGTAGATACTCCTATATAAATCAGAGCTTAAGCCATCTTTTGTAGTATAAATATTGGCTTTGTAGGGCGTTTGTGCATATAGATGTATCTGCGACCAATAGAAAAAGATCGCAAATAAAAACCAATTTTTATTGTATCGATGACACATCTGAATGATTAAAAGCGGCAAATAATCAAGGGTGAAAATTACAAGTTATTTGTCAAATATTTATGATTATTTAAGAATCTGACCTCGTAATACCCAATTTGACCATATACAGGCACAATAGTAATAGAATAACATCGGTCATCAATATCCCTATGCTAAAAACATGAGACTTTTTAGGGTCATTTTTGTCCATAACGACCTTTACTTCGTCATGCATTTCGAAATTTAGCCAAGGGATGATGATAGTCGATTTAGCATAGCCATCCAATGAATCCAAGCTGCCTGATGTAATTGGATACCGATATACAGGCCTTCTAGCTCTATGTTTGTTACCATATTTTGCAGTGTTATCATCAAAGACCGTTTTGCTAGATCTACTTCCTCTAAATCCTATTACCACACCTTTTACACTATTGCCAGATAACTGATATTGTAAGGTCTCCACCACAGGTTTGCCTATGATGTACATCAATATAAATCCACCTATTACTAATAAGATTCTGAACAAAAAAACGGTTAATCTACTCATCTTAATTTCCTGCATGATAGATACTCAATAATAAAGCTTTGCTTATGCGCTCACCTGCTTTTTTGCCTATATGGCCTTGACCATCTGAAGTATCTATGCCATTGACATCGCTCGGGTCAGAAGACGAATTTCTATTTTCTAGACAAATACGCCACACATCTCCGACTTTACACGAACCATCATTGCTTTCTAGCGCTTGCAAATCAAATACCACATCTGTAGCAGCAAAAGTTAATTTCATCCATTGCCCTACCTTCATTCTAGCAGCATTTCCATCATAAGACTCAACAGAATAGACAAGTGGTGGCGTTACATGAAGCATTTTAAACCCACTGACCTTAGACTTTAACTCATCGACCATGACTTTGTAAGCAGTTTGAACTTGGGTATAATTACTATCATCAATATCTGCATATCCAAATTTGAATACACCAATCTTGACCACATCTTTACTATACAATATTTGTTCTTTAAAGACTCTAATCTTTTCGTAAGGATTACCATTCGGAATATTACCTACGTCCACAAAGATACCGCCCATAAATCCTTTATCGACCTTATCACCATTACCATAGTATTCCCACGGAAATCCATTTGCTTTACACCCTTCTTCGAGATCTTGACCCACTGATTGATGAAGAAAAAGTGTATTCCAAGTCTTGATTTTATTCTTTTCGCTGCTAGAAAGTCCATCCCAAGCAGCGATACCTGCTGTGCCTATGATGCCAGCATGACCTTCCATAGGATTATTGCTGTCAGGGTCGCTTGGAAGACCGGTATCATTGTCTTTACTACAAGATAATAGTAAGAAGATGATGATAACTATATTTATTGTTCTCATATTTAGACTTTGACTATTCGTGATAATAAAATTTTCCTTCTGTGATAGTTAATATTGCACCCGATGGACAACTCACTGTTCCTGAAAAAGTGGCTTCTACCTCATGGGGATTATTACTTGCTTTTGTTACATGCACCTTCATATCGAATCCCATCATACTTCCACATAGATATTCTTCTTCGCTCCAGTTACCAATTTGAGCTACTGATAATGCAGCATTCCCATCCGCAAAACTAAATGTCCCTGGTCCATTGGTTTTATAAATATTGATGTTAAATGTTTTTTCGTTCTTATCTTTTTTACCTAAAGCACCAGCTATTATGATCACTTTATCGTAGCCTTTAGGATGAAATGCTCCAAAAATATCATGATCAGCTGCCCATTCTTCTCCATTGATTTTCATAGATAGATAGTTGCTTTCCTTCATCGATTCATTATCAAGATAAGCTGAATCTATGGCTTTTTTTTCCTTATTTCCACATGATAAAAACAGAAAAAATGAAATGACATAAGTTAACATGATTTGAAATTTCATTACTTGAAAATTGATGATTTACTCAAAGTGAGATACCCTCCATTTTTTAATTAAGAGTATGTTTAAAAATTTTCTTAGTTGCTAATCAATAGGTTATGGTTCTG
>DAOLFJ010000291.1:0-5932 GCA_035326365.1 Saprospiraceae bacterium | reverse complement strand
TGCCAAAATTAATGCCGTAAATGATACATTTAGTTATTCTAATGCATAAAGCGGGATAAAGATAGACAAAGACTTGTAGTCAATTATTTCTACGACAACTACACGAAAGAAGTTGGTTTTTTAAGATCTTCCGTCTATGCAAAACTTGCGAATTGTTCTACTGACACTGCTTTAAGAGATTTACAAGATTTAATTTCAAAAGAAATGATTAGGGCAGAAGACAAGGGTAAGAAAACAAACTACTTAATCGTAAGCCCTAAAGGCTTAAGAATTCCAAAATTGTCAAACCATAGCTAGACAAAATAAATAGCTTATCTTAACTGTCGTTATTATATCAGATGTTGATATTTTGGATATCTCTGCATTGGATAACCCAGAACAAATAAAAAACCCATTCAATCCACACTTTTTCTCCAATCTTCTACTTCCCTACCACCAAGAATTTTTCTTAGTCGAGCTTCTAGAAGTGGTGGCCTTTACACCAAGGACTCCCAAAAGTCCTCTTACCAATGTGGATGCAACTGTACGACCTACTTGTTTAGTAACTTGACTGTCTAATACTTTTTCAAAAGTCGATTTTTCTTGCCTAGTACTTGCACGTGGCGCTGGTGCTGCCTTTTCTTGCTGTTCTATTAATTTCTTTTGAATATCTTCTGATTGTGCTTCCTCTATTTTACAAGAGAGTATCTCATGAGCACTTTCACGATTGATGACTTCATCATACTTATGTTTGATGCGGCTACGACCCATTATCTGATTAATCTCACTTGGCGTCAATACATCCATTCTCGATTGTGGCGCACGTAGATAACAATGTACAAGTGGTGTTGGAACACCTTTTTCGTTAAGGGCCGCAATGATGGACTCTCCTATTCCTAGCTCTGTAAGCAATTGATCTACAGCATAGTAATCTGTCAAAGGATAATTTTCTGCAGTCAGTTTGATTGCTTTTCTATCCTTTGCGGTAAATGCTCTGAGGGCATGTTGGACCTTAAGACCTAATTGGCTTAGGACAGCGTCAGGAACATCTGTTGGGTTTTGGGTAACAAAAAATATACCTACACCTTTTGATCTGATGAGCTTGATGATGGTTTCGATCTGATTGAGCAATGCTTTACTTGCTTCATTAAATATAAGGTGAGCTTCGTCTATAAAAATGACTAACTTCGGTTGTTCCATATCTCCTTCTTCTGGAAATGTGGCATATATTTCAGCCAGTATTTGTAGCATAAAGGTAGAGAACAACTTAGGTTTATCCTGAATATCTGTCACCCTTAGGATTGAGATATATCCTCTTCCTTCTTCGTCTATACGAGTGAGATCATCCACATCAAAAGACCGCTCCCCAAAAAATAAATCTCCTCCTTGTTGTTCAAGCTCTATAATTTTCCTAAGAATTGTGCCTACTGATGCTGACGAAATTGCACCATATTCTGCTTGAATAGCATCTTTACCTTCATTTGAGATGTAGTTTAATGCCTTTTTGATGTCATCCAAATCTAAAAGGGGAAGTTGATTGTCATCGCAAAACTTGAATATTAGCGAAACGACTCCAGCTTGTGTATCATTTAGTTCTAAGATTTTTGAAAACAATACTGGTCCAAACTCAGTAACTGTAGCTCTCAGTCTTGCTCCTGCATCATTTGACAAACTTAAAAATTCTACGGGACTCCCTGCCGCAACAAACGGCAAACCTATATTACGATGTCTTTCTTCTATTTTTTCATTGGTAGCTCCAGGTACGGCTACACCACTCAAATCACCTTTGATATCCATAACAAGAGATGGAACACCTTTGGCAGAAAGTTGCTCTATGATGATTTGTAACGTTTTGGTTTTACCTGTACCAGTAGCTCCTGCAATCAGTCCGTGTCTGTTTAGTGTTTTCAGAGGCACTCTGATGAAGGTCTCTGTTAGAACTTCACCATCAATTTTAGGTGAACCCAATATAATTGAGTCTCCTTTGAATGTGTATGCCGCTGAGACCTCTGACTGAAACTTATCTTTTTTAGACATGATTTATTTTATAATTAAATTTATTATCAAATATTGTTTAGACGTGAAATCTGTTACATTGTCATCATTAAGCCTACTTCGAAAATTCTTTAATTCCAATTTATAATCAACTGTTTTCCTTTAGGGTAGGGTAAAAAACGGATGATTATAACACTTTCTCAGATTACGGCTTAGACTCACTACCCATTTTTCACAAAGCGAATAACTTTTCCCTCTCAGGTCCCGTACTCACCATAGAAATTTTTGTTTGCAATAACGATTCTAATTGATGTACATAACTTACTGCCTTTTCTGGCAATTGATCAAAAGCCGTAATATGGTCTAGGCTTTCGTACCAACCAGGATATCCAACCAATTCAGGTGCTATGTGTTTATCTACGATGTCAAAAGGCAATTCGTCAGTGACCATGCCATCATATTTGTAATTAGTAGCTACACTAATTTCTTCAAAACTATCTAGTACGTCAAGCTTAGTAATGATCACTTGGGTGACACCATTAAGCATAATTGTATATTTCAACTGAGGGATATCTATCCAACCACATCTTCTCGGACGACCAGTCGTAGCGCCAAATTCCATACCTACTTGTCTTAATTTTTCACCGGTTTCATCTAGAAGTTCTGTAGGGAATGGTCCTGAACCCACTCTTGTACAGTACGCTTTAGCAATGCCTATTACGTCTCTGATTTTGTTTGGCGCAATACCTAAGCCGCTGCAAACACCTGCGCTAATCGTATTAGACGATGTTACAAATGGGTATGTACCGAAATCAATATCTAACATAGAACCTTGTGCGCCTTCTGCCAATATTTTTTTACCATCCGTAAGTGCTTGGTTTACATAATATTCACTATTGACAAATTTAAGACTTTTTATTTTTTCTATGCTTTCAAAAAACTTCTTTTCTTCCCCTTCTAAATCAAACTCTATTTCAGGATACAATTTGATCAATCCTAAATGTTTTTCTTTGATTGCATGATATTTACTTTCAAAATCAGAAGCTGTAAGATCACCAACTCTCAAGCCATTCCTACCTGTTTTGTCCATATAGGCAGGTCCGATTTCTTTAAGGGTTTTTTTTATTTTACTTACACCTTTTGATGCTTCTGATGCTGCGTCTAGATATCTATGGCTCGGCACGATGAGATGTGCTTTACGCGAAACGAGCAATCTTGATTGATAATCTATATCTGCTGCGTCTAGTGCATTGAGTTCTTTGACCATTGTGATAGGGTCTAAAACTACACCATTTCCTATGACATTAGTGATGTCAGGTCTGAATATCCCCGAAGGAATGGTATGAAGGACGTATTTTTTACCATCTATTTTAATAGTATGTCCAGCATTCGGTCCACCTTGGAACCTGCAGACTAGATCATACTGCTCCGCTAGATAATCTACAATTTTTCCTTTTCCTTCATCTCCCCACTGAAGGCCTAATATAACATCAACTGCCATTGTACTTTTAATTACTGATTGGTTTTTAAAGGTCAAAATTAATTAAAACCTGACAACTTTTTCTCATAAATCACATAAATACTCTGATAATTTTCTAAATATTTAAAAAAATGTAAAATATGACCAAACTCATGCAAAAAGAACCATTAATCTTTTCGGACTATTATTTAAAAACTTTTACCTTCGCACATCGTTTCTAAACTCAACCAAATAATACAATCCATGTCAAACCAAACACTGACAAATTTTGCCAAAAGACACATTGGTATTTCATCATCTGAACTAGTAGAAATGCTCAAAACAATAGGTGTTTCTTCCCTCGATCAACTCATAGATGAAACAGTTCCTGCAGGTATACGCATGTCTAAGGAACTAAATCTTCCAGATGCATTGACAGAAAATGAATACCTGACTATGCTCAGAAGCATCGCATCAAAAAATAAAATCTTTAAAACTTATATTGGTCAAGGATATTATGGTACCATTACACCGACAGTGATCTTGAGAAATATCTTCCAAAATCCAGGTTGGTACACACAATACACGCCATATCAAGCAGAAATTGCACAAGGAAGATTAGAAGCTTTACTCAATTTCCAGACTATGGTTTCTGATCTTACAGGACTTCCGATCGCTAGTGCATCACTTCTAGATGAAGCAACTGCCGCAGCGGAAGCTATGGCTATGTGTGAAGGTCTTAGAAATAAAAAAAGAAAAAACAATCCCGCTACGAAGTTTTTTGTAGACCAACATGTGTACAAACAAACCCTTGATGTATTGATCACAAGAGCTACGCCATTATTTATAGATGTGGTGGTAGGAGATTGGAAAACTTTTGATTTCTCAGAAGATTATATTGGTGTCATGATTCAATATCCAAATGCTGAGGGTCAAATAGAAGATTTCAGATCATTCACAAGCACTTGTAATGAAAAAGAAATTCAAGTTGTAGTGGCGAGTGATTTGCTGAGCTTAGCATTACTGACACCTCCAGGAGAATGGGGCGCTGATGTCGTGGTAGGCAACTCACAAAGATTTGGTGTTCCAAAAGGATATGGTGGACCACATGCTGCTTTTTTTGCTACCAAAGAAGATAACAAACGTGTCATCCCTGGTAGAATCATAGGAATGTCTATAGATGTGAATGGTGAACCAGCACTCAGAATGGCGCTTCAGACCAGAGAGCAACACATCAGAAGAGAAAAAGCAACATCAAATATCTGTACAGCCCAAGCTTTATTAGCCGTAATGGCAGGTATGTATGCAGTCTATCATGGACCAGAAGGTGTCAAAGAAATAGCATCAACCATCCATAACTTGACCAATCATCTTGCAGATAACTTAAAGAAGGCGCATTATAATGTTGTCAATTCAGCATACTTTGATACCCTAACCATTGAAACAGATCAAGACACCTTATTAAAAATAAAGGCTAAATCAGAAGAAGTAGGTATTAATTTTTATTACCCTACACGTCACAAATTAAGTATTTCACTAGATGAGACCTCGACTTTAGAAGATGTGAAAGCTATTATTTCCCTTTTCGGTAAAGTAAATGATTCAGGTCACGCATTTGAAGCAGCTAGCGAATCTCAGGTTTTGGGTGGTATGGAAAGAAGTTCAGCTATATTGACGCATCCTGTATTCTCGTCTTACCATACAGAAAGTAAGATGATGAGATACATTAAAAGTCTTGAAAACAAAGATTTGTCTTTAGTACATTCAATGATTTCACTAGGATCGTGTACCATGAAACTCAATGCTGCATCAGAAATGATACCTGTTACTTGGCCTGAATTTTCATCATTACATCCATTTGTGCCATTAGATCAGACAGAAGGTTACCAGCAGATATTTACCGAATTAGAAGCATACCTTGCAGAAATAACAGGATTTGAAGCATGTTCTTTACAACCTAATTCTGGTGCCCAAGGTGAGTATGCAGGTTTATTGACCATAAAAGCTTACCATGAAGACAGAAATGAAGGCCATCGAAATATTGCTTTGATACCATCATCTGCACATGGTACCAATCCTGCAAGCGCAGTCATGTGTGGTATGGAAGTGGTAGTCGTAGCTTGTGACGAAAAAGGTAATGTGGACATGGATGATCTCAAGGCCAAAACTGAGCAACATAAAGCCAACCTTGCTGCATTGATGATCACCTATCCAAGCACACATGGCGTATTCGAAACATCAATAAAGGAAATATGTACTCTAATACATGATAATGGTGGTCTAGTATATATGGATGGTGCGAATATGAATGCGCAAGTAGGACTCACCAGTCCAGGCATCATAGGAGCAGATGTCTGCCACCTAAATCTACACAAAACATTTGCCATACCTCACGGTGGTGGAGGACCAGGTATGGGACCAATCTGTGTGAATAGCAAGTTAGCACCATTCCTACCAGGTCATGCAGTGATACCTACTGGTGGTAGCAAAGCTACACAT
>DAOLFJ010000290.1:0-5943 GCA_035326365.1 Saprospiraceae bacterium | reverse complement strand
CAGAATGAATGGACGCACACCCAAACCGAACGCACCATTCATTTTACCAATCTCGACCCTGGCTCTTATACATTTGAAGTGAAGGCTGTGGCTGGCAATGGCAAATCATCAAATATATCGAGTATCTCTATTAAGGTGAATCCACCTTGGTATCAACGTTGGTATGCCTACCTGCTCTATTTTATAACTTTGTCTTCGATAATGTATATAGTGTACCGCTATAGAATCAATCAAATATTGCGCTATCAAAATTTGCGCACCAAAATATCAAGTGATCTTCACGATGATGTGGGCACCATCTTAACCGGTATTGCTATGCAGTCGGAGATGATGTCCTATCAAAAAGAAAATGAAGATAAATCTTTGTTGCTTGACCTTAGTGCCATGAGTAGGGACGCTATGGAACGTATGCGTGATATTGTATGGGCACTTGATGCGCGCAAAGACAGCTATGACGATCTAGTAGCTCGCATGCAGGAGTATGCGGAGTCAACACTAGGACGCAAAGAAATCAAATATACTTTTGATATTAATGTGTCCACTGCATTCAAAACAATCAATCCCGAACAACGGCAAAACCTGTACTTAATTTATAAAGAGGCATTGGTTAATATTGTGAAGCATGCTAATGCTAGTAATGTAACTATATCTATCCACCGATCATTGGGTGAAACGACTATGACCATTCAAGACAATGGATCGAATCAAGCAAGTCCATCACAATCAAGTGGCCAAGGCTTGGCTAATATGCGTATGAGAGCCCAACGAATCGGAGGTACATTGGATATCGATACTAAAAATGGTTATACTATCATTGTAAAATTTAACACATAAATTCCTATGGAAAAAATCACTATCGACATCATAGAAGATAATAAAGTCATCAGAGACAATTTGGTCAAATTCTTTGGCTTTCACACTGACCTTTCTGTAGCTAATGTTTACACCAATATCGAAGATTATCTCGTTTCATTATCAAATCCAACGATCAAGTCCAATATTTTGATTCTCGATATAGGCTTGCCAGGAATGTCGGGCTTAGATGGCATACCTTATATCAGACAATTGAATCCAAATATTGACATCATTATACTCACCACTTATGAAGAAGAACACATAATCTTGAGAGCATTGTGTGCAGGTGCTTGTTCTTATATATCCAAAAAATCAAGCCTACAAGAGATCGTGGATGCAATTAGAATCGTTCACTCAGGTGGTTCATATATGTCGCCATCTATAGCACGCGAGATCGTCAATCATCTCATGGGCGGTCGAGTGAGTAAAGCAACTATTTTGACAGATCGTCAGAAAGAAATCATCCAATTACTTGTAGATGGCAAAAGTTATAATGAAATAGCAAAACAACTATTTGTCTCACCAGAAACAGTAAAATCCCATGTCAAAAAACTCTACCAAACCCTTCATGTAAATAATAAGTCTGAAGCAATCGCAAAATACCTGAAGGGTGAGATAAAGTAGGAGCAAATAACAATAAACTTATCACCTCAACAACACAATCAACTCATTCCGACTACGTACGCCAAATTTCTCGAAGATATTTCTGATATGTGTTTTGATGGTATTGATAGAAAGGAAGATCTCATCGCCTATATGTTTGTTGGACTTGCCTTCCCATATCAACAGCAAAATCTGAAATTCCATCTTGGTGAGTTTGACATTAAACTTGTTTTCAATCATCGATTTATCTAGGGCTGCCGTATTGTTTTCGACCGCATATCTATACATGGCCATCTCGATAGAAGCAACGATATCTCGATCTCTAAATGGCTTCACGATATATCCATAAGGCATCGTGGGTTTGGCTCTATCTAATGTCAGCGGATCGCTAAATGACGTCAGGAAGATGAATGGTAACTGATAATTCTCCCGAATGATGGTAGCTATATCAATGCCATCTTTGTCGCCTTTGATCGAAATGTCCAAAAGCACCAAATCAGGAAACCGATTCATCAGCATATCTAAGGCTTGTGTACTGCTGTATGCCTTGCCAGCTATGTCATAATGATTGGATATCAAGGTGGATTCTATATCATCAGATATCAATGGTTCATCTTCTACGATCAGTATTCTTAGTGACATCTTTTATTCTACTTTTTTATAATCTTTGATAGAAAGTGTGACGTTGGTTCCATTATTGGACGTGACATGAATGTCAGCTTCGAGCTTATCAGAAAGTGATCTGATGAGTTTTTGGCCAAAACTCTTTTTGCCTTCTGCTACTAAGTTTTCATCATAACCACTTCCATTGTCTTTTACATTGAAAATTAGACGGTCGCCTTCTTCCCATAACTTGACACTCAAAACGCCATTATCTGCATTTTCGAATGCATGTTTCAATGCATTGCTGACTAATTCATTTGCTACCAATCCAAGCGGTATCACGGTGTCGATATCCAAAGTCAAATCTTCGATTTCTGTCTCCAATCGAATATCTGTTATGTTGTAAGCATCAAACAATCCTTCTATCAGATTGGTAAAATATTCCTTCATATTCACACCAGTGAGATTATCTTCTTTATAGAGATTTTGATGGAGTAGCGCCATAGAATGCACACGATTCCGACCTTCTGCGATAGCTTTTACAGCACCTTCATCTTCTATGTATTGTGATTGCAACTTGAGCAAACTTGAGATGACCTGTAGATTGTTTTTGACACGGTGATGGATCTCACGCAAGAGGATGTTTTTTTCATCGAGTGCTTTGGATATTTGTTCATTTTTGGATGTCAACTCGATGTTGTTTTTTGCTTTTATATTTTTCAATCTCCAAGCTAGGAAAGCGAGTAATGATACCAACAGTAATCCTAGTATTAAAGCCCATTTAGTATTGTTAGATTTAGCGATTTGAAGGTTTTTTAGTTCATTTTCTGCATTGAGCAGGATGATATCAGCATCTTTTTTATCAGAATCATATTTGACTAATAAATCGTTGATGGTTTCATCTTTTTGTTGATTAAAGAGTGTGTCTTGCAGTGCGTGAAATGACTTGAAATGCGCGTAAGATTGTTTGTAATTATTTTGTTCTTCATATAATGACGCTAAATGTTGGTGTGCCTTCATCGATATTTCTTTAAAACCATTTTTTTCTGCTATATCTTTGGCTTCTTGAATGATTTTCAATGATTTAGATGAATTGCCTATTTTTTGGAGTATATAAGCATAAGCCAATAAAACTGTTGCACGGCCAGATTGCCCTGCTTCATTGTAGGGGGAATAAAGGTAATCTTCTGCATTAAGCAATGACTTTTTGTAGTCACCCAATTTAAAATAAGTATGAGCCAAATTCCCTTTTGTAAGTAGGATCATCTGCGTATCTTTCTGGGAAATATAAATGTTCATCGCTTTTTGTTTGTAATCTAATTCTTCCTGATAAAGTCCCAATTCATTTTTTTGAATCGAAATATTATTGTATAAATTAGCCATCCACAGTGTGTCTTTTACTTCTTCAAATCCTTTCAGAGCTTTTTCATAATATTTGATAGTTTCCTCTGGTTTTTTCCTCAGTTGGTAAGCTGCGCCAATATTATTGTGCAACATCGCTACAAAGTAGGTATCTTTTAGAGTTTCAAACTTTTGAATACCAGAGACATAATATTTTATGGCTTTGTCTATTTCACCATTCATGTAGTAGCACATGCCTATGAAGTTATCAGCCTTGGCTTTGTATTTTAGACTGTCAGAATCAGCTGCAATTTTCTCATAAACGAATGCATAGTCCAATGCCTTTACAGGTTGATTTTGATAAAATTTTTGAATACTATCTTGCGTAGATTGTAGCTGTTCTTTTAAGGATAACTGACCATAAATAAATGTAGGAATCCAAACAATTATAAACACAAAAATTATTGAGAAAAAATGAATATTTCGATGATTGGTTCGTAACATTGGAGTTGGGTTTGTTATGAATGATATACAAATATATTGTATTATTTTGAAGAACTGTCAAGAGCATTAAAACTATCTTCTATTTTGTCACAAATCTGTTTTAAATCCAAATATAAAAGATTCAGCAACAACTGACTTTCTTCTTTGGACAAGAGATATTCTTGATTCCTTCTTTCTATATGATCATTCAGATCATTTTCCATATCATTAACTATTGACTATTGCTTAAAATATGAAACAAAGGTAGGTACATTTACAAATGAAAAATTCACCTAAAAGTATGAAATTTACAAATATTGAGAAGTCTACTTTTGTAGCTAACAAAACCAGCTCATCATGCCAAAAATTTTGATACTTTTTGCAAGTTTTATATTATTCATTTCTTCAATTCAGGCACAAGACGATGAAGTGTATGATGAAATTAAAAATGCCGAAATGTCTATACCTTCTGCCCCAGCATTTGCCATGCTTGGTGTCAATCCAGAAATAGTGACAAGGCCTTCCAACCTGAAAAGCTTTAAAGTAGATTGGCGTGTCAAAAATTATAATTTGGCACCAGATCTTGCACTCGAAGCACAACCATTGTGGCATTTTTATTATAAAAAAAGATCTTTTGATGAGTATGCAGCGGCTAGTAGATTTGCCAAAAAACTATCAACACTAAGTCTCTCTGCAGGCACAGCCAAAATCGATAATATCAACCATGCATCTTATTCGGTCAAACTCAATTTGTATAAAAAGAATGATGTTATTAATGACACATTATTGCTCAAGCAATTGACATCCGAACATAAGCATCAGCAAGATAGATTTAATCAACAAATAGACTCATTGGTCATACTTCGCTATCAAACAACTGACCCAAAACGCAAAGATGAAATAGAGAGAGAACTAGATGTGATACGATATGAAATGAAAAATGCACACGAAATATCTAGACTTAAATATCGAAATATCATCGACCAGTATAATGCTGAAAACTGGAATAATACCATGCTAGATGCAGCATTTGGCTCGGTCTATACTTATGATAATGCAGGTATTGATAGCTTGAAAGTAAAAAGAGCAGGCTTTGCCATATGGCTGAATGGATGTCTCAAAATGGGTGATCATGGTCTAGTAAGCGGCCTTTTTAGATATACCAAGATTGGAGATAGTACCAATAAAATGTTTGGTTTAAATCTCCGGTATGGCAGTCAGCGATACAATTTTTATGCTGAAGTAGTGTATGAAGTGTTAGGCAATTATTTCGATCCAAATCAGGAATTCACCTTTGATGAAGAAGAATATTTTGCGGGTAAATATATAGAAGATATTGGTTCGGGATGGTTAGATTTTAATAATACTGAGTCAAAAACCCAATATACCATGGCGTATGGTGGCGACTTCAAATTAAGTAAGAATATTCTTTTGAATTTCGCTTTGCGTACACAATTTACGAGCGAAATAAAGCTTACACGACTACTTCCTGTAGCCAATATAATCTGTCTGATGAAGTAAGCTGAAAATTCATACTTTAGGATGAAAATCAGGTAGTTAGCAAGAAGTAATTTTGTCTTATTATTTTAAAATACCATTTATTAACGCTCAATTTTTAAGTCATGAAAACCATCTTTAGTTTCATTATTTTTTCAGTACTGTTTTCTTCATTTATCTTTGCTATGGGTATAAAATCTTATCCTAGTGAAAAGAATGTTGTAGTCTTTGTTAGTTCATCTCATCCCACCACATGGACTAATGGTGAATTGAGTCAATTTTACCTCGACATGACCACGACTCAAAAAACGTTCAACGACATACGATTAGATGTGGGTACCTATAACTATACAATCGAAACATCAAAAAGAAACAATCAACCAGGGAAAATAAACCTAGACATTACTGTAAAATTTCAAGATGGCTCCCATGAAAAAAAAGTAGATCAACAATACAGCCCTGGCACCACAAGAAGTGGAGTTTTTACAATTGAAGACTTCAAAAGTCAATCATCTGGTAGTCCTGCTGGATATGGAATGATAAAGGTACACCTAGGGAGAG
>DAOLFJ010000289.1:0-5945 GCA_035326365.1 Saprospiraceae bacterium | reverse complement strand
ATGGTCTGATTTGAGGTGATGGAGGTGGTCATCATGGTTTTACCGGTGATGTCTGTTACGGCTAGCTGATAGGTATTGGCATCATTGATTTTGATCGTTATGATGCCATTGGTAGGATTCGGGTAGATGCTGAATTTCTGTTGGGTTGCTGTGATGTCTGTATTGTTTGACGTAGTGTTTTTGGTGACAAACTTGGATAGGAGTCTGATGTATGCCACTTGATACGCATTGCTGTTTTCGGAGATTGACCATGAGTTGAGTGGCCAACTATTATTAAAATCTTTGTAGGATTTCATGGCAGGTTGGCCTAGTGGTGGCGTGAGATTCATCGACGTGCAGATGGCATTGTTTTGTGCCGAACCACAATTATTTGGACAGCAGCCATCGACACTATAAGATGTATTAGGTCCACCAGATAGGAAGCCTGGTGCAGGTCCATAAAGAGATACACCTTCTTGGTCCCAAGGGCTTCCTTCTGCAAACCATGAGTGATAAAACTGGGTGATATTTTTGTCCGCACCATAAGCTTTCATATTGCTCAGGTAGACCATATTGAATGGATTGACACCATGGATGTAATGAAGGTAGGACTTTGCAGCGGTTAGATAAGTGGCAGAATTTAGTGGATCAAGGTTAAGAGAAGACATCACGTGAAAGACATTGCCATAGATAGATTTGTACTGATTAGATCCCCAATTATAATCTTTGATAAAAGCTAGGTATGGATCTTTATTGGTCAAGATTGCATCTGCAAAATCACCGCTTTTTTTGGCAGCAGCGACCGTAGTTGTTTTGATGCTTTGTGCTATCTCAAAGTTGTGACCAGGTGTATGGCTGTATTGGAGTAGGATATCTTGACTTTCGAAGAAGTATTGACTCATGTATGTTCCCCATTTGAAAAGCGGCATTTCTTTGTATTGACTTTCAAAAAATGTTTTGTAAACATCTTCGCCAGTACGTCTGTAGATGTATAGGGCTGCACCAAGTTTTGCAGTCAATCTACCTAGATCGTCAGTCTCTTGATTTCCCGCACCGACACCTTGACTACCATTGGCGCTAGTATTATTTGGGAATAAAACATTAGGATTGTTATTAGCCCATGTCCAAGCCGATTTTGCCCTTGCTATTAAGTCATCAGATTTAGCTTGGTAGGCAGGAAATGATTTCAAAACTTGAGAAGCATACGCAAAGGCACCTGCACATTTTAAGGTTGCAAACGTACTCGCAGGACCATACACACTTTGACCAGTTGCAGCCGAAGGTGGTGATGCGTGGGCACAACTTACTATGCTGAGGCACGATCCATCAGCCTGTTGCATTTTGATAAGCCATTCTACACCGAAGAGTATTTCGTCTATGATGTCAGGAATGCCATTGCCCGACTCAGGAATGTTGTAATCATCTGTCCACACAGTAGGATTTTCTTCGTATGCTCTGAGTAATGTGACTACATAAGAAGCCGTCCATGGTGTATATTTGTTATAATCTCCGGCATCATACCATCCACCAGAAAGGTCTTTTGCTTTAGAAGCATCGGTTTTGGCATTGTAAGGTCTACAATCTTTATCTTGGAGTGTCCCAATGTGCGAAGCTCCATCTGCCCAATTGGTACCTGCAAAAACAGCACTTTTTCCCATGCCACTTCTTTGGTAAAATAAAGTACGTACAGCAGCTTTTAAGACATTATTATATACATCTTCGTCTATACGGAAAGGAAATGATTTCTGATTGGTAGTGTTATCAATTACATAATATTCTCCGGGTGTAGTCAGTTCAGTAAAATCAAAATGCCAGACTTTGTCACCAGATATTGGGTCTGTGCTGCCATTATTCCAAGCTCGGACTTGACCTTCAAAAACTTCTTGTCCATTCGCTACACTGATGACACTAAATCTTGCACCAGGACTGTAAGATTCATTGGCATCATAGCCTAACTGTGGGTCTCGGATGACAGCAAACTTGGTACCGAGAGGTTGATAGCCAAATTGGTCGACTAGGATATATTTGCCACCTTGGGCTGTGGTTGTATTTTGGCCGATGATTGTCCATAAGGAAATGAACATGATAATTCTTGTGACAATATGCATATTAAAATGGTTATTTATGGTTTCTGATTTTAAATTTGGTAAAATCTGATAGACAAAAGTAGGGTTTTTATTTAGGTAATAAAGTATAAAATTAAAACTTAACACCAATGAATGAGAAATAATATCAATGTCTTTTAATTAAGACGGGTTTAGGAAGTCATTCCATTTTAAGGGAAGGGTTAAGGATGTGTAAAAATATTAAAAACACCTTAACTTAACGACATAGAAAATAATACTATCAGGTGAATTTAGGTTAGCTAGTTTTTAAGGTTTTGAAACTATTTATCATTTGGTTTATATTTGGTATTCTGTCGAATAGTTGGTCATGTATTATAATTATCTTTGGGTTAATAATTATATTTGTAAGCATTATGGTTTTTTAGAATGATATGTTAATTGTTTGGATTTGGTTTTATAGATCGTTTTGATATCCAAAAGCAACTTTTGGGTACAATCATGCACTTTATAAAAGAATATAATAAGGTAATAGGAATGGTATGGACATATAGGTTTGGGTATATTTTGGGAATGGTTTTATGTTCCTATGTTACACTTGCACAAACATTTAATGGTCAGGGTGGTCTTCCATTTCCACCATCAGGTACTGTGGGTATTACCGAGTCTCCTGTTGAGGTGACGGGTATAGGTATTTTGGGTGGATGTACATTTATAGACAATGTGACCGTTGACTTAACGCATACTTGGACGGGTGATATTGCGCTTTTTTTGATTGCACCAAATGGAACTTTTATTGAATTGTCAAGTGGTAATGGAGGTCCTGGAGATAACTTTTCAAATACTGTTTTCACAGATAGTGCGCCTTTGAATATCGTAGCAGGAGCGCCACCATATTCTGGGAGTTTTAATCCAGAAGGAAGACAAAATACGACCATTACACCACCATACCCTTTTCCTGGTACGCCTGGAACCTTTACCTTTCAGAATACTTTTGATGGTATCAATGCAGATGGAACATGGTTACTATATTTAAATGATTTTGTAACTGGAGATGTTGGTTTTCTGAATAGTTGGTCCATCACTTTTGTAAATAACGGGATTAGTTTTACGGTAGATCTTGGTCCTGACCTTTTGGTCTGCGCAGGGGATGATGTTGTGCTCACGGCAAATAATACGGCACCGAGTCCGTCCTATCTTTGGCAGAATGGTAGTGTCAATCCATTTCTTAATGTGGTAGATATTGCCACCACAGGAACTTACTCCGTTACGGTCACTGATGCGTCAGGTTGCACAGGAACAGATGAAGTTTTAGTAACTGTTCAGCCATCGCCGACAGCCAATCCAGTGACTTATGAATTGTGCGGAGATGTCAATGGTTTTGCTAATTTTAATCTGAACTCCATTACAAATGCTATCGGTGGAGGACTGCCCGTTACATTTTATACAGATTTTGCATTGACAAACCAAATTGTCAATCTCAATCCATACAACAGTAATTCGACTACCATCTATGCGAGTACGGCTTTGGGTACTTGTCCTTCAGGACCCATACCTATTACATTGGTCGTAACGCCATCTGATCCATCGGCTTATGGTATGAATATAATCCAGGAATCTTTATGTGGTATGGGATTGATCCAAGTACAATTTACCCTACCATCACCAGGTTTGTACACCTACAATTATGAACTTAATTGTTCTAATGGAAATGATGTGGGTTCTTTTACGACCATGGCAAATCCATTTAACTTCGCCATTACTTCCGATTGTACCTTGCTGATTACAAGTATCGAGAATGAATCAACTGGTTGTATTACAACTTTCGATCCACCACTGACGGATAATGTTGTGGTCGTAGAAGAACCAGATATCACGACAACTAATGTGGAGATTTGTGCAGGAGAATCACTTGATTTGCTCAATTATGCTTCCTCTGTTCCGGGTGCTGTGTTGACATTTCATACGAGTTCTCCACCTACTGCTGGCAATCAACTAGCATCTACGACCGTTTCTCCGAGTATCACGACAACCTACGTAGTGTTGTCAAATTTGAGCTCATGCACCAATCAAGCACAAGTCACAGTGACTGTAAATCTCGGTGGTATACCCTTCACTAGTAGTCAGAATACTTGCGATAATGCAGGGCTTATCAATCTTACGCCTTTTGTAACGCCACCATCTTTGACAGGCGTTTGGAGTGGACAAGGAGTCACGGGTTCAACATTTGATCCATCGGGTTTGTCTGGCCCAATAGTGTTGACATTTACGCCCACAAACAACTGTTATGATCCTGGGACGGTTACTATTACGGTTACACCCGACCAAGTGCTGTTTTTATTGGATGCAGAAATATGTAAATCCGCACTTCCATTAGACTTAAATACTTTGGAAGACCCGACGGTTACGAATGGTACGTGGTCAGGAACTGGCGTATCAGGTGGTTTTTTTGACCCATCTCTTGCACCTGTCGGTATTAATACGGTTTCATTTACACCTGCCAATACATGTATCAGCTCAGCGAGTACGACTATTGAAGTACTTCCTGTACCAGATGTGACTTTGCTTGACAATATCGTTGTATGTCAGGGCACTCAAGTGAATCTAAATGATTATATTTTAAATCCATTGGGACTAGATGTACAAATATATTCCAATTTGCCTGCCGAACCTTTTAATGAGGTTTTAAATCCCATTGTCACGATAAATATTCTCACCTTGTATTTTGTAAAATTCACAGATGCAAATGGTTGTTTTGGAATAGAGCCTTTGCAAATTGATATATCGCCCGGTGGGACACCCATATTAGGAACAGATCAATTATGTCAATCTCAAAATTCATTTGACCTAAATCTACTGAATGACCCTTCGGTCGGACCTGGTACTTGGTCTGGCTCGGGTGTTGTGAATAATACAATACATCTGACTGGACAAGATGGAATTATCCCACTTACATTCACACCTGATGGTAGTTGTTTTGATGTAGGGAGTACCACTGTTGAAATTATTATACCACAGACACCTGTTTTAGCTTCGGATGACATTTGTGCTGGTAGTGGTGGTTTTGATTTATTTTTGCTTTCTGATCCTAATTACACTTCTGGGACATGGCAAGGTCCTGATGTCACTAATAATGTTTTTGACCCTTCTAATTCTTCGGGCATCGTAACTTTTACTTTTTTCTCCATTGAGTTTTGTGTAAATGCTGCCAGCACACAACTGAATGTAATACCATCTCAAGTACCCACATTATTACCGCTGACCATTTGTCAAACAGTAGATATGGTTGATCTTAATACCCTAGAAGACCCGACTTTTTCTAATGGTATTTGGTCAGGACAAGGGGTAACAGGTGATGTCTTTAATACTGTAGGTTTGGTTGGCCCAATTGAATTACTATTTACGTCTAGTGATATTTGTGTCGAACCTTCCACGACGACTATCAATATTCTCATAGAAGCACTGCCACAGATACAATCATTTACGATTTGTGAGTCTGATGCACCTGTAAGTTTGTCTGCATTTGTCGACCCTAATTTTCCCACGGGGACATGGACAGGCGTAGGTTTGACCAATGGTTTTTTTGACCCTGATGGTTTAAGCAATCTGGTTTCTTTGATATTTACTTCTACTGTGGATTGCACATTACCAGCTGCTATGTTGGTAGAAGTGAATGAAAATCCCAATATTGACAATTTTGTAATCACTTGTGATGATGCTACTTCCACTTATACAGTTCAATTTGATATTTCAGGTGGAGAGCCAGGTACATATCTTGTTAATGGAAGTCCTTCACCATCTGCTTTTGTTTCTGGCACGTTCCCATCCAATACCAATTATACTTTTGACATTACGGATGCCAATCAATGTGGCGTAATCATGTTACAAGGCAGTAAAAATTGT
>DAOLFJ010000288.1:0-5959 GCA_035326365.1 Saprospiraceae bacterium | reverse complement strand
TTTGCCTACACATCCGCTATCATGTCCTCCATGACCAGCATCTATAACTACTTTTTTTACCTTACCTCTACCAGACAGTGATTGGAAAGTTAATTGGGCTGAATAGTCTAACCCATCCATTTTTCCGTGAAGCGTGGAAAGGGAAGTATTATCTTTTAATAAAACTTTAACATCACAAGCCTGCATTGTGGATGACACATAGTAAACTAATAACGTTATGATAAGGAGGATACGTAAGATTGTGACGTTCTTTTGAATAAAATCTGAGACCATTGGCGTACTTTTGTGTTTCAAAAGGGCAAATATAATGATTATTCATAATATATAATATCTAATTAGTTTGAAAATAAAGTTTTATATAGCATTTTTTTTTATAATATGTAATTTACGTATGGTTTCTGCACAAGTTAAACCTGCACAAATGCCATTATTATCAGAAAAAAATGATACTTTAAATATTTCTATAGATTCTTTTCGGAATATTTTTAGGGATACTTTTCCTTTCAAAAACTTGGACACTAGTCGCCAAAACAAAGATACGCTTATATCACAACAAGATACTTTCCGCTTATCTAAAGATGCAATTGAAGACGAGGTTATTTACAATGCGCTTGATTCTGCATGGACAGATTTAGTGAATGACAGAATCCACTTGTATGGAAAGGCTGAAGTGAAATATCAAAGTATAACATTGACAGCGGCATATATGATTATTGATTTTGCTAATAATGTTATAGAAGGTTTTGATAGAATCCTGCCTGAAGACAAGGTCAAAGAAAAACCAACTTTTAAAGATGGCGACCAAACATTCACCTATAAAGAGATACGGTATAATTTTAAATCGAAAAAAGGACTTGTCAAACGAGCTATTACCCAAGAAGGAGAATTCAACCTTGTAGGCGAAACGACCAAATATATAGCGGGGCAGACTGATTCCCTTGGTGTAAAAAAAGATGATGAGATATATAATAAAGATGCTATCATAACGACTTGCACCCATGATCCACCACATTACGGCATCCGAGCTAGCAAAATGAAGTTTGTGCCTAATAAGTTGGCTGTCTTGAGTGTAGCCCAAATAGAACTAGCTAATGTACCAACACCTATATTTTTACCTTTTGGATTTTTCCCATTGGCAAAAGGCAGAAGTTCAGGATTGATATTTCCATCAAGCTATGAATACAACAATGATCTTGGTCTAGGTTTTAGAGAGATAGGTTATTATTATCCTGTAAATCAATACGTGGACATGAGAGTGACTGGAGACATTTACACGCGTGGGTCACATGGTGTCAGGGTGAACGCCAACTACAAAAAGAAATATGGATATACAGGAAATATATTGCTAGGATATAGTAACAATATAAGAGATGCCGTAGATGGTTTGGAAGAAAAAAAATTATCCCAAAAATCATTTATCATAAGTATACGACACAATCAAGACTCTAAAGCCCATCCTTACAGAAGATTGGGTGGATCTATCAATATCCAAACAAATAGATACGAACAACGTACCTACGAAAATCCTGCGGCTGCATTGCAAAGTCAATATTCTTCCAATTTTTCATTTGCGCATGATATGCCAGGGACACCGTTTCAGTTTAATGCAGAGTTCCGTCACAGTCAGAATACACAAACAAGGGTAATGGACATCACATTCCCAAATATGACTCTGAGAATGAACACGATCAATCCATTTAAAAGGAAAAATGCTACGGAAGAAAAATGGACAGACAATATAGCCTTATCTTATAATTCGGAGTTTAGGAACTTTGTGAAGACAACAGATACTACCCTATTTACCCAACAGACATTGGATAATATGCAAACAGGGCTTTCACATCGAGCTGGTCTTAGTACCAATTTTAGGGTACTCAAATATCTCAATGTCTCACCAAATGTTAACTATGAAGAATTTTGGTTTCTGAAAACGTACCAACGGACATTCGACCCTACGCTTGTCCTTAGACATTCATTGACCAGTGATACTTTGGGATTTGAAAAGCCTTTAGAGTCCTTTGAGCAAGGTTTTGCAACTTACAGAAATATCACATCGGGCATATCTATAAATACACAGATTTTTGGTACCAAAAAATTTAGCAAAGGGTTTATCCGAGGTATTCGCCACGTTATCAAACCAAATGTCAGCTTCAATTACAAGCCTGGCAACAAAGAAAGGTATGAAGAAGTCGTCAATACAGACACAAGACAAGATTTCAATAATCCACAGACATATAGTATTTTCCAAAACGGACCATTCGGTTCATTAGCAGGCTCAGAAGAACAAATGGGTATCAGTTATGGTATTACCAATATATTTGAAGCTAAGTATTGGTCAAAAAAGGACACATCTGAAAAAATATTAAGACTTTTTGACAATATTAATGTAAACGGTAACTACAACTTTGCCGCAGATTCCCTTAAATGGAGTGCAGTAAATATATCGGGAAACACTACTGTATTAAAAGGACTGACCAACTTTAACTTTCGTGCTCAATTTAGTCCATATGTATATGACAACAACAATAGAATCACAAAAGAGACCGTATGGAAAACAAGTAATAAATGGTGGAAAGTTACAGATTTTAGAAATTTTAATGGGCAATTTTCTACTGGAATTACTTTCGGAAGAATACGCGATATCCTATTAGGCAAAAAAACGGAAGAAAAAGAACCGACTCAACCTACTAATGCCACGACGCCACAAGAAACACAAAACAACTTTACGGCTAAAACCAATGATGAACAAACAGAGGACAATGATGAAGAAAAAGAAATAAAGGAAACATCTCTAGCTGATTGGTTTACAGGATTTAACATCTCGCATTCTTTCAATTTTGAATTAAGGAGATTGAGTACCAAAGATACTTTTTTTGTCAGTAGTCACTCTATCAATGTCTCGGGTTCTATTCCACTTACTAAAAACTGGAATATGAATATCGGTAACATCGCTTATGACTTTAAAAACAAATCATTTGTGTACCCATACTTCAGTTTTGCAAGAGACCTACATTGTTGGCAAATGAATTTTACTTGGGCACCTTCGAATGGTGTTTACAGCTTTTTTGTAGGTGTAAAATCTTCAGCATTAAGTTTCTTAAAGTACGATTATGGTCAACGAAATGCCAATACCTTATTTACAGGTCAGCGGTGATGAAGTAGTTTTGTGGTTTGTGATCAAGTGATTAATTGATTGCTAATTGATTCTTAAGATGTAACTATTTAGGTCAGTTCCGAAATCAACCGTTTTTGTCACGATTTTTGCATCTTTCAGACAAAAATAGCGCCAAAAACTATAATTTTCAAATCTTTTGCGTTGGGTTTCACCCACCGCTACCAATATTTTGCCCTTACAGGGCAATAACCTAAATAGTTACCTTTAAAAAACAAAAGCTGTGATAATCACTTATTTTACTTTCTTCAAACTAAAGACTCTTCGAAGTAAAAGTTTACTTTAATTTAAAACTATTTAAAAACTTATCCATGTCACCGTTTAGACTTTTTTCTGACAAGGTGTAGACTTGTAAAGCATAAAATCTATCTTTTACCAATATCATCCTACTTTTTATGACAGCTTTATTATCATTGTAAGAAGCACGATAGATCACTCCCTGATATTGACTATACGGAGATTCTGATTTATAAACTAAGGTTCCACCGAGACTTTGGATATTGGATTCAATACTAGCATCAAATAATTCATTCACTAAATCTGTACTATCTTGGTGAAAAGTTCCTTCTGGATAATCGACATATGACACACTATATATAAAGTTAGGGTCGTCTTTTGCACCTTGATACATCCACGTGATGGGATGAAGGTCACCCACTTCAGTCAATACTTTTTTTTCTCCATTTTTCATGTCACCAGTTACGGATACTTCAAATGGTTGACCAGCGGGAGAAAACTTTTTCCATATAGTCTGAGAATGACCAATGTTAAACGAGACAAAAGAAAGGGCCAAAACTACATTTACAATATTTACTACCTTCATTGATTCATATGATTATAATACAAAGTAACGATTCAAAATACCAATTGTATGGCCTTGACGCAAAGTTTATGAAAATTTTAAGGAATTATGATGGAGAATTATGAATACCTGCTTCAAAAACGAAAAAGAATAAGCCATAGAATCAACAAATCTTTCTTACTTTTGCCATCTCAATCATTAAAACAAACAAGACTTTGACTTTAATAAAATCAATATCAGGTATTAGAGGTACGATAGGTGGTCAACCTGGTGAAAATCTTACCCCAGTAGACGTAGTAGAATGTACTGCTGGTTTGGGCATTTGGCTTAAAAGAAGAAATGGAAATCAAAAAATAGTAGTAGGACGCGACGGTAGAGTGAGTGGTAGCATAGTCAGTAATCTTGCAGTTAATACACTATTATCTATGGGCATCGATGTGGTTGATCTAGGTCTTTCGACCACGCCTACTGTAGAGATGATGGTACCAAAACTGAATGCGGGTGCTGGCATCATATTTACGGCAAGTCACAATCCAAAAGAGTGGAATGCCTTAAAATTCCTTACACATACGGGAGAATTTATTTCTGGTGAAGATGGACAAGAAATCATTGATATAATAAATGAAGGTTCGTTGGTATTTTCTGATGTAGATCATCTAGGTCAGTACACAACTTATGAAGGGTCAATGGAATATCATATTTCAGAAATCTTGAAATATCGTCATGTAAATGTAGAAGCTGTACGAAATGCAGGTCTTCACGTAATTGTAGATTGTATAAACTCTACTGGTGCTATTTCTTTGCCACCTTTATTGGATGCCTTGGGTGTAAGATATACCTTATTGAATGATGATAATTTTGGTCATTTCGCCCACAATCCAGAGCCGCTCCCAAAACACTTGGAACAATTATCAACAACAGTCATCGCTGAAAAAGCACATTTAGGTATCAGTGTTGATCCTGATGTAGATAGACTTGCTTTTGTGAATGAAGATGGGTCTATGTTTGGTGAAGAATTTACACTCGTAGCAGTGGCGGATTATATATTGAGTCGTCAAAAAGGAAATACAGTCTCCAATCTCTCTTCCACGCGTGCGCTTGCAGATGTGACCCACAGACATGGTGGCAGTTATAGCGCATCAGCGGTAGGTGAAGTCAATGTAGTCAATGAAATGAAACGAACCAATGCCATCATAGGTGGTGAGGGTAATGGTGGTGTCATCGTTCCAGACTTGCATTATGGTAGAGATGCCTTGGCAGGAGTGGCTATATTCTTGTCTTTATTGGCAGAAAAGGGGATATCTATGACCGAACTTAAAGCGACCTACCCTACTTATGTTATCATCAAAGATAAACTTGAGTTGACACCTGCTTTAGATTTAGACCTTATTTTTGCAAATATCAAGGAGACATTCAAAAATGAAAAGCTAAATGACGTAGATGGCTTAAAGATAGATTTTGCCGAAGGATGGGTCCACATGCGCAAATCCAATACAGAACCAATCGTAAGAATCTATTGTGAAGCAAAAGACGACAACACTGCACAATCACTCATACAAAAGGTAAAGGCCATCATATGACAAAGCAAAACCCAAACAGTCTAGAGCAGTATTTTGCACCATTCCGGAATAATATCATTGGTATAGACCAAGAATTCGAATCTCCTTATGGTTTAAAAAAGATCATATATGCTGACTGGACTGCGAGTGGACGTATGTACAGACCCATAGAGGAACTTCTAATGGAAAAAATATCTCCCTTTGTAGCCAATACACATACGGAGACCAATGTGACTGGATCGTCCATGACGCTTGCCTACAAAAAAGCAAAAGACATCATCAAAAAACATGTCAACGCCATAGATGGAGATATCCTGATATCATCCAACTCTGGTATGACTGGTGTCGTCAATAAATTGCAGAGAATCATTGGTGTAAAACTCCATGAAAAATTTCAAGATAAGATAAAACTTGCTGAAGAAGATC
>DAOLFJ010000287.1:0-5966 GCA_035326365.1 Saprospiraceae bacterium | reverse complement strand
GCTAAACAAAAAATGAATCCAAATATTATTTTATTGGGAATTAATAAAAAAATGATTATTTTTGCAAAAGTTTGATGACCTATTTTACCTAACCAACCAAGATATACAGATGATAGATATCGAAACTTTGGCACTAGAAGTTACAACTAGTACACATCAGTCAGAAGAAGGATTCAAAAAAGATGTGCTCCATGATTACTGGATATGTCTAATAAGCAGAGAAGCTAGTATTCTCGGTCGTAAAGAAGTGCTCAATGGTAGGGCAAAATTCGGTATTCTAGGTGATGGGAAAGAAGTACCCCAGGTGGCTATGGCTAGAGCATTTAAACATGGAGATTGGCGGTCTGGATATTATCGAGACATGACTTTTATGTTTGCTCGTGGGCTTTCGACGGTAGAAGACTTTTTCTTGCAATTGTATGCAGATGCCGAAAACGATCCTTTTTCTGGTGGTAGACAAATGAATAGTCATTATGCTACTCCCATGATGGACGCTGATGGCGAATGGTTGGATCAAACTAAAATGTACAATGTCTCTTCAGATATATCATGTACTGCAGGCCAAATGGCAAGAGCACTAGGTCTAGCGATGGCATCCAAAAAATATCGTAAAATAGACATTCCTTCAGGTAAGAAATTTTCAGACAATGGTAATGAAGTAAGCTTTGTGACGATAGGGGATAGTTCTACTTCAGAAGGAGTGTTTTGGGAAACCATAAATGCATCTGCAATCATGAAAGTTCCCTTGCTTGTAGCAGTGTGGGATGATGGTTATGGTATCAGTGTACCTGTAGAAATGCAGACTGTAAAAGGATCAATTTCTAAAGCACTAGAAGGATTTTTGATAGATGAAAAAGGTACAGGTATCATGATCTACACGGCCAAAGGTTGGGATTATGCAGAACTATGTGCCGTCTTCGAAAAAGTGACGTCCAAGGTTAGAGATCAACACATACCTGCTGTCATCCATGTACAAGAACTTACCCAACCACAAGGTCACTCTACCTCAGGCTCACACGAACGATACAAATCTCCTGAAAGACTGCAATGGGAAAAGGATAATGATTGTATCAAAAGAATGGCAGAGTGGATTATCGAAAATGATATCGCCACTGAAGAAGAGATTGAAGCTTTAAAGGTAAAAGCAGTAGAATATGCAAAACAAGCTAAAGATAATGCTTGGAAAATGTATAGTGATGGTGTGAAAAAGTATAAAGACCAACTCAAAAAAATATACGCTGATCTTCCTGAATCCACCAAAACGGAAGGTATTCTTCATCTCGAAAAAGACTTGAATACGGCTGTAAATCCCGTATTCTCAGAAGTCGTAGCCAATAGTCGTAAACTTCATATGCAACTGATGAGATTCGGCAAGGTAGAAAATGTAGCGCTTGATAACTTCATAACTTCAGCCAAAGAATTAGGGAATCAAAGATATCATACGCATTTGCATAGTAATACAAAGTATGCTGCAGTAAATGTAGGTGTGGTACCACCCAAATATGGCCTAAATCCTGAAGTATTAAATGGGTATCAAGTATTGAATAATTATTTTGATCAGATATTAGAAAAAAGACCTGAAATACTTGCCTTTGGTGAAGATGTAGGTCAGATAGGGGATGTCAATCAAGGATTTGCTGGACTTCAATTAAAACATGGTACAGAAAGGGTTTTTGATACTGGTATCAGAGAGTGGACAATAATGGGACAAGCCCTTGGTGGATCAATGCGTGGACTGCGAACGATTGCGGAGATACAGTACTTAGATTACATGGCTTATGCATTTTCATTGCTTACCGATGACCTAGCAACTTTGAGATATAGATCTAATGGTATACAACGTGCACCCGCTATTGTACGTACGAGAGGACATAGACTAGAGGGTATTTGGCATGCAGGATCACCTATGGGAATGATTTTGACATCTATGCAAGGTATATATTTGTGTGTACCACGAAATATGGTACAAGCAGTAGGATTTTACAACACCATGTTACAATCTGATGATCCGGCTATTATTGTAGAATGTTTGAATGGCTATAGGTTGAAGGAAAAACTTCCTGAAAATTTACTAGAGTTTACGGTACCACTTGGTACACCTGAGATATTGCAAGAAGGTACTGATATTACATTGGTTACTTATGGATCGTGTGTACGTGAAGCACAAAAGGGACTTGAGTTATTAAAAGGTTTTGATGTGTCGGTAGAGCTTATTGATGCTCAGACACTTATGCCTTTTGACTTAGAAGGCGTTATTGTCAATTCTCTCAAAAAGACCAATAGAATCATCTTTATGGATGAAGATATTCCTGGCGGCGCTACAGCTTACATGATGCGTGAAGTGTTAGAAAAATGGAATGGTTATCAATATTTGGATGCCAAACCTGTGACACTTACCGCAGCAGCACATAGGACACCTTTTGGGTCGGATGGTGACTATTTTAGCAAACCAAATCCTGAAGATGTTTTCGATACAGTGATGGCTATGGCTAAAGAGTCTTTTCCATATAGATTCTAAGAATGATTTATTCGATAGTACGATAGTTCACGTTTAATAAAGGTCTGAAGCTTTTATTAATTTTCGGCCTTACCAAATATTCTTAATTTTAAAGACATTATGTCCATCACAAAAGAATCAGAGTTAATTGGAATGCAAAAAGTCAGTGAAGCTGTTGCATTTACATTAAAAGAAATGAGAAACTACGCCAAACCAGGTATGTCTACCAAGCAGCTTGACAATTATGGCGGCAGCATATTAGCGGATATGGGCGCAAAATCGGCTCCTTATGTTACTTATGGTTTTCCAGGGTGGACATGTATCAGCGTAAATAATGAATTTTGCCACGGTATTCCTTCTGATAAACACATTTTATCAGAAGGAGATTTAGTAAATATTGATGTGTCTGCAGAGTTAAATGGTTTTTTTTCTGATAATGGTGGGTCTTTTGTTTTAGGTTCAGATTTGTATCACCATCAAAAGCTCATAGATGCATCCAAAGAGATTTTATATAAGGCTATCAACCAAATTAGATCGGGCGTCAGAATCTCGGATATAGGTCATACTATAGAAACAGGAGCAAAGAAACGTGGTTACAAAGTCATCAGAAATCTCGCAGGTCATGGGGTAGGGCGTAGTCTTCATGAAGAACCTAGTGAAATAACAAACTACAAAGATCGATTGAATTTTAAGAAGTTCAAAAAGAATTCAGTTGTAGCTATTGAAACATTTATTTCTACATCTTCTTCTTATGCGCAAACACTTAAAGACGGATGGACTATGGTCGGTAATCAAGGTGGATTTATGGCTCAGCATGAACACACCATTATAGTTACTGACGATGAACCAATTATTTTAACCGAAATGAATGGTATTTTTGACTAATTGAGTATACTGGCATTGCGAGTTACCATTGGTTAAATGTGCGCTCACATGATTAAAATAGTATTATTGGAGCTTAAATTTTAAAAGATTCGTCTATCGTTTTGACAATTTCTATTACCTTTGAGAATGATTCATAAGTTATTTTTATTTGCCTTTCTTCTTCATTTAAGTACACAAATATTTGCTCTTGAGCAGGACACAACGGTATTAAGTTCTTTTTCTGAAGTGACTTTGATTGCTCCACGCATTAATAAACAACTCTTGTGGACTGGTAGTCGCGACTCCATGCAGTTGTCAGATGTCTACCAAAATAATCTTAGGACTGCTTTGGACAGTAGGACAGGTATTCAGTCTCTTAATGGTGAAAACTTTGCGCAAGATCTTCGTATTTCTATACGTGGTTTTGGTAGTAGGTCGGCATTTGGTGTTAGAGGCATTAGGATTTATCTAGATGATATACCACTTACGGCACCTGATGGCACAAGTCAAATGGATGAGGTGAGTATTTTTGATATTTCTTCTTTGGAGACTGTGCGGTCTGGCCTTGCTGCTAGACTAGGAAATGCAGGTGGAGGCGCAATATCTTTTGGCACTTCCGATTTTAGCAATGAACAATCTCCCATACAAATCAGGACAAGGGCCAATAATTTAGGCGCCTATGATCTCGGTGTTAAGTTGAATACAAACAAAAATAAAGTTGCCAATATGCTTACGGTCAATCACCATAGATTTGACAGTAAACGATCCTATAGCCAAGCTAGAACCACATCTATTTATAACAAAACAAAGTTTGTTATCTCTGACAAATTGCAGTTGACTTTGATAGGTGGGTTTTATTACTCACCTGAAGGGAAAGATCCTGGTGCTCTAACTAAAACACAATTTGATGAAAATAGGTGGCAAGCAAACAGTCGAAACATGATTTTCTTAGCAGGCGAGACGGTCAAAGGACACCATGTAGCTATCAAAACAAACTTAGATTTGAATGATAAAACTCGTTTTAAATCTTTGTTATTTTATAGAAAACGTGATTTTGAAGGCAAACTACCAAATGAAAATGGTGGTATAGTTCATTTAGACAGGGACTTTGTGGGTATGACAAACTCTTTGGATTGGGCAGTATCTAGAAATGTCGATTTTCTTGTAGGTCATACCATAGAATTTCAGGAAGATCGACGCACACTTTTTCGTAATAATTTGGGAACTCAGGCAGAAAAACAAACTGATCAGTTAGAAAGCGTATTTAATAATGCTGTCTTTCAACAATTTCAATGGTCAAAGGGTAATTTTAATATGCATCAATTAATCAGATATGATCGTAATAAATATAAGTTGAAAGATTTATTTGGCATAGATGGTTTTCAGGATGGTGGTCGAAATTTTAGCTCCTTAAATGGCGGATTGGGATTTGGGTATCAATTCAAAAATCTAATGGCTGTTTTTACCAATATATCCACTTCTTTTGAAATGCCCACTTTAAATGAATTGTCCAATAATCCGAGTGGACTGTCAGATTTTAATGCACAACTTAGTCCTGAACAATCACTTCATTGGGAAATTGGAGTGAGATCAAATGAAAAGTCGACTATAAAATGGACCATGTCCTTCTTTAATATTAATTTGAAAAATCAGATTCAAGGATATGAGATTTCAAGTTTTCCTGGGAAAGTATTTTATAGAAACGCAGCCAGAAGCAGAAGGAATGGATTGGAAGTAGAAATGTCTACCAAGCTGTTTCGTAAAGTAGAAGTAGGTTTTAACTATACTTATGCTCATTTTCAGTTTGTGGAATATATTGTTAATAACCGAGATAATTCAGGGAATTTCCAACCCATTGTACCAAAACACAAATGCAATCTTAGGTTGAGCAACACAATAATTGAGATGTTTGATGTAAATATGAATGTAAGCTTCAATTCGTCGATGTGGCTAGATGATGTAAATTTTGCTAAAACGGATGCTTATGTTGATATGAATTTTGTATTGGCAACTACGCCATCACTTCTGAAAAAAGTTTTAGTTGGAGTTCAAGTTAATAATCTATTCAATACTCTTCAATATTCTAATTTCCGGGCGAACGCAGTAGGCAGTAGATATTTTGAAGCAGCTTCGCCTATGCATTTTGGTTTATTTGCTCAATACAAATTGTAAATGTGATGACCATTTAGAAAATAGCAGTTTATTGAAAATCCAATGTTTTTAACTTGACTTCAAAAGAAAAAACAGAAATTACTTACAGTATACTTGTCAATTCTACTTTGCCACCAAAACCAACTCTACCTTGTTCATTTTTAGAAATTGCTCCACAAGCCACATCCAAGTCATGTTCAAAAAACAGAAAATGTTTACCGTCTTCTGCTTTTTCATGAAGTGTTTGTTTTTCTTTTAGAGTCTCTAAAGGCTTCATGTCATACGCCATGATGTAGGGTAAAGCAATATGGTTATGAGAAGGAATTAAATCAGCGCAGTAAATTAGTGTATTACCAGATGGTAAAGCTATATATGGTATCATCATGGCTTCAGTGTGTCCATTGACAAAACTAATGCGGATATTGTCAGAAAATGGAATACCTTCTTGTACGTC
>DAOLFJ010000568.1:0-1264 GCA_035326365.1 Saprospiraceae bacterium | reverse complement strand
AGGGCTTCTGGACATGCATTTTCTATACACCCAGAAATATTGACTGGCTCAACCATTCCACAGTTAGGGTCAGTAGGGTTAGGTATAATGACATCTACTGCTTCTTCGCAAAGGTCTGCCATTGGGCACCTGTTGATCGGATTTATATTGATAGAAAATTCACCACAATCATTGTTGCTTGAAGCTACTTTGATCCATATTACTTCTCCAGGCTCATAACAACCTACTTTAATACTTGTAGGTAAAGCACCACAATCAAATGAGTTTGGATCAAATAAAGTAGCTGACGGACCAGCAGCACTACCTTGAAGTACTTCTACAGTTGTTGCTCCTGAGATTTGATTTGTACCTGATGCACTTACTTGGATATCAATACCTATCTCCCCACCAGTAGTATATGTGTACCATACAGCACCGTCATGGGTCGTTGTTGCACAAGCCACATTCGGGAAATCTAAAGCTGGATCATCGTTTACACCTATGGCACAACAAGTAGTACTAGAGTGACCGCCACCAATTGGAATATCAAATGGTGGTCTAGGAGATGATGGAATAGGATCGTCATTTACAGGATATGCATTTTGTCTGATTCTAAAGCTGAAAGGTCCTCCAGTAGGGTTGGCAATGACCATATAGTAAGTGGCACCTCCTGTCACTGGAATATTATTTGTGTTTGCAGCACTAATACATGCAGCAGCACCTAGGGCAGTTGGTGGATTATCAGTACATGGACTATTTGTAAGGATTGCAAAGTAATAACCACCTGTTAAAGCCGTGATATCTATTGCTGCGGTATTTGCATCCACTGTGAACTCATACCAAACCGTAGGGTCTGTTCCGAAGTCACATGCACCACTGTTGAATGATTCTGGACAAGCATTATCATTACATCCATTTACTGGTATATCTTCACATATAATGCCTGCCATATTGATTACTATAGCTTCATCACAATCATCACTTAAATCTGATGCACCACACATTCTATCATCCACTAATTGTGCAATAGTGATGGTAAAATCACCTGCATTTGCAGAGCTAGTTGAAATTTGAAGATCATAGGTACCTGGTTCAAGACAATCAAGATTTTGTTCAACTTTTGCTGGGAAACAAAGTGTCGTTTCCACTGCATTTGAATTACATCCATCTTCGAATACTGCACCTGTCAAAGGGCCTGTTAACGGTGTTCCGTTATTAAGAATTTGGTCAATTAATAATGTCACCCCATAACTTCCTGGGTCTACTGTGAAAGTGTACCATACTG
>DAOLFJ010000017.1:0-31868 GCA_035326365.1 Saprospiraceae bacterium | reverse complement strand
CAAGTTCCCACGAGTTCCCACTGAATTCCCACTAGATCCCACTAGCGTCGACTGATGCATTAAAGTATTAGGACACGTGCATAAAAGTAATGTATATAAAATGACCAGATTTTAAATGAAGCAATGATCTAAATGAATAAAGGGTTTTAAGACGTGTTTCTTTTGACCAAAATTATAACCTAAGAGTTCTTTAGTGAAACCTTGAGTGCCCTTAGTGGTAAAAAAATAATAACCCATTAAAATCGTAACTGAACAATACGAAGCAAACCCCTGCACAAGCAATCATGTGCAGCTTCAGCGGCATCCACAAAAAAAAATCTGCGAAATCTGATAATTCTGCGAGATTAATAAAGCAAACAAGTGCAGCTTCAGCGGCATCCACAAATCAATCAACTGCGTACAACTTTAGCTACATCATCATCAACTTGTATAACTTAAGTGGTTAGTAAAAAAATGAATAAAGTAGTACATCTCCATAACTACTTAATACTTAACCTGTCCTATGCTAGCATATCAATGCTTACTCTAATTTGAATTTTACTGGTAGCGTAAATAAAAAGTCTACAGCTTTATTATCTTTTATGGCAGGTTTCCAACTAGGCATTCTTTTGATAAGATTGGTTACTTCATCTTTGATTGGTTGACAAAGTCCATAAATGAAATTTATATTTTCAATATTACCTTCTTTAGTTACGTTGAACTGTACAATGACATTACCTTGTACACCATTTTCTCTAGCAATAGCAGGATATCTTAGGTTTCGATATATATAATTTAAAAGGGCATTTTCCGAACAAGCATTAAGTTGTTCAGGGTCCGTTTCTGTACAAGACTTCCATACGGGTTTTATGTCTACCTTATTTTTTTGACTGTCATCTATATTACTTTGGCTAAAGATTGTGTCAGCTTGATATACACCACTGTTTGCTATTACACCGAGTGAATCATAAACCGTAAAGGGACCATTTTTCTGATTATTTTTGTAGAGATAAATAGATTTGGTAAGTCCATTGGGATAAAGTTTTTCCCATCTTCCTTCCATATTATCATATTGGTAAAGACCTGTGCCCGTGCCTATTTGAAACCACTGTCCTTCTCTTTTATTGTTCTTATATTGTCCTTCTTGAATTAATGTCCCATCGTCATACCATTTTTTGTAAAGTCCATGTTGAGTTTTTTTATCAGAAGCGTAAGTTATCAATTGTGTAATTTGCTTAGTCTCTGGAAAGAACTGCCTAAAGATGAACGCCCCATTTGGCTTTTTAGAAAGTAAGGTGTGATATTCAGTAAAAATCTCTACTTCATCATCATCCATAAATTGGGCATATTTACCCTTAAATTGTGACATTTTTGATACATTACAACCTTGGATGAACAATAGTCCAATCAAAATTAAAAGTATATTCTTCATTATATAAATTTTAATGCAAATATAAAATTTCTCCTGTATATCTTAAAGATTCGAAGTTTATTTTTAAGTAGAAATCAATGATTTAACTGCTGTCCTCCATCAAAATACATGTAGCTTTCAATTTACCTGAGTGAAAATCTTAGTGTTCTTAGTGGTTAAAATAAACAATCATTCATCATTAAAATTGCATACTAAAAAATGCGAAGCAAACTCTGCATAAGCAATCGTGTGCAGCTTCAGCGGCATCAGCAAGTACTCTTTAGTGCTAAAAAATATTTAATCACCCAATAAAAATCTATACTGAACAATGCGAAGCAAACCCCTGCACAAGCAATCGTTTGAAGCTTCAGCGGCATCCGCAAATCAATCAACTCCACAAATCATCAACTCCACAAATCAAGCAATCGTGTGCAGCTTCAGCGGCATCAACAAATCTTCAACGCCACAAATCATCAACTCCACAAATAAAGCAAACAAATGCAGCTTCAGCGGCATCAAGCAATTCAAAATATCCCGAATCCCTTACTCTCAGTAGCTTTGAATACCTGACAGCTTTCTTGAATGCAGTTTTTGATAGGTCGATAGGTAAGGCCTAGCATCTCCTTAGATTTAGTGTTGTCATACCTTGCAGTGACAGATGTGCTTTGTATAGTCTCCTTAGTGATGACAGGGTTTTTACCAGTAATATATGATCGTATTGCTTCCACTCTCCATACAATCCCTGCTAGATTTAGGTTTACCTTTTTTTCAGGTCCTTTTACTTTGAGTTTTGTTGCGATATCTTGCATGATGGATTGGTAAGGTAGATTTTCTGCACTAATGATAAATCGTTCACCATTATATTGATCGCTTACAGACATGACAGCTGCTTTGGCTACGTCTCTCACATCTACCCAACCATTAGTACCACTTGGGTAGTAAGAGATACCTTTTTTTACCTTGGAGAATATTTGTACAGATGACGATGACCACTTACCTGCACCTAAGATCATAGATGGATTTAGGATCGTCACATTGAGTCCTTCTGCATGAGCGCGCCATACTTCTTGTTCGGCAAGAAATTTTGATAGGCCATAGGTCGTATCATATTTGCTATGGCTAAACATCATCTTTTCTGAGATGTCTTCTTCTTGTTTTCTGCGACCTATAGCCGCTATCGAACTGATATGGACAAACTTTTGAATGCCACAATCCATTCCTATATTGACAAGATTGGCAGTACCATCAGATGCAGTTTGTATCATTTTCTTTTTGTCTTTGGTAGAAAATGTGACTATGGCAGCAGCATGTATGATGCAATCCATCCCTTGCAATGTATCGATGAGAA
The DNA here is from genome assembly GCA_035326365.1 of Saprospiraceae bacterium. GTDB lineage: Bacteria > Bacteroidota > Bacteroidia > Chitinophagales > Saprospiraceae > OLB9. Next base: position 29,130 of record DAOLFJ010000017.1, on the reverse strand, counting down.
AAGGGACATCTAGAATATCACCCTCTATCCAGCTTACTTGATTATAAAAATCAGTCGTGAGTTCTTTTTGACTTTTTGACCTAGTCAGACATGTGATGTCATCGTAGCCATCCGCTAATAACTGTCTCACGATGTAACTTCCCAAAAAGCCAGTAGCTCCAGTCACAAATATTTTGCTTTTCTGAGATAACATAAGTATAGACGTATGGATGGATAAAATCAGAGCGCATCACTATTGGGACAGAGCCAGTCGTGATACGCTCTAATATTGGTTTTTTATGACTCGAATACTTCTATGGTGGCATTCTTTTTGACAAGATCTGTAAACTTACCTTTAAATCTTGTGGCTTTCACTAAGTGATTATCTATCCAATGATAGTTACCGCCTCTTGGTTTACCCACCAATAAGCCGTGATACTTAAAGCCGATCTTTTTGAGCCAAGTTTCAGTGATTTCTCTGTGCTCTTCTGTTCTCGATGTAAAGAATGTAATGATATGCCCTTCATCATACCATTTATTCAAGATTTCGAGCGCATCAGGATATGGCACGCAATGCGCCATCCTTTCTGGTTCTTCATTGGGTACATCGTCACAGATAGTACCATCGATATCGATCAGATAATTTTTTACGTGCTCGGGAAGTACCGGGCTTAGGTTCTGACCGTGTTCGTCTTTGACGTTTTTTAAATCTAGATTCATATTAACAAAGATATTGAATGACTAATTAAAGGTAAGGTAATTTTCAGGATTGATATATTTACCATCGTACCACATCTCGAAGTGTAAGTGAGGACCAGTTGACATTTCGCCCGTATTACCTATGATCGCTACTGCTTGGCCAGTTTTGACGATATCACCTGTTTTTACTAGGAGTGCAGAGTTGTGTTTATAGACGGATACCAGGTTTTTGGTGTGCTGAATGAATACACTATTACCAGTACTAATAGATTGGTCGGCATTGATCACGATACCATCCATGATAGATTTGATAGGAGAATCTTTGGCGGCTAATATATCTACGCCATAGTGCTGGATATCTGGTCTAAACCTCGCTGAAATCTTGCCAGACACGGGTACAGCAAACTTTAAGAAATTGAGTTCTTTGGCTCTTTTGGACTCCAATACATCTGCCTGATTGATCATTTCAGGTGGAATATTCTTAAGTGCTTCGATAGAGTCTATCTTTTCTACACTCGAATTGTGAATACCACCCGTAAGCATATTCTTTAGTCCATTGGTATACACATCGTAGGCCTTTACTTCTTCTTCTAAAGCATCTACTTTGCGGGATAACTCTATAAATTTTTTATTATCTTTGATATCGCCATAACCAGGGATCAGCCTTTTTACTGGTGTGAACACTATGAATGAGATCACAAGCACAGACAAAAGCAAAGCCACCACACTTATAAAAATGTAGAAACTAAGTAGCGACAGATTGTATGATCCTACTTCTTCTAGGTTCTCATCATCGAGTATTGATATCCGATAATTATCCCTTAATCTGTCCCACAATTTTCTTTTTACGGGCAATCCGTCCGGCATGGACATTATTTTGATAAAAAAATAAAATAATTTTCCGCAAAAATAGTTATATAAATGCTTTCGTGCAGCAATTTTTATATTTATTTAATAAAATAAGGCATTATCTTTGCACGCTGATTATAATATTAAAACAAATAGTAATATATTTTGAAACAATTATATAGATTTTTTTTCCTGCTTATTCTGTTCAGTGTCATCCTGATATCCTGTGTTTCTAAAAAGAAACGCAACGAAACTTCCAAGTTGGGCAAAGCATACCAAAATACCACTGCGTACTACAATGGTTACTGGAATGCTAAAGAAATCCTGCGAGAAAGTATGATCACTTTGCGTCTTGCAAATGTAGATGATTACAACAAAATACTTGAAGTAGAAGACTTTGTCTCTGTAGACAACCCTAAGATGGTCAAAGCCGAAATGGATAAGATCATTGAGAAAGTAACTACCGTTGCCCAGCTACATGAACCTAGTGATTGGGTGGATGATTGTTATGTGATGATGGCAAAAGCCCAATACTTAAAGCAGGAATACGAAACAGCAGAAGAGACTTTACAGTATTTTCAGGAAGATTTTAATCCATCCAATCCTTATGGCCGTAATTATAAAAGTAAAAAGCCAACAGGAAAGGCAGCAAAAAAATTAAAAGAAGAAGAAAGAAAAGAAGCGGAGAAGAAAAAAGAAAAGGAGAGAGAAGAAAAGAAAGAAGTAAAAGAAGAAAAGGCAAAAACACAAGCCCAAGAGAGAAAAGAGAAAAAGGAAGCACAAGAAAGGGAAAGGAAAGAGAAGGAAAAGGAGCGTGAAAGACTCAAGAAGGAGCGTGAAAAGCAAAAAAAGAAAGGCGGCAAAGGCAAAAAAGCCACAACCACCAAGACCGAGCCTACGACCAAGTCAGACACCATTGTTAAGACAAATGTAGAAAAGCCAGTTAGCACCAAGCCTGCAACAGATAAAGAATTAGCTGAAAATAAAGAAGCTGAGGAAGAGTATATTCCACCAGTACCTAAGAAACCTGAAGAAGACAAAACAGCTTACTCAGAAGGTATCTTATGGTTGGCTAAGACTTACATAAAAAGAGAAAATTGGTATGCAAGCGAAGTTTTGTTGAGAAAGCTGGAAGAAGGAGCGCTTAGTGATGATATGAAAGCCGAAGTGACAGCAACCTACGCAAATCTATTTATCAAACAAGGTAAATACAGCGAGGCATTGCCAAAATTAACAGAAGCCATAGAGAATGCGTCAAATAAACAGTTAAAGGCAAGATACGCCTTCATTGCGGGTCAATTGTCCCAGTTGCTCAATGACAACACAGCGGCTATGGAATATTTTGCAGTATCAAATGATTATGCCAAAGATCCCAAAATGGAGTTTATGGCAGACCTTGCAGCTTCAAAGAATGGCTTGATCACTGGTAAATTATCAAAAGAGCAAGTAGTAGAGTCTCTCAAAAAAATGCTTGCTCAAGACAAAAACGCTAATGTAAAAGATCAGATTTATTTTACACTTGCAGAGATAGAGCTTTCACAAAATAATATTACAGCTGCGGTAGATTATTTCAAAAGTTCAATTGCAAATAATGCATCTGATCAAAAACTGAAAGCAGAAGCATATTATTCAATAGCTACAGTATATTATGGGCAAGAGAAATATATGCAAGCTTCCAATTACTTTGACACGACCATGACTTTCCTGAAAGGAACGGATCCTAGATTTGCTCAAGTCCAGAAATATGTTACCAATCTAAAAGATATTGCTTCCAATATTAATATCATCAATACACAAGATACTTTATTGTACTTTGCTGCAATGTCTGAAGAAGACCAAGCCAAAAATATACCACCGTATCTTAAGAGAAATAGAAATATTGCAGCACCTGCCACACCTACCAAAGGTCCCATAAGCAAACAAATGACCATCTCAAATAGCGTAGATTTCGGTAATAGTTCTTTTTTCGCTTACAACAAATTGGCCAAGAACAGAGGTAAAGAAGAATTTACGAAAGCATGGGGAAATAGAAAGTTAGAAGATGATTGGAGAAGATCGAGCAAGGCAATAGCTGATAATACAGCAGAAGCCGAAGAAGAAAAAAAGGTCAAGGAGTCAGACGGACTAGAGCAAGCAGCTGACAAAGAAGAGTATGATGCTTTTGTAAAGACGCTACCGAGTAATCCTATCAAAAAACAAGAAGTAAACGATAAGATTACACTTGCTATGTTTACTTTGGGTAAGTTGTTTAGAGATAAAATAGAAAATTTCAAAAAATCAGCAGAAACCCTTGATGGTATGCACACTAGATTTGGAGCTACGCCATACGAGTTGGATTCATACTATTATTTATACTTGGATTATTTGGATATGAATAATACAGCAAAGGCTGAAGAGTATAAAAATAAAATTATTCAAAAGTACCCTGATTCCAAATATGCATCTATCCTAAACGATCCTAATTTTTATGCAAAAAGTAAAAATAAGGCAAGCAAACAAGATGAGTATTACGCAAAAGTTTATAGTCTCTTCGAAAAAGGACAGTACCCACAAGCACTAGATCTAATAGAAAAATCTGCCAATACCATGGTGGAAAACAACCCACATCTAGCTAAGATCTCATTGATCAGAGCCATGTGTATAGGCAATAGAGACGGCAAGGATGAATACGTAAAAGAGTTAAATAACGTAATCATCTCATATCCGAATACACCTGAACAGACTAAAGCAAAGGAAATAATGCGTTTCTTGGGTGGAGATAAAAATGCTTTTGCCCAAGCAAATATTCAAGATGTAGACAAGATATATCAAAAAGATGAGTCTGAAGGTCATTATGTGACGGTCATCACCTACGATATGGAAGAGACCAAACATATCAATGTAAAAGTAGCCGTATCAGATTACAACAAAAAGAATTTTAAAGTAGAGCGATTGCAATTAGGAGACGCTTCTCTCAATATTGAGGACAATTCTCAGGTGATATTGATTAGAAAGTTTGACAATGCTGCCAAAGCGATGGAGTATTACAATAAAGTCATAAAAGACAAAGATGAATACCTAGGTCAACCAAATCTAAACGTAGACATTTATGCTATTTCCCAAAGAAATTACCGTAAAATGCTCAGTGAACGTTCGGCTGTAGGATATGCACTCTTTTTCCAGAATAAATACCTTGGTGTCAAGTAAGGACGACGGACATATGATAAGCTTAGCTTCCTCGCTAAGCTTAGGCTAGTGAAAGCGTCTCGCTTTTAATATTAATTTTATACCATCAAATCATCCCACAATCTTTCTCCCGTGATAAAATTGGAGATTTAGTACCTTATGAAGGGAAGCCAAATTGGATGGTAGTATTTTACCAGCTGCAATGATTTGGATATGGTTGCCTGCTTCTTTTTGCATAGCGGCTATCATTTTTTTACCGTCAGCAGCAGTTTTTGCACCACCAGATGTAAGTATAAATGCTATATTCGAAATCGTTTTTAATGCTCGTACTTCTTTCAGTATATCTGTACACTCATCTATAGCTTTATGGATAGTGACAGGAATAGGGTGGGCAGCTTTGCATATTTGAAGGATTGCATTCATATCCATAATTTTATTTCCATTTGCATCATTTATCGTCGCACCGAATACTAAACCTGAAATAGGAAGCGATTTGATTTGTTGTATGCTTTCTTGCATGCTTTTGATCTCATCGTTTTGATAGGTAAAACTTCCGGCCCTAAGCCTTATCATCACTTTTACAGGCACATGTACTTGTTCCGTTATTTCTTTGATTAGAGCAATCTCAGGAGTCAATCCATCTTCTTCTAGGTTGCTACAAACTTCTAGTTGGGTTGCACCATTTTCTACTGCATGGATAGCTTCATCCACACTTTCGACACATGCTTCCAAGGTCATTTTCGTCATTTTTGTTTTGCTTACGGATTCTAAGAGTGGTTTATGATTTGAACAGGGCAAAAAAAATGAGGTAACACAAGTGCATTACCTCAACCCTAACCAAATGAAACCAAATTGTTTTACTTATTGTAAAAGCAACACAAAGGTAAAGATAAAAAATTATTTAGCAAGTGTTTTTTCATTTTTATTCAAAAAAATACTAAAATAATTCAATTTACTAAATTTATTGGTAGGAGAAATGTCTTAATTGCCAAATATATGCGCACTTTAACTACGTGTCTAGTAAAACATTATTTATTCAAACACTTCACACACGTAAATTTATTTTTCAAAATCACTTAATCCTAGATGTAATATTTTGAATTATGGTCATTTGACAGTTTGGGGTGTAAGTTGTGTCTTTATATTCGATATAGATAGTATATGTATTTGTAAAATACAGCTCAAATATTTGGTTAGTTAAACTGTTTTTAGAATACAAGGCAGGTTTATAAAAAAATATTAACCCCAATTTGTGGAAACATGCAAATGAATTATCAGTCTCATACTTTAAAATTTTTTGTAACTTTGTTATTAAATATCTGTTCATTTCAAAAATAATCCATGACCCTAAGGTTTAGCTTGTTAACTTTTATCACTATAATTTTTGTAGTTTCTGCATATAGTCAAGATGAAGATGTACACATGATTCGCAAAATTCATGATCAGGCATTGGCCCACGGCAAAGTATATCCATGGCTCTCAGGACTTTGTTTGAACCATGGTGGGAGGATTGCAGGTTCGCCAGCTTATATGGGTGCAGCAAACTATACCAAAGATTTGTTAGCGACCATCCCAGGCGTAAAGAGTTACCACCAAGCATGTGAAGCTAGTTATTGGATGCGTGGAGACAAAGAAGTGGTAGAGTTAATCACCAATGATGGTAAAAAAATTAAGCTTAATGCATTGTCACTTGGCAATTCTGTAGCTACACCTTCAGATGGATTAATGGCAGAAGTGATAGAAGTCCAAAGCTTAGATGATGTAGAATCTCTAGGTAGGGAAAAGATACAGGGCAAAATAGTTTTTTACAATAGGCCTATGGATCCTACGAAGATTCGTACTTTTTCGGCATATGGCGGAGCGGTAGATCAGCGAGTCTATGGTGCTTCCAAAGCTGCGGAATATGGTGCTGTAGCTACCTTGGTTCGTTCTATGACAACAAATCTTGATGATTTTCCACATACTGGCGTTTTGGTTTATAAAGATACACTCGTTAGAATAGCTGGCATAGCTATTAGCACCAATGATGCAGAAATGCTGAGTGCTAGTCTAAAAGAAGGTAGTGTAAAAGTATATGCAAAAACCAATTGTCGTAAGATAGGCCTGAGACCTGCACCTACAGTAATTGGAGAAATAAAAGGCAGTGAATTTCCAGATGAAATTATTGTGGTAGGAGGTCATTTAGATAGTTGGGATGTAGGTCAAGGTGCGCATGACGATGGTGCAGGTTGTGCGCAAGCGATGGAAGTATTGCGTATTTTTCAGGCCATGGACTATAAACCGAAAAGGACGATACGAGCGGTCTTATTTTCTAATGAGGAGAATGGACTTGCTGGTGGGAGAACATATGCTGAAGTTTCCAATGGTAAAAAGGAATTTCACTTGGCGGCTTTGGAGTCAGATTCAGGTGGGTTTTCTCCGCGTGGATTTAGTTTTGAGGCAGATACATCTGTTTTTAAACAATATTATAGACATGTCAGTCAATGGTTGCCACTACTCGAGAGTTATGGCCTGATTTTTGAAATGGGAGGATCAGGTGCCGACATCAGCCCGCTCAAATCGCAGAAAGGGTTACTGATCGGATTGAGACCTGATTCTCAGCGATATTTTGACTATCATCATACAAGTACAGACACGATCGATAAAGTCAATAAACGCGAGTTGGAATTGGGAGCAGCAGCTATGGCAAGTTTGATTTATTTAATAGACAAATACGGTTTGAAATGACAGGAAAATTAGAAGACGAAATTATAAATATTGGTGACCTTTCTTTTATAAAATACATCAATGCGGATGAAATAGAGGCCAAAGTCCAAGAGATAGCAGATAGTATCAGAGAAGATTTTCATGAAAAGTATCCCATGTTTCTCGTCGTGATGAATGGTGCCTTTATCTATGCAGCAGATCTTATCAGAAAACTTGATTTTCCATGCGAATTAAATTTTGTGCGTATCAAATCTTATCATGGTACTGAAAGTACGGGTGAAATTGACATCTACATGCCACCTAATTTGGAACTAAAAGATCGTCACATCATCATTATAGAAGACATCATAGATACAGGCAACACTATGGCAGCTTTTATACCCAAACTTCAAACTTTTAGTCCTGCATCCGTTTCTCTTTCTTCTATATTGGTAAAACCTGAGGCCCACAAACACGAGATCACAACCCAATATCCTGGATTTATCATACCTGAAAAATTTGTAGTAGGTTACGGTCTTGACTACGATGGTATGGGGCGCAACTTGAAGGATTTATACCAACTTTATACCCAAGAATGAGCGTTTCGCAAGATAAGGCAAATAAAATAGTCCAAGAACTTATGTTGGCCAATGACCATTTTTCCAATTGGATGGGTATACAGATTATAGAGTTGTCTCCAGGATTTTGTACCCTAAAAGCAACAGTAAAACAAGATATGGTCAATGGATTTGGCATTTGTCATGGTGGGATCACCTTTTCGATAGCAGATAGTGCACTCGCATTTGCATCAAACAGCCACGGTATCAAATCTGTCTCCGTAGAAACGTCAATCTCTCATATCAAATCTGCAAATCTTGGAGATGAGATCACAGCCATTGCAAAAGAAAAAAGTCTAAACACTAAATTGGGCTTTTATGAAGTCGAGTTATTCAATCAAGACAAAATACTCATTGCCACGTTCAAAGGTACTGTATATCGTACAAGCAAGGAGTGGGAACTGTAAATCGGCCTTGATGATGGAAACTAAATAATACATATTTTTGTTATTAGGACACATCAATTTTTTAAAATTATCTAATTCGGTATGAGTAAAAATATTTTATTAGTAGTATCTATTTCATTATTATCATTTTTAAGTCAAGCTCAAGGTATTGAGTTCTTCCAAGGAACTTGGAAAGATGCTATGGCAAAAGCAAAAGCAGAAGACAAATTGCTTTTTGTAGACGCTTACGCAAAGTGGTGTGGTCCGTGTAAGGCTATGGCAAAAAATGTATTTACCCAAGCCAAAGTAGGTGACTATTTTAATGCAAATTTCATCAATCTAAAATTGGATATGGAAGAGGTAGATGGTGTTACATTTGGTCATAAATACCCTGTCAAAGCTTATCCTACCCTTATGTTTCTAGATGGGGATGGTAAGTTAGTAAAGAATGTCACAGGAGGCCAACAAGCAGATGGATTGATAGCTATAGGTGCAGATGCCATCAAAAAAATTGACAAAAGTGGACAGTTTGAAGAAAAGTATAATGCAGGAGATAGAGATTTTGATTTGGTATATAACTATGTCAAAGCACTAAATGGCGCAAGCAAACCAAGTCTAAAGATTTCTAATGACTACCTGAATTCTAATCCTGCTATCACAGAAGAACAACGTCTAAAGTTTGTTTTGGAAGCGGCTGTAGATTCAGATTCTAAGTTATTTGACCAAGTCATAGCAAATAAAGCAAAACTTATCAAACAAGAAGGTAAAGAGCTTTATGAAACGAAATGTAAGGCAGCATGTCAGGTTTCTGTTCAGAAAGCAATAGAGTACGAGATGGAAAGTTTACTTGCGGAGACGATAGAAAAAGCAAAAAAGACTTTTCCAGATGATGCAGATGTTTTTGGGTACAAAGCTTCTATGCAATATTACAAGTCATCAAAAAATATTGACAAATATAGGTCTGCATACAAAAGCCTAGCTAAAAAGACATCCAAAGAAGATGATGATTACAATTACATCATGAAGGATATATTATCATCATTTAAGGATAATAAAGAAATGATTTCGGATGCTATCGATTACTCTTTAAAATTGTATGAAAAGAATGATACGCAAGAATCACTCAATACATACTGTACTTTCCTTATTTTGAACAAAGAAGTAGACAAAGCCATCAAAGTGGCCACAGAAGCTAAAGGAAAAGCAGAAAAAGCAGGTGGCGATTTATCCCAATACGATGGCTTATTGAATTATCTAAACTCCAAAAAAGCCTAAGTCTCGCAGAAAATTTAAGGTGAAAAGTATAATTTTTGACCTAATAATATGTGGCATTTAGCAAGTTTTTGAGTCTAACAAGTAGTATTATTTTATTAATTTTAAAAATATCAATGAAAATGAAACCAATTTTAACCGTAATGATCTTTTTGTTCCTAGGTTTTACCAATGGACTTTTATCTCAGGACGCTGTAGAAAGAAAGATATCTATGAGTCTAGGGCCACAGAATGCGTATTACATAGAGATACCTGGTGCTGATAAAAAACTAGCTCAAAAGACCTTTGAAGAAATGATGAAAGAGTACGGAAAAATCAAGGAAAATGGTAAAGCAAAAGAATATTTTATGATGGCTACCAAGATTCCGGTGATAAATGGGTCTTCGCCAGTTGATTTGTACGCAAAATTTGATGAAGGTAAAGACATGGCTACGGCTTATGTATTTGTGGACTTAGGTGGAGCATTTGTAAATTCAGTGGATAATCCATCACAATCTGCATCCCTTAAACAACTTATGTATGATTACTTCATAGCAGTAAGAAAAAAAGTAGTTGCGGAAGAATTAAAAAAGGAAGAAAAAAGTTTGAGCGGTCTCGAAAAAGATCTTAAAAAACTTAAGGGCAAAAACGAAGATTACCATGAAGATATAGAAAAAGCAAAACAGAAAATCATGGAAGCTGAAAAAAATATCGAAATGAATGTGGTAGAGCAAGAAAATAAAACCAAAGAAATCGATACCCAAAAGGCAGTTGTTACCAAGGTAACAGAAAAACTGAATAATCTTGGTAAGAAGGATTAACGAGTAATCAAGGACTTAAACAAGGATTTTTATTATAGATTTGTCTTTGTTTAGTGATTTTGAAAGTTTAAAAAGGAGCAGTAAGTCAAAACTACTGCTCTTTTTTTTGTTAAATTTGTACTATAAACGTCGTCCAGGGTATATAATGGTGAGAATTTTATTGTACTTTTGGCATTTAATATTATTTTTGACGCTACTATATTGTAATATCGTCTATGACATTATCAAAAGTTAAGAGAAATATGCCGACTAAAGTATTTGGTTTTGCATTTATAATGCTGTTTTGTAGTTTGGGAATCCAAGCTCAAAATTTTTTCCATCGTACGTATCCTGCAGGAAATGGAAAAGAAATATTGAGCATCGCTGGAGCCCAGTTGAGTGATGGAAATTTTGTTTCTGTTGAAATGGAATTAGATAGTACGGATGTGACCAAATTGGTTTATTCAGACACTGTCATTGTCACAAGCTACAAACCTAAAGGAGATATTGAATGGACAAAAAAGATTTTTGTAGATGAAGCTATGCAAGGTTTTACAAGAGCGCATGGTAATGTGGTGCAAGGTGATAATGACACTATTTATTTTAGTTTGAATGTAGATGCTTCAGATAAGTTCAATAAAATAATCGGTTCGGTTACCAATGGTGGCAGATTTGTAAAAGTCAGGTCTTTCTCTACACAAGTAGATAATGGTGATGGCAATGAAGAAGGTCACTACTTAGCTAACTACAATAACAGTCTTTTTACAGCATATACAGCCATAGATACGAACGTCCATAAAATAGCTTTAGCTCGTAGAAATTATGATGGGCAAAACCTATGGTCTAAATTATTTAAACCTGAGGATCAAGATGTTTTTAATGTCAGTGATATAAATGTTACTATTGACACGACATTGGCGATCGGAGGTGGTATTGATAGTGGATTCTATTACACCGTTTTAGATACCTTAGGGAATGTGTTGTGGAGTAGGAAATACCAAAACGTAGGTGCAAATGTTATAGCTTCAAATGTAAAAGCCTTGGCTTTATCAGACACTACCTTTGTGGTATCACTAAACAACCAAGTAGATAATAGTAGTCATATTATCAGTGCTGCCCAAAATGGTGACATCCTTTGGGCAAAGAAACTAGTTATGACAAACCTTGATTCATCATTGATTGTAGACATAGCACTAGATAGCAATAATGATATCATAGTAGGTGGTTCATCTTTTGCAGCAATGGACACTTCATACAAATTTATAGCTAAGGTAAGTCCTACTGGCAACACACTATGGAAGTTTGGATTTCCAGGAGTGAAAGCAGACTTTAATCCATATGGAAATGTATTTGGTACAAGTGATGGTGGTTCTGCTTTTATTACAAGTTCGGTAGAGGAGAATAAGCTTAGACCATCTTTTATTAAATTGATATCTACAGGAGAGTTTGATTTTGATTCTATTCCTGGATGTAACATACTTTTGTTAGAAAACATTTTTACCGATATTGCATACACAACAGACACACTATTATGGAATGGTGAAAATAGAGGTTTACAAGATACGGTAGCTTTTAGGGATTCTACAAATGTATATGACGTGCCGGTACTTGCATTAGAAACAAAGTTGTTCTGCCCTGATGAGCCTATAGATTGGCTTTACAATGCAGCTACAAAAGATGCGGTAGACTATTTATGGAGTACGGATACTAATAGAGGATTAGACACGCTACGTGTATTTGATGAAGAAAAATATTCTGTCACCGTCACTATAGGCAAAGGCGTGTGTTACATGCTTTGCGATACAGTACAATTGGATAGATATGAATTGCCACAAGCTCAGATTGGACTTACATTGGGTAATTGGTGTACGAATGGTATGCAAACACTAAGTCTAGGATATACACCAGGCAATGGTATCAAAACTATTACATGGGGTACAGGGCAGACAGGTGTGAATTTTATAGAAATAGGACAGCCAGGTACCTACAGTGTCACTGTGGTTGATAATTGTGATGAGGTAGCCACTGCAGAGATTGTTGTAGGTGAGTTCCCACGGAGAATAACAGCGGCCACGATATCCGCTGATTTGAGTGTCAATTGTTTTAAAGGAGAAGTTACGGGTATATTGACAGCAAGTGGAAATTCTTTTGGGTTACAGGCAGAAACATATCAATGGAGTACAGGAGGAGCGACAAAACAAATTGTTGTGAATAATTATTCCCCTAATACTTTTTCTGTAACGGTAACAGATTTTTGTGGAACAACAGCTGTTGCATCATATACGGAGCCTTTAGAAGGAGACGGTATTAATTCGGTAACCATTACCAAAAACACAAGCAAGTTATGTTTTGAAAAGAAGTTAATTCTAAATGCAGTTGCAGATGTAACAGGCAACTATACTTATCTGTGGTCAACACAAGAAACAACGCCGGATATTGAAATACTTACATCAGGAAATTATTCAGTAACTGTGACAGATAAATGTGGTAATACAGCATCAGCAAATATTTCAGTGACTGCTCCAGATTTTATTGCAAATCCGTTTGCAGTAACAGTTGATGTAAATAAAGATAAATTATGTGAAAACAAGGTGCTTTCTTTGATTGCAATTCCTCAACCGCCAAGTGGCACATTTACTTATTTATGGTCAACAGGCTTAACCCAGCAATCCATTGATGTATCAAATCCTGGTAATTACACTGTGACAGTTACAAATGAATGCGGAACAGTTGTAGTATTTACAGAGTCTGTAACCGATCCAGAATTTATCGCAGGTGAGTTTTCGGTAAAAATAGATACTAATATGACAAAAATATGTATGGAGAAAATACTAATTCTTGTTGCTAATCCTACTAATTCTACTGTACCAAACAACGATTATGCTTATAAGTGGTCAACTGGAGAAACAGAACAATCTATTGAAGTAATCCGTAAAGGTAATTATTCTGTGACAGTGACAGATAAGTGTGGCACTATAAAAATAACAAGTATTGATATAGAAGATGAAGTTTTTAATACCAATAAAATCTCCAACCTAAGAATCAGTTCAGATAAAAGAGACGATTGTTCAGGAATATTTGCAAGAGCTGATTTTGACCCAAATAATAATGAAGACTTAGTGGACTCTTATTTGTGGTCCACAGGTGGGACAACAAGAGATATCGATTTTACAGGTAAAGGCACATACTCAGTTACGGTGACTGACATATGTAAAAATACTTACGTCGCATCAGCAGAACTAGATGCACCAGATATCGACTATGCTAATGTATTTTTCCCTGATGGTATAGGCGCAACTTTCGAGCTAAAAACCAAAGAAGATACGATGAGCAAAGAAGCACACATCCTGAATCGAAGTTTCGGGCCTATTAATTTGCCAAAATATTGTTTAGAAGACATTACAAATTATGAGTTTTATATCTTTAATAGATGGGGCCAACAAGTTTTTGAGTCAAAAGATATTGATGATGAATGGGATGGTACCAATGGTGATAGAAAATGGCAATCAGATACTTATGTGTGGGTTGTGAAATATAGTATTTTTGGCTTCGAAAAGACACAAAAGGGCGATGTCACACTCATAAGGTGACGCAATCTTTTTACATAAATAAATATAAAAGTCCGGACTTATGACCGGACTTTTTCATTACCTAAATATCTAAAATGAGATTCGTAATGAGTGCTTCAAATACAATGAAATCAGCACTTTTAGTGTCAAATCATAGTCAACACTATGGTGCGAAGCTAAAAGTGCTGATTTTGAAGTAGTTGGAGTACGTAATAGATTATCATTTGAGATTTTTAGGTATTATAGCAAGCATACATTTAGGTTTTATCAAATAATAAATAAAACAAAATGACCAAAATAGAACACATAGGCATCGCTGTGAAAGATTTGGAAATATCAGAACTTGTATTTAGCAAAATCCTCAATACAGCGCCATACAAAAGAGAAGAAGTCACATCTGAACATGTCACCACTTCTTTTTTTCTGTCAGGACCAAATAAGATTGAACTGCTTATGGCGACAGACGAGAGTAGTGCTATTCATAAATTTCTAGAAAAAAAAGGAGAAGGCATTCATCATATTGCTTTTGCGGTGGACGATATTCATGCAGAAATGGAGCGGCTCAGGTCTGAAGGAGTCGTGCTTATCAATGAAGTCCCGAAAAAAGGGGCAGATAATAAACTTGTTTGTTTTCTTCATCCCAAAGGAACTAATGGTGTTTTGATAGAATTGTGTCAAGAGATAGCAAGTAATGTTTGAGGTGGGATTGCTATCGATAAACTTAGTGTCCTCGCGAAGCTTGCATTAGTAAAAGCGTCTCGCTTTTCTTTGTGAATCTAATCCTTAACCTAATTCTCAACCTTTACCCACACAGTTTGTTAATTCTTATGGTTGAACCAAACGCTTTTTGCGAATAGATTTTTAAATATAATTTTAAATGAATTTTAAACACGCTTCTTTATTTCTTTTTATCGGTCTTGCTTTGTTCACAAGCTCATGCGCGTCTAAGCGGAATCTTCTTTCAAAAACAATAGCTACTGACCCTATAATGGCTCAATACCTCACTAATCCTGAATATGAAGTGCAGATCATCTACACAGAAGTTAATCTTAAGGACACCACTTTTGCAACGGAAATGTATAATGTAGTACCTAACAATTATTTTTACCCTGCGAGCACGGTTGCTTTGCCTGTGGCTGCACTTACTTTACAGCGTAAAAATGAGATAAATCGCCAAGGTACAAAATTGACAACAGAAGTCGATATGTTTACCGCCAAAACAAGACCTGAACAGTCACCTGCTTTTGTAGATGAGACAAATGTTTCTAAGAAACCAAATTTGGAAGGGTATATTCAAAAATCACTAGTGGTAGGCGATCAAAATGCTTACAATAGACTGTATGAATTTTTAGGTCAGGACTATATTAATGAGTCTTTGCAGAAAATTGGCGCTTTTAGCAATTCTAGGATCACGGAGCGATTAGGTAATCTAGGCTTTACTGCTGAAGATAATAAACACACAAATGATATCAGATTTTTCAAAGATAAGGGAATCCTTTTTGACAAACCCGCTTCTGTTGCGACCAAAGATTGGTATCATACTGCCACAAAAGCCATGAAAGGCAAAGGTTATAAGAATAATGCTGACAGTTTGGTTATGGCACCTCTTGATTTTAGCAAAAGGAATTTCTATAGCTTGCAGGATATGGAAAACACACTAAAAAGGATCATCTTCCCAAATAAATTTCCTGCTAAACAAAGATTTGACTTAGTAAAAGAAGATTACGATTACTTGAGAAAATGTTTGTCAGCCGTGCCTAGTGAATATGATTTTTACAAAGAAGAAAAATATGTGGATGGCTATGCGAAGTACTTTTTAGTTGGTGGTACTAAAGACAGAATCCCTGGCGAAGTCAAAATCTACAATAAATCTGGAGAGTCTTACGGATATTTGGTAGATTGTGCGTACATAGAAAATAAAGATAAAAATATTGGTTTCTTTTTGACCGCAGTCATTTATGTCAATAAAGATCAAATATTTAATGGGACGTATGAGTACAATGAAAAAGGATTTCCATTTATGAATAGATTGAGCAAAATGGTGTATGATGCACAAATGAAAAAGTAATTGATTACTTAAAATAATAAAAATGCGGTATGTTGAGTGTCTTTCAGCGTACCGCTTTTTTTATTTTTACATCACTGGAAAGAGATCATACAACTCGGCCAAGTGTTTGTAGTATTTTTTAGCCAACTATCAATTTTTTGGTAGTATCTTTACCATTCCACAACTATAGTCATATATGTCAAAGATAAAATCTGAATATCATGCTGTCTGGCAAAAGGCCTACGATACGCTCAATGAAAAACAAAAAGAAGCGGTAGACACTATCGATGGACCGGTGATGACCATTGCAGGTCCGGGTACTGGCAAAACCCAATTGCTTGCTGTCCGTATCGGTAATATATTGCTACAGACAGACGTATTTGCTCACAATATTCTTTGCCTCACATATACGGATGCAGGCGCGATTGCAATGAGGAAACGTCTTAATTCTTTTATTGGTCCAGATGCTTACAATGTCAATATCCAAACATTTCACGCATTTTGCAATTCGGTTATTAAAGAAAATCCTAAATCTTTTGGCAATTTTAGAGAGCTACAATCCATATCAGAAATAGAAGAAATTGACGTTTATCGTAGTATTATAGATACATTCGGAGACAATCATCCACTCAAAAGATATAAAGGTGATGTATATTATGAATGGAAAAGGTTAAAATCTCTATTCAGCACCATGAAACAAGAAAAATGGACACCTGCTCTGATAAAAGATGCATACGAAAGACATAAAAGCATTGTGACTGACCCTACATTATCGCCATTTGTCTACAAAAGAAAATACTTCGATAAATCCACCAATACCCAATATCAGTTAGGTGACATCAATCCCAAAAATGTAGCATCAGAACTTGCGAGGTACGAAAATGTACTCGCTGCATGTGATGAGTTTGATCGATATAATGAAGAGATGGCCAAACGGGATCGATTTGACTACCAAGATATGATTTTGTGGGTCATAGACAAATTTAAAACTGATGATGCTCTTTTAGGAAAGTATCAGGAGCGATTTCAGTATATTTTGGTAGATGAATTTCAGGATACAAATGGTGCTCAGAATGAATTGCTCTTCCTCCTTGCAGAATATTGGGAGGACCCTAATTTATTTATTGTAGGTGATGATGATCAA
This sequence comes from Saprospiraceae bacterium, assembly GCA_035326365.1. Taxonomy (GTDB): domain Bacteria; phylum Bacteroidota; class Bacteroidia; order Chitinophagales; family Saprospiraceae; genus OLB9. The sequence goes on along the minus strand of DAOLFJ010000017.1, from coordinate 11,939 downwards.
AGTATATTTAGATTTCAAGGTGCAAATATGAATAGCATCATCGACTTTAAAAATAGATTCGCACCTAAAGAGATTGTATTAACAGCAAATTATAGGTCCAGTCAGAAGATTCTAGATAGAGCAAAAAGACTTATCGAAAATAACACAGAACGACTTGTAAATCGATATTCATATCTCACTAAGGACCTATCAGAGGCAAGACGAAACGGAATAGAAAACGCCCCAGAACCACAATTTTTGGCTTATCAAAATGAAACCCAAGAAGAAGCAGGAATCATTCAAAAAATATCAGAACTGCATGATAGTGGCGTACCGTATAATGAAATGGCGATCATTTATACCAAACATCGCATTGTAGAGAATTTGATTCGATACTTTTCACAAAAGAAAATACCGATCAATGTCAAAAAACGAGTCAATGTATTGGGTGAAGTAGATGTTGTGAAACTGATCAACATTCTACGATATATCCAAGGGGAAACAGTAAGGCCATACGGAAATGAAGACATACTTTTTGAAATACTACATTATGAATTTTTTGCCATTTCAGCGTTGGATATTGCAGCTATTAGTATTTACTGTAAAAGGAAGTCGACGGATAAAGAAGATACTTATTTGAAGTGGAGAGAAGTTCTGAAAAATAGGTCACTATTGCAAGAAGCAGGTGTCAAGGATATCGATACCGTCATGCAAGTAGCCAATACAATAGAAACCTGGATATCAGATATTTTTAATGTTACCATTCAAACGTTGATAGAAAAAGTATTGACAGATGGTAATATTCTAAATACTGTCCTGTATAGTTCAGACAAAGCATGGAGGCTACAATTAATTAATACGTTTTTTGATTTTGTAAAAAATGAAGCAGCCAAAAGTAAGACATTGTCCCTAAAACAGTTGATCCAAATGATTGATATTATGGTAGATAATAATTTGGAGCTACCTATATACCGTATCATTAGTAATGAAAAAGGTATTAATTTTATGTCTGCTCATGGTGCAAAAGGTCTCGAGTTTGATCATGTTTTCGTCATAAGATCTAATAGTTCAAACTGGGAGAAAAAGATAGGAAATAACGGACAATATGCCTTGCCGCCTACGCTCACTACGTCCAATAGTCAGGTCGAAGAAGAAGATGATAGAAGACTGATGTACGTAGCCATGACAAGAGCAAAAAACTATCTATATATATCGTATCCATTACACTCGGACGAAGACAAAAAACTCGAACCATCAAAATTTGTAGCTGAATCTATATTAAGTGAAGATGAAATCAAAGAAATCAATATACCTGATGATGACGTCTTGTTATACAAAGCTGAATTGATGCGCTTTACTCGGGGTGTACCGCAGCTCATAGAGCATGATTTAATCGATCATATACTAGAAAATTTTAAACTAAGTGCTACCAGTCTTAATAAGTATCTTAAGTGTAAACTGACTTTCTATTTTGAGACAATACTTAGAGTGCCACTTGGTAGGAGCGCTACGATGGGATTTGGTAATGCTATACACTATGCACTAGAGCATTTCTTCAGAGATATAGAAAATGCAGTGCCACGCTCAATGGGTAGTGTACAGAAGTTACTTGATTTTTATACGAAAGGATTAGAATATTATAAGTCTCATTTCACTAGTCAGGAATTTGAAAATCTCACTAAACATGGTCAAAATATCCTTACAGATTATTATAATGAGAACAGTCAATCGTGGTTGGTCCCGAGAAAATATGAGGTAGAATATGAAATAAAATCCACAGAATATCAAGGAGTACCTATATCTGGAAAACTAGATAGGATTAATATTTATGACAATTATATTTCTGTGACAGACTATAAAACGGGTAGATATGACTCCAAAAAACTTAAACCTCCTACTGGAGCTGATGATGATTTAGGTGGTGGTTACTGGAGACAAATAATGTTCTATCGATTGTTATTGGATGGAGACAAGAAACATAATTGGGTTATGACAAAGGGCATTATGGATTTTATTGAAAAGGATAAGGATGACAAATATAGAAAAGGAGAGTTTGAGATAGCAACTTTCGAAACTGAAATGGTTGGTGCACAGCTTGTACAAGCTTATCAAGACATCAAAAATCATATATTCACTCCTGGTTGTGGAGAAGATACTTGCAAGTGGTGTAATTTTGTGACACGAAATATGCCTGTTCAGCTAAGTCCTGAAGATGAAGATAGTTTTGAAGAAGTCGAAATATCAGATTTATAACACCTATAGCTATAACTAAATTATCTAATCTATTTTTATGTGATCCATAAACTTTGGTATTATGGCACTAAGACATACTACCAAAGTTGACTTAAATTTAATAAGTGATAAGGCATCTGAAAGCCCTACAACAATATGTATTATAATTTTATATCGTGGATATTCTCGTTCTTTTTGACAAAGATAGAAACTATTGCAGCGATAATCACCACCATAATGCTGCTTTTAAGAATGTTCAATATTTGAGACAATGGAGTGAACTGAGCTTCCATGTCTGCTTCTGCTTTTTCCATAGCTTCACTTATGACATCATCTGATACACCAAAACTTGACATCATTGATTCTACAGACTCTACAGCTTGTTCTTGAAGTATTCCTAATAAACTTGGATCAACTAAATGAACCATAATCAAAGTAGTTAAACCTGAAATAATAAGACCTATAAATCCTGTCAAAAAAGTATTTTTTAATGCTTCTCCATAATTAATAATACCATCTTTACTTGCTTTTTCTTCCTTAGCAGATAGCACCATAAATACTATCATTATTAAAAAGCCTACAAAAAATTGAACCCAAATACCAAGAGGACTTATATATGATGAAAACAAGAAAAGACAAACGCTAATAATTCCATAAATAACGCCATACTTAATCCAAGGTGTCTGAAAATCCATAATGTTTTGATTTTATTGTTTAATAATGGGTAAATATATAATATCTTTTAATAATTCTTCTTCTTGGTTTAAGTAATTTTGCTCAAACTTCACTATATGTGTTCCAATTGTTAGCGAATCTGTATTGAACATGCATTTAATACCTTGTTCTGAATAATGTGGGTGTGTATAAAAAAAACAATTATTCAATGGTATTGGAATAGAGTCTATAAATAATTTAACATGAGAAAGATATGCGTTCAAAACTCCTGAAACCTTTTGTCTTTCTGCTTCAGTAAATTTTGCTGTCCAAAATGCTTCTTTTTCCTCTATTTTTGACGTAATGGAATCCTTTTTTTGACGTAATTTTATATCCTCCTTTGTCTTTAGAGATTTATTTATTTTTCTGCGTTCTTCATAGAGTGAAGCTATATCAGAAGATTTTTGTTCTTCCAACTTTTCAATGTTTTTATCATCAAGGTCACTATTATTAAACCAACTTATAGATATACCTTTCTTTTTTGATGCTGGTAATGTGGTATCTCTCTCAAGTAACTTATTATAACTATTTTCAAGTTTTATAAAGACAGAAGAAGTACTTTTTGTAATCTCAAACTGGTCTAACGTGATAGCACCTAAACGGTTTTTATTTATCTTTCGTTCTTCATTGGGAAATTCTAAGAGCATTTTGTCTCTCAGATCATCATAGTTATAGTTATCTATTAAGTATCCATGTTCTTGGCTCGTACTTTTAGAAGGTAAATAAGGATTAGGATTGTTTTCAAAAAATGATGCCCCAAATATGACGATCATGATATAAGGAATGGATAGGAAAAATAGTCGTTTCGTATATTTATGGTCAATAAAATTATACAATAATGGCCTATAAAGAAATGACAATGTTGCAAAACTATAAAATCTATACACATGAAAGTAGATCTTGGAAATAGACTTCTCGCGGATTCTTTTAAAACCACCTAAAGTAATAAGATCAAAAAAAACAATAGCACCACCTAAAAAATAAATAGTGCCCAAAAGACCTAGGAATGATGCGAATGTACTATTTGTCTCATTAAATTTCTGAGCTATTATAGCAAAAAGAAACGTTTGTAATACAAATATCATCAATGAAAAAAAGAGTAAAAACAATAAGAACGTATAGGCAAATAACACACTACATAATTTCTCTAGGCGCTCTATAAAGTCATCATAACTACCAACTTTTGTTTTTAGATATTGGGTAAATCGCTCGGTATATCCAAATGAATCATACTCAATTTCTTCTGACACATACCTCAGTCCTATAGCACCAATCCACAGGCCACGCAAAATGACATGGACAATAAGATTGAAAAAAAAGATTAACCACCCTTTTTTAAATACGAATATAAGCATACTGACAATAAAGTTTAATTCGCCAGATACTTCATTGTCTCTAAAGAATTCTAAATCCGCTAGGAGTGTTCTTGATTCATAAATACCATAAATTGCAAATCCAGAAATCAAAAGCTCTAGTTGCCAGGACTCTTGTTGGAGCTTCTCGAGCCATTCTTTAAATATCGAATTTGGTGGGTTGGTGTTTTGGTTTTGATTGGACATGCTATGTTACATATAAGTGGTTTCTGTGTATTCAAATTGGGCTGGATGGTCTGTATTGTAATGTAATCCTCTACTTTCTTTGCGCATTTCAGCTGCTTTAGTTATAAGATATGCATTAGTGATCAAATTACGCAGCTCACACAATTGTGGCGAAATAATGGTTGTGGTATACAGCACTTCTGTTTCTTTGTATAATAAGTGCAACCTATCCATCGCTCTTTTTAGACGCACATCTGTCCTTACTATTCCCACATAATTGCTCATGATTTCTTTAAGTTCTTTTAGACTTTGGGTTATCAGGACCATTTCTTTGGGTTCAGTGGTACCTTCTGCATTCCACTCTGGGATGTTTTTTTCGATTTCTATTTGATCAATTTTTAATAAAATATCTTGATGAATCCTATCTGCAAATACCAATCCTTCTAACAATGAATTGGACGCTAATCTATTGGCACCATGGAGACCTGAATTTGTACATTCACCGGCTGCGTACAATCGGGAGATCGATGTTTTGCCCATCTCATCTATCAATATACCACCACACAAATAATGACATGCAGGTACTACAGGGATAAAGTCCTTAGCTGGATCTATACCTAGGCTTTTGCATTTGTCAGTTATATTAGGAAAATGATTATAAAATGCTTCTTGATCGAGATGTGTACAATCTAAATATTCATACTCATCACCTCTTAGTTTCATTTCATTATCGATCGCTCTTGCTACAATGTCTCTAGGTGCAAGAGATAATCTCTCATCATATTTATGCATAAACTCTTTACCATCTGTAGTCCTAAGTACAGCACCAAAGCCACGCACTGCCTCTGAAACCAGAAAAGCTGGATTCTCACCAGCAGGATTGTAGAGTGATGTTGGGTGAAATTGGATAAATTCCATATTGGCTACACGTCCTTTTGCTCTATATACCATCGCTATACCATCACCTGATGCAATGGTCGGATTGGTAGTGCTTTTGTACACCTGACCTGCGCCACCTGTAGCTAAAACGGTCACCTTTGCAAGAAATGTTTCTATTTCTTTACTTACTTTGTTAAAGACATAAGCGCCATAACAATCAATATCAGGAGTGAGTCGGGTGATGTTCCTACCTTTATGATGCTGAGTGATGATGTCAATGGCAAAATAATGCTCGTGAAAGACAATATTAGGATAAGTTTTTGCTTTGTCATTTAAGGTACGCTGTATCTCCCAACCAGTGATATCTTTGTAGTGAAGTATGCGATTTTCTGAGTGTCCACCTTCACGACCAAGGTCATATTCTCCAGCTTTATTTTTATCAAATCGAGCGCCCCACTCTATAATGTCTTTGACTCTTTCGGGACCTTCTTTGACGACAATATCCACTATGTTTTCATCACAAATACCATCACCAGCATCTAGCGTATCTGCAACATGTTTTGCATAGTTATCGATATCATTATCCCACACAGCCGCTACGCCACCTTGCGCGTAACTTGTATTGGATTCTTTCTCGTTGGTTTTGGTGAGGACAGTGATTTTAAGATCAGGTCTAGCTTCTGCCATTCTGATTGCAAACGAAAACCCTGCTACTCCAGCGCCTATTACCAATATATCTGTTTTTATCACTTTACTTTAAATTTATTGCAATAAACAGCAAATGTATAAAATTGGTTATGCAATTGTAGTAAAATTAGATAAAAGGTACAATCATCCATTGTTTAGCATCACGAACCTCAGTTTATTTTGATAAATTTTAACATTAAATTACATCAATACTAAATCAGTTTACCATTGTTTTGTATCCATTGTGTAAAGATATAGATTTTAAACTTGATAAAATATAAGTACGGTCATATGGAAATGTCAAATGTGGCTAAAACATGAAAGTTCTCCAAAAATTATCATATCTTTACATTTCCGTACTCCGACGGACTGGGAGTCTGCTCCGTTTCTTACGAAATGGACTAAAGTAGACTCTCTTTTTATTTTTATCAATCTTGACTAATTATTAAGTATTGTTTTAGAAAATTGGATAACTACTACGCGATTAATATTGCGAGAAAATGAAATGCCTCAGTCAATTTTAAGTTTTTGCCCTAAAAAAGATTTACTTTTGCAGTACAAATACAATGTTATCGGGTTAAGTTTTTTTTTTACAAAGATATTTATTCATGGTTAAGATGAATAATAACGTATGAGATATGAACTGTACTAAATAACATTATTCAAAAACATACAATATATACATATGAGCGACGCGTGGAAAGTAGGGAAAGAAGATAAAAAAGGCATTCGCAAAGAGCAAGAATACTGTATCCTAGTAGGTGTGATTGCTGGAGACCAACATGAAAGTCTGGTATTAGAACACCTTGACGAACTTGATTTTTTAGTCACTACAGCCGGAGCGATTACCAAAAAAGTATTTACCCAAAGGATGCCGCATCCCAATGTAAAAACATTTGTAGGATCAGGTAAGCTAGACGAAATAAAAAATTATATCGAGCGTAATGAAGATATCACTCTCGCAGTTTTTGATGATGACCTTACCGGGAAACAAACTGGTTTTCTAGAAGAATATCTTAAGGTAAAAATTGTTGATCGTAGTACGCTTATTCTAGACATATTTGCAGACCGAGCTCAAACAGCGCAAGCAAAAACCCAAGTAGAATTGGCCCAGATGCAGTATTTGTTGCCAAGATTGAGAGGACTTTGGACACACTTGGAGCGTCAGCGTGGTGGTATCGGGATGAGAGGTCCTGGTGAGATGGAGATAGAGACAGATAGAAGGATCGTCAGAGATAAGATATCAATGCTCAAAAAAAGGCTGGAAAAGATAGATCAGCAAGCACAAACCCAACGTAAAAATCGTGGTGAACTCATCAGGGTTTCGCTCGTAGGATATACCAATGTGGGCAAATCTACTTTGATGAATGTACTGAGTAAGTCAGATGTATTTGCCGAAAATAAATTGTTTGCGACCTTGGATACCACAGTGCGCAAAGTGGTATGGGATACGATGCCTTTTTTATTATCAGATACAGTTGGGTTTATTAGGAAGTTACCGCACCATTTGGTAGAGAGTTTTAAATCAACATTGGATGAAGTAAGAGAAAGCGATATTCTCGTGCATGTCGTCGATATCTCGCATCCACAACACGAAGACCATATTCTCACTGTACAAAACACCTTAAATGATTTAGGGGCAGCTGATCGGACCACGCTTATGGTATTTAATAAGGTAGATCTATATCGTAAAAAATATTTTGACGATTATTTAGATGAAAATGTGAAGGTCGAAATCATGGCAGATATCAAAGAAAAATTTAGCAATCAATATAACTTTCCAAATGTCCTAATTTCAGCTACTCAAAAGGAAAATATTGACCTGCTAAGAGATACACTAAAAGAAATGATATCCCACGAATATACCGTGAGATATCCTTTTCAAGTAAAAACTTGGTAATTTATTCTTAAAATCATTTTAGACTTATGTTAGAAAAATATGCCCATTTGCTTGTCAATTATTGCCTTGAACTCAAGTCAGGTGAAAAATTATTCATACAAACCACAACACTCGCAGAGCCTTTGCTCCGTGAAGTGTATAGAGCGGCTATCAAAAAAGGCGTGCATGTAGAATATCAAATGACATTCAGAGAGCAAAATAGAATATTTATTAATGAAGCACAAGACCATCAGTTGGATTATGTATCTCCGAGTACTAAGTCTATTATGGAAACATTTGATGCGTATTTAGTTATCAGAGCTCCTTTTAATGTACGTGAAGATCAGCAAAACGACCAAACGAAATCTGCCCGAAGAAGTAGAGCTATGAATGAAATAAATCAGATTTATTTCGATAGGACAGCTGATAGACGATTGAAAAGATGTCTTTGTCAATACCCAACAATAGCAGCTGCTCAAGAAGCAGGTATGAGCTTAGAAGAATACGAAACGTTTGTTTATAACGCATGTAATCTGTATGCAGGTGACCCTGAAGCAGAATGGCTAAAAGTACGTGCAAGTCAACAACACATCGTCGATTATCTCAATAATGCGGATGTCATTCAATATAAAAACCCTAGGACTGATATAACATTTAGGGTAAAAGATCGTATTTGGATCAATTCAGATGGAAGATCCAATATGCCGAGTGGTGAAGTATTTACTGGACCCATAGAAGATACAGTGGAAGGATATATTTATTTTAACTATCCAATTGTCTATATGGGGCACGAAGTAGAAGGTGTCACTTTGCATGTAGAAAAAGGCCAAGTAGTATCGTACGATGCTGAAAAAGGGAAGGCTTTCTTAGATGATATATTTAAGATAGAAGGCGCAAGATATTTCGGTGAAGTAGCTATTGGTACCAATTATAATATCCAACGTACGACAAAGAATATATTATTTGACGAAAAAATAGGTGGTTCGATTCATATGGCTATTGGCCAATCTTACAAGCAGACTGGCGGAAAAAACCAATCACCTATTCATTGGGATATGATCACTGATATGAAGGATCGTGGAGAAATCTATGCTGACGATGTATTGATTTATAAAAATGGTCAGTTTTTGATTTGAAACCATTTAAAAAATAAATAAGCTTTGGTAGCAACCAAGATCATAAAATTTTTTAATCTCATCAGAGAAGCCCTCAGAGGTGATGAACACGATTATACCCAAGGAAATATCCGTACAGCTATATTTCTATTGGCTATTCCTATGATCCTTGAGTTGAGTTTAGAAAGTGTATTTGCTCTTGTTGACATGTATTTCGTAGGTAAACTAGGCCAAAACGCAATAGCCGTAGTAGGATATACAGAGTCAATGATCACCATTATTTATTCGTTAGCAATTGGACTCAGTACGGCTGCTACTGCCATCATAGCAAGAAGGGTAGGCGAAAAAGATACAGAAGATGCTTCCACGTCAGCTGCTCAGGCATTAATGATTTCGGGTGTGTTTTCCGTTGCGTTAAGTGTAGTAGGAGTGATTTATTCTGATGAATTATTGCGATTTATGGGTGCATCTGATGACGTGATTGCAGAAGGCAAATCGTTTACAAGTATCATGTTTGGCAGTAGTGCAGTAATCGTATATTTATTTCTGATCAATGGTATATTCCGTGGTGCTGGTAATGCTGCGTTGGCTATGAAAAGCCTTTGGATAGCTAGTCTCATTAATATAATATTAGACCCACTTTTTATCTATGGTCTATATGGTTGGGAAGGATGGGGACTTGAAGGTGCAGCTATTGCCACATGTGTAGGGAGAGGAGCAGGCGTAGCTTATCAAGTCTTTCATATGGTCAAAGGTAGTGGTATTATTAAAATAAAGGTTTCGGACTTTACGCCAGATTGGAAGATTATAAAATCTATGTTGCAACTTGCATGGCCTGCTACTTTCCAGTTTGTAATAGCATCGGGCAGTTGGATCGTTTTGACTCGATTAGTTGCAGATACAGGTGGTACAGCTGCTTCTGCTGGATATCAGATCGCGATCAGAAATGTAGTCTTTTTTATCTTGCCTGCATGGGGACTCAGTAATGCAGCAGCTACACTCATAGGTCAGAATCTTGGTGCTAATCAAGTAGAAAGAGCTGAAAAAAGTGTAATGCTAGCGACTAAGTACAATGCCATTTTTATGTCAATGGTGATGGCAATTTTTATATTTTTGTCGCAACCTATCGTTTCTTTTTTTACAAACGATGCTGAAGTCATTAGGATTGGAGTCCAAGCTTTGCAAATCATAGGATCAGGTTTTATATTTTATGGTATAGGTATGGTCATGATGCAAGCTATGAATGGCGCAGGAGATACCAAGACCCCGACTATTATTAATTTTGTTGGATTTTGGTTGGTACAAATACCATTGGCTTATTTCTTAACAAAAAATGTTGGATTCGGCTTAGAAGGAGCTTTTTGGGCAGTGCCTATAGCAGAGACACTCATAGCAGTAGTCGCTTACTATATATTTAAGCTAGGTCGATGGAAGACTATTAAGGTGTAGATAAGAATTGGGTGGAATAGAGTAAAATAGATTGGTAAAAAGGTATTAAAGAAGTTTACAATACCGTTGCAACCTTCAACCCTAACACGATTGCCATCACACCAATCAATAAACTAAAAGTGATGTATCCTAACCCGATCATAATCTGACCCTTTTGTAGATATAAGTAAATCTCATAACCGAAAGTCGAAAATGTACTAAAACCACCACAAAAACCAACTGCAAGCAGAAACCTGATATGATCACCCAACTGTCCATTCATATGTTTTTGCATTAAAATTCCTAGCAGAAAACAGCTTGCAATATTGGCAATAAAAGTACCGTAAGGAAAAGTCATGTAGCCATCTAAAACCGGATTGTAATGTTTGGCTAATAAGTATCTCAACAAACTACCAGCTCCACCACCCACAAATACAGCTATCCAAGGCATCATACATTTGTTTTTGATTTTTTCTGAGCTACCATCATAGATGCAAAATATGACATACCTAAAGCCAGGCCAAGAATAATTGCCAGTAGCATTAAATTACCCACGTTTTGAAGCATGATTGCTAGGATGATAAACAAAATATTTGTCATAAATAATACACCCGTCGCCTGCATGTGCGTAAGACCTAGATCGATCATGATATGGTGGATATGTTTTCTATCGGGATTAAATGGTGATTTTCCTTCCATAATTCTTAATACAAAAACCCTTAGGGTATCGAATAGTGGCAAGATCAATATAGCAATCGCAACAGAAGGCGCAGAACTAAATGTATAAGCAGAGTCTGTGATAACATTATGTAATTCAATAAACTTGATCGCCAAAATCGAGCATACAGTACCTAGTAGTAATGCTCCCGTATCGCCCATAAATATCTTGGCAGGTGTAATATTGTACTTTAAAAATGCGACTAATGCACCACATAATGCAAATGCTACAATAGATATTTCTATACTGCCGACCAATAAAAACCATATGCCCAATACAAATGTGATCAGCAATCCCAAGCTAGCTGAAAGCCCATTGATACCGTCTATTAGGTTGAATGCATTGATGATGACAATGATAGTAAAAATGGAAAGAATGATGCTTGCAAATTCAGGAATCTCATAGATACCGAAAAAACCATACAAACTAGTTAACTTTATTTTTGCCCTAAATACTAAGATTCCTGCGGCAAATAGCTCACCTAAGAATTTTTTGGAAGGTGACATTGGATCAATATCGTCTTTGGCACCTATCAAGAATATGATGATAAATGCACAAAGAATGTACTGCAAGTCTCCGAAATAATTAAATGGTGTCCACAAAATAATAGAAAAAACAGTACCAGCAAATATACCTATTCCTCCCAAGGATGGCGTACTAACCTTATGCGAACGTCTATCTCCAGGCTCATCCATTAGATTTTTTTTCACAGCTATATGGATGATAGACGGTATAGCGAGATACGTCAATGCAAATGAAGTGATAAAAGC